>JARFPK010000021.1 GCA_029167045.1 Candidatus Methanocrinis natronophilus
CCCGTTCAATATCATAGACTTAATGAGCACTGAATGCCCAAGGTTGTGCTTTCTCTTCTTAGGAAGCCTATCATCGATCAGATCAGCGATGTCTAACTGGTCGAATACACCTGAAACTAAACCTAGATGATCTAGTGGAAGAGTCCTTATCTCCATAATTGCTACCCCTAAAAAACGGGATATAACGGGATATTTAATAAATCTTTGCTATTAATTATGAGGGGAAATGTTTGGAGATTAGACCGTTAGTGCGAAACGACGGATATAAAACGGGAGATCTTCTTCCCGAAGCGCCGCGAGCTTATCCCTTGTTAAGACCTGGATCGTTACTTCGCAGCCGATGGCCCCGCTCAGATCTCGATCCAGCCTGGCGACCTCAAGATCCGTCTCAGGTCCGATCTCATCCACCAGGAGCCAGAGGTCCAGGTCGCTCTCGGAGGTGTTCGTCCCCGTAGACCAGCTTCCGTAGAGGCCGATGCCGATCGCCCAATCCGGCAGATCGACCAGCTTCTCCAGGGCCTCAATATTCAAAAACGTGTTCAAGGATCGAGTTTTGGGGCCGTCGACGGTGCAGAAGTCCCTTCCCACCCTCTCCAGGTAGCCCTCTTCGACAAGGAGGGCGAGGTACCTGGAGGCGAGGCCTTTGTTGACGCCAGCCCCTCGGGCGGCCCCGGTGACGGTGACGGGGGAGGTGGTGAGGACGTATCGGAGGAGGCGGATCCGCTCCTCGGAGCTGAGGAGTTCTGAGAGCATCGCTATTAGATAGTGTTTACGATACATAAACGTTTTGTTTACATATCATAAACATTATGTTTACGATTCGTAAACGAGCGTGATGAGGACCGTCTGGCTCCAGGGTGCCTTAGGCTGCTCCGGTCCCATCCGTCGGCGGTGACCGAAGGCGTGAAATCTGGTCGGAGGGAAAGGCCTAGCCTTCTCCATAATCCCGACGGCCGACATGGAGGAGACCGTCTCGGTGATCGCGGCGATAGCCAGGCGCGAGGAGCAGGCCGGGGGCGCCCCCCCCCGCCCACGGCAAGAAGACCCACAGGACGCTGAAGGAGCAGCAGGAGCGCCTCGTCTCCTCGATACACGTCGTCGGAAATGCGGTGGCGAAGAACCTCCTGCGCTCCTTCGTCGGCGGAGGAGCTGGAGACGGTCCCTCTGGTGGGGCCGAAGACGGCGGAGAGGATCCGGGAGCTGGTGGGCGGGGAGTATAAGGGGTAATGGATGTCGGAATCTGTTTAAGGATCATCAACAATTTGTTTGCGGATCGTAAACCCTTTTCTTAAGGATCGCCTGGCTCCGGAAGTCTTCTGGAGGCACCCGCCCCACGCTTTTGCTTGGGTCCAAGGGCGTGAAACTTCGGCGGCCGTCCCCCTATCCCTCGAACCGGCGGAGAGAAAGGGCCGGAAGATCCCTCCGCCCCTGGGAGGCGGCATCCCCCCCCGCCGACCGGCCGAGATGGGGCAGAGGTTTTAGGATTCGGTGAAGGTGACGGTATGGCGCGGACCGATCTTCTGGCCGACGATCGGGCTAGTTAAGACCTGAAGCCTATATCCTCCGGCGGGGGCGATGCGGGGGACGGGGTCTCTTTCCTTCCTGTCTAGGGATCAAAAAAGGGCGGGACGGAGGTCGCCGGCTGATGGATCCGGTCCCCTATCCCTCATCTCTCGTCCTGGAAATCTTCAGCATACGAAGCATTTATGCTTCCTTACATCGAACCTTTTGATCTCGTACTTGTAGAGAGGCGGGTACTTGTAGTACGGGAGATAGTCGTAGTAGGCGTAATAGTAGCCCGCAGGCCAGTGGTATGTATACCATGGGGCAGAAGTATAGTGGCGGGCTGGCTGCCATACCGCAGGCCTTTGATGGCCGATACCCCAGGGCCACTCAACCCGGCTGTAGAACGATTCGTAGTTCCAAGGGTTGAGAAAGTCCTGGGAGGGCTTCTTCCAGTGGGAATACTTCATCGACGGATTCGGTTCTCCTCCTCCACCCAGAGGATGGGCGACGGCCACGGCGCAGAGGAGCCCAAAAGCCAAGATGGAAAGTGCAGCTTTGGTCTTAATGTCCAACACCCCACTATAATAGTATCTACCAGATTATTAAAGCCTATCCGTTACGCCAGTTTCTCTTTGAGGAGATGCTCCCCCAAGCCCCGCAAAATAAATACCCTCCAGGGGAGATCGGCGTCCACAGGATTTCGGGCTGGAGGAGAAGGAGGTGGCTAATGGAAGAGGACGATCTCTACGATCTGGAGACCTTTCTGAGGGCGGCGGGGTTTGAGGATGACGAGGTCCTCCAGGTTACATACGAGCTGGCAGCCTACAGGAGCATCCCCGGAACGACCCTCAGGAGGTATCTCTTACGGGTCCTCAACTCCGTCGAGGGCGGATGCCGGCGAGAATTTCTCAAGGGCGTCATCGTCGGGACGGCGATCCACGAGGCTGTCTTGGACCGGGACGTGGAGGCTGAGATCGACGCCATCGTCGACAGGAGGCTTGACGAGATCCTCAGAGATCTGCAGATCGAGAGGAGATAGCCGATGCCTCTATGCCGGGCGTCCCTCCTGCCGTATCTCGATATCCCCGGAGAGATCGGGGTAGATATCTATATCGATATCTATATCGATATCCAGTTCGCGATCAAGATCCAGGTCGAGACATCGGCGAGAAATGGACGGATGGTTCCGCAGGTCTCCAACTCCAAAGCCCCGTCCTCCAGGGCTTCGGGGGAGGAGTTGGAGGAGGGTTAAGGCATCACCGAGGAGGGCGGGTGGCCCTCCTCTCACCCTTCGTCATCTGACTACCAGGACGGGGCAGGTCGCCCTGTATAGGACGTTCTTGACTACGCTTCCGATGATGAACTTGGTCACCCCTCCCTGACCGTGCCCCCCCATGACGATCATATCGACGCCCTTGGCTTTGGCGAACTCGATGATGGAGTTTGCCGGCACCCCGGATGTGATGGCCGTCTCGACGGCCACGCCTGCCTCATCGGCCATCTTCTTGATCTCCACCATCGCCTTCTCTCCGGTGGCCAGAAGCTTCGCTTCCAGCTCCTTCCTCTCTGCTCCAAAGACCCTCACGGCGTTTTCTACCGCCACCTCGTCCACTACGTAAACTGCGAAGACCTCCGCGCCGGTAGCCTTGGCCAGGTCTATCCCCTTCTTCACCGCGGCCATGGAGGCGGCGGAGCCGTCGGTTGCAACTAGAACCCTGTTGCTCATTTATATCAAACCTCTTTAATATCTATACAACCATCTGCAGCTTCCGGTTTATACATCACGCCCTTGATATAAATACGCTACTTCCGGCTCGCAGGCCATCCTCGATCCTGGAGATGACCTCCTCGGATCCGGTATCCCCGGGGCGCTCGCCTAGACGCTTCCCGTGTAAAACCCTATTAAATCGATAACATGGGCTGCTATCCTCCAGCCCCCGGTGCTATCTTTCGCACCTCATACTACGCCTTTGTCACGTATCGAATCATATCGTCCAGAGAGATCTTCTGCCTTGCAATACCAAGATCTTCTACCCCAGCATCTCCGTCCTTTTCCTCCTCTTGATACATCTCCTGCACCTCGAGGAGATGATGCGGTACGCATAGCATCTTTCTTGCGAGGGCAACGGTTGTTCGTTCCCTTTTTCGCCTTTATCCTGGGGAAGAAACCCTTGGGCCTCCACCTACCTTTTGTTCTGGCAACGACGTGAGCGACTTCTGCGAGAGTCCGACTAAAATGTCCTGAGCCGTGCTCGGTTATGCTACCCACGTATATCTTATGGCTCCTCGCTGTTTTGTGTCGGTGGATTTAAGGGATCACCAATCCTCTACCTTGGCCCCTATAACTTCATGACTGCTGGGAATAGGGACGATCATGAGATGTATCGTTACCTGATGACTCAGTAACGGGATTCACGGCAGGTATCCCCATGATGGAGTCCGCTTATCGCTATCCTGAAGTTACCCATACGGAATAGCGAATAGCCAAAGAAGATGCTCGAAAAGCAGGACCGAATGATCGAGAGACAGGACGAAACGATTCTAGAGATCCGAGGCATGAGATCTGACTTTCAGGATCATATGGAGAGGCGATTCACGAAGATAGAAGGAGAGATCGCCGAGACCAAGACCGCCATCGTCGAGATCAGGGCGAAGGTGAGCTGAAACCCGGAGGCACTGACCCAATATCCCTTTTATCAAGTTTTTCGATCGTTAAGATACCATGGCCGAAGCATCTTGAGATCTTCGCTCAAGGGCCTCTATCATCGAGAGTTGATGGGGGGGAAGAGGGGATCGAAGATGAGATCTCCGATCTTTCGGCACAGATGCGTATCCTGGATATGTCGATTCTCCTCCGCCCCATCCCCCCCCGTCCATCCCGCAAAGGTTTTACCCCCCGGAGACGACCCCCCATCCGGAGAGTTTGCTGATGGAGATTCTGGCGGACGTCGGCGGAAGGCCCGGTATCGACTGTAAGGGCTTTTGCAGCTACTGCTACTTCAAGGGGGTGAAGACCGAGGGGCTTCGTCCCTTCGGATGCAAGAGGTGCCTTCCCTTTGCCAAAGGATGCGACTACTGCTCCCGGGCGATCGCCGAGGCGTACCCCGGCTTCAAGCCCCTGGAGACGGTGGCGGTGGAGGTGGCGGGGGCGGCCTTCGGGAGGAGGCCGGATAAGGTGACGATCAGCGGCGGCGGCGACGTCAGCTGCTACCCCCGCCTCCTGGACCTCGCCCGGATGGTGGGGCAGGGTGGCGTCCCCATCCACCTCGGCTACACCAGCGGGAAGGGATTTCTCCGGGGGGACGAGGCCGACGCCCTCATGGAGGCGGGGGTGAGGGAGGTCTCCTTCACCGTCTTCTCCACCGACCCCGAGCTTCGAAGGAGGCATATGAACGACAGAAACCCCGAGGCTGCCCTCTCTAATTTGCGGAGATTCGCCGAAGGGTGCGACGTCTACGCCGCCTGCGTCCTTGTGCCGGGGGTTAACGACGGCCCGGAACTGGACCGGACCTGTCGGGACCTGGAAGAGATGGGGGTCAAGAACCTGATCCTGATGAGGTTTGCGAATAAGAGAGAGCAGGGTCTGATCCTCGGAAACGAGCCTATCATTCCGGGCGTCGTCCCCCACACCATAGAGGAGTTCCGGGATATAGTGACAGAGACTAACGAGAAGTACCCCTTCAGGGTGGCGGGGACCCCCCTCTGGGACCCGGTGACGAAATCCCCCTTCGCCCTCGCCCACCATAAGGACGCCATCCGGAGGCTACCCCTCCTCAGGAAGAGGGCGACGGTCATCACCAGCTCCGTCGCCGGACCCCTCCTATCGGCGATCTTCGCCGAATTGGGCGATCTGGTCAACGTCGTCGCCGTCGATAAGGATATAGGCTGCCTCATAACGATCCAGGACCTCCTCGCCCTCGACCTATCGAAGGTCCAGGAGACGGTGATCCTCCCCGGAAGGACGATGGCCTTCGACCCGGAGATCCGAAAGGTCCTATCGAGGGACGGCGTCTCAAGGCTCGTCCGGCGGGGGCCCGACCGGCTCACCGTCGACGGCGAGATGTCCATCAGCATGACCCCCGAGGAGGTGATCGAGGTGGAGGTGGAGGCCTTCGCCGAGCTGATCGAGGAGATCAACGGCCTGGGGGTCTGAGGACCAGATCATCTCCTCCATCCTCTCACACCATCCCTTTTCTTCGTCCAGGGCTTCTTAAAGGCCCGGACTTTCTGGCGACATGTGATATTTAGTTTCAGATGGCTGGAGCCACTCGAATGCTCGCGGTATGACGGTGGAAAAGGAGACCCCAATATCACGATAGCGGCAGGGGGAAAAAAGAAAAAAAGGGGTTGTAGGCGTCTTGCGCCTACAGTGCTGGCATGACCAGGGATCTCTCGCCGGCTGCGCGGAACTCCCTCGCTCCACCCATGCCGAATCCCTTGCGGATGTCGTCCCAGGTGAAGGGCAGGGCGGGGTTGGCGAAGCAGACCTTTATCAGGGGGTTGCACGCGTAGGCGTCCTGCCTGGCGGCGTGGGCCGCGGAGGAGATGCCTGCATACTCGCCCTGGTGGCCGACGTTCATGGCGTAGTTCGGATAGTTGGCGCCCCTCAGCTCGGTGGGGGACCCCTCGTCGCCCTGGTAGCTGAAGACGTTGGTCGGACCGCACTGGTCCTGCAGGTCGTATCCGAAGAAGCCGAGTCTCCCCCAGGCGTCCTTGTGGACGAGCATGCTGCAGTACCAGCCTGCAAGGCCGATCTGGCTGTTGCCGGTGGCTACGGCAGAGGATATGCCGGATGCTGCGGCCAGGACGGAAGCCCTCTGAGAACCGCCGAAGTGGTCCTCCAGGACCGTCGGGAACGCCTCGTACTGCTCTATGCCGTAGAGGGTCGCCTCGGTGGCGATGTCCTTGGCGGTCGCCAGGTCTACGGGGGCTGCGCACATGTCGCCGTACTTGTCCACGGCATAATCGACGCCGTAGTAGCAGAAGTCGTCCAGGACGTCGTTGGTGTAGGCCGCCGTGGCGTACTGGGTGAACCCGACACCGCCGGACATATAGCTTCCGAGCCAGATCTGATCGTAGAGCATCGCTCCTGCGGCGACGACGTTCAGGGATACCTGGGTCGGGTCGAAGGCCTTCGTCCTGGAGGTCTGGACCATGTCGGCCAAGAAGCCGAAGGAGAGTCCACCGGGCTCGTTGGGGCCTCTTGCCCTCCTCGCGGGGAGCATGTCGGCCATCTGGATGACGGCGGCGTGCTTCGCGGCGAAGGCTAGGTCCGCGACGGCTGCCTCACCGGCGCACATGTTGTAGGCGTCGATGAAGGTCATGGAGAGCTGCATGGCGCTCCACCTGGAGGTGGTACCGCCGTCGCAGGTTCTGGAGACGACCGTCGGGATGTGGATAGCCTGCCAGGTCGTCTTGCCCATGGCCGCCTTGATCTGCTCGGCCTGGTCCGCGGGGAAGAGCTTGTTGATGTCGATGACGTACTGGTCGTCGATCTCGTCGGCCAGGTCGTCGTCACCGGTGAAGATCCTGACGTTACAGTCGTCGACTAAGGCAGGGTGAGTCTCCACCATGTGCTCCTGGACGACGGCCGCGCCGGGCATGGCGTGGTTGAGGATCTCCAGGTAGTTGTTGATCGTCTCGGGGGTGACCTCTTTGCCCAGACGCTTCTCCAGCACCTCGTGGGCCATGTCCAGACCGACGACGATCGTCCTTCGGATGTCGTCCCACATCTGCTGCATGGCGGGGTTGTTGACGAAGTGGAGGTCGTCGCCCTCAACCACGTACTCCGTCGTAGAGAGCTTGTAGGGGACGAGCTGCCTCTGGCCGAGGGGGACGCCACCGCAGTGGACGTACGGATTGTATCCGGATATGCCCCTCTTTCCGGCTATCTTCTTTGCAGCCTCCATGAACTCGACTTTACGGATGTTCTGGGTCGGCCCCTTCCTCTCGTAAGCTGCCGTCTTGCCAGAAAGGTCGAAGTCCTTGCCGAACTTTTTGTTGAGAGCCTTTACGAAAAGCTTCTTAGTGTGAATCTTTCCCATCTTTAATCACCACCATTTACTCTGGCCTGAAGCCCCACCTGCTTCTCCGCTCCCACATGTGATGGAGAGCGATCAGACCCTCATCGAACTTTCTGGCGCCCTGGGCACCACCAAAGGCGACGTTGTCGTGCCTGAAGATGGTGGTCCTCTTGGCTACCTCTGCCTCGCTCATCGGCTTTCCGACGTTGACCTTCTTGTCCAGGGGGATGCCGACCTGGTCCTTGACGTAGGATACCTTTCCGTCAGAGCCCATCTCGGTTCTGGCCAGCATGTCGAACATGGTGCCGTCTTCGGCGAGCCGCAGGGAGTGGCCGTGGACTGTACAGCCCCTCATGGATGAGAGAGAAACATCGGTCATCTCGGAGTCCATCTGGACCTTGGTGTACTGCTCTATGTCTCTCTCTCGAGCCTCGATGATCTGTCTTCCGGATAGGGTTCCTGGGTCTGCGCCTCGGCAGTTGATAGCTCCCCAGTAGCTCCTCCAGTAGGGGACAGAGGGGGCGTTGTACATGGAGTCGGCGAACTGGGAGTACCTGATACGGTCTCCGGCGGCGGCGCCGGGGGTCGGCTCCACGAGCTGCCTTATGGGGCAGTCGGGCTCTCCCATCTCTTTCAGGGGCGGGTGGGTGCTGGGGTAGTCTGCTCCGGGAGCCCTGTGGCCCATCACGGTAACGACGTCGGCGTCGGAGATGTCTCTGAGCTTCTCCAGATCGCCGGACATGTGCTTGCGCCTGTTCTTTCCAACAGACGTCGTACCGGGGTAATATTGGGGTTTGTATGCCATATTCTTAAACCTCCTTATGAAAATGCTACGAGTCACCTCTGCTATCAGACAGCATGGCCAAGTTCCTCTCCTTTTTGGCCTTCGGATCGACCATCCCGAGGATCCTCTTATCCTCCACCTCGCTGCCGTACTTGGCGTAGTCCGAGACGGTGGGCTTGGTGTGGAAGAGCTGCCTCTTCTTGATATCGAAGGAGAAGGGGAGCGTTCGCTCACACGCTGCTCTGACGCCCTCAATATCCTCTTCGCTCTCCAGCTCCAACCCGATCCTCCCCACCTTCACCCTCAGCTCGATCGCCTGGTCCCCCAGCTCCAGGAGCATATTCTTATGCTCCTCTATGGGGAGGCCCTTGCCCGGGCCGTAGGGGACCGCCCTGGGAAGGTTAGGCCCCTGGATCATGATCCGGAGGACGCCCCCCGACCGATATATCTCGTCGAGGAGGCGCTGGGCGGTATCCGGGTTGAGAAACCTTCGAGGGAAGATCTCTATCTGGACGGTTTCCGTGTCTGATTTAGTGACCATGCATACTCAACCTATCTATACAGCCTCCGCAACTGCTACGATAGGCTCGCGGAACTCCTTGATCTCGCCGTATACTGTGCCCACCAGTCCAGAGGTCATCTCCGGGGTGAACATCTGGGTGCCCGCATCCAGGGCGACCGCTGCGGATACGCAGGGGATCGCGAACCCTCGGGAGTGCCTCGTCACGACGTGGTTGCCGTTGAAGACTCCGGGGCCGCCGCCGCCGTAGATGGAGTGGCTGAAGAAGGAGAAACCGACTGCGGTTCCCTGGACCTTCCCCCAGTCGCACCCTGGCAGAGCGGTCTCTTTCTCCATGACGTCGTTGAAGTACAGCAGGGTTGAAGAGACGGCCTGAGCGCCTCGGAGGGCGCCGCAGTTGACCATGGTGGCGGCTAGAGTGCCTGCGGCACAGTAGGCGTTCCACATGGGGACGTCGTTCGCCTCGTACATCACGTACCCGGAGGGGAGCTTCTCGCCGGCCTTGATGACCTTGTCCTCGATGGCCCTCTCGACGACGCTGTGAACGACGCTCCCGATGGTTCCCGTCTTGCCGTTGGCCTTCACCAGGTCGTAGACCATGTTGTTGGCGTTGAGTCCCTGGTAGGCGAGGCCGAGCATCTGGTACCTCTCGAAGATGCCTATGGCGTTGCCCATCTCGAAGTTTCCGATCTGCTCGTAGATGGCAGATAGAGCAGCAGCGTTCATGGCGTTCTTCTTGGTGATGGCTGCGATGTGGTTTGCCATGATGTTCCTCAGAGCGAAGCCGAGACCTTCATCGTTCTGGGGGATGTTCAGGACAGAGGCGATGTTTCCGCCCGCCATGGGGACGGTCTGCGGGTACTGGCCCCAAACGGCGGCGTGGACCATGGGGGCGTCGACCATACCGGCCTTGAACTGGGTGACTAGCGCCTCGGTGGTGGCGGCAGCGGCGGCCGTCATTCCGACGACGAACTCAGCGGCTGCGTCGACCCTGGCGGTGGGGATCTGGACGAGGAGCTGCTTTCCTCCGCCCAGAACCTGGACGTTGGTGTCGTCTCCGGATTCGACCTGCAGGAGATTCTTGATCTCGGCGGCGAGGGCGTCGGCGTTGGCGACGACGTCGTAATTCAGCTCGCGTCCCTTGAGCTGCCTGCCCTGGCCACCTACCTTACCGGTCTTAAGAGCGTTCTCAACACCTGCCAGGTTGACGGCCACCGTCCGCTTGGTCAGGTTGATCAGCTTCTTCATCGCCGCGTTCTTGAGTGGGCTGACGGCGCTCAGGTCAACGTCACTCTTTAAAAGAACGCCACGGTCACTATAGAGGTCTACTTTGTCAGACACGTTCTTTATCCTCCTTTTACCTTTTAGCAGAAAACGTTCCGAATAGGGATCGCCGGAGCGAACGGTAAGATGAGGTTCTCTTCGATCATCATACCCGGCGACTTTTCCTCTCCGCTACAGTCTCCCGCCTGACACTTCATGGTCATATCGCTACTTAAAGTTTTTGCGCGTCCTATTTCATGACAATACATTTATTCGAATGTGTTAAAATATTGCTCAAAATGTGAATATATGCTAAAATAGAAATTTTGTATGCATATTGCATGAATAATATCGACCTGGCCTGGAATAATGCATCCTATTTGAGGATATCGGTCCTTTTTTGGGCTGGATTGGACCGATATATCTTATCCTCGTGCACCCCTGGGATGGGCGGATATCAGTCAAATTTTTAGATAATTGTCCCTGGGTTTGGATGATTGTGTTACAGAGGCCTGACGGTCTGCAACCGTTTACACATTGAGAGCATAAACTCTCAACAGAGGGTTGATGAGGGGTCGCGACGGTGACGAGGCCTCCAGGACGGTTTTGATCTGGGGGATGGTCCCATCCACGATGAAGGTGGACCCGGACTGATAAATCGGCATCGTCGTAGCCATCCCACCCCCAAGATCGGAGGCAAGCGGAAGGTCATTCGATAGAACGGCCGAGTGCAGGGTTCTGCGATAGATACTTATATCATATCCAAAACTGGCGGAGAACGGATGCATCTCATCATTGCCGAAAAGCACAACGTTGCCAAGCGGATAGCCCAGATCCTAGCGGGGACGAAGCCAAAGGTCAAAAGAGTTCACGGGATCGAAACATTCCACTTCGACGACAAGGTGGTGATGGGGCTCTCAGGCCACATCGTCGGGGTCGACTACCCCCCGGGGTACAACAACTGGCAGAAGGTCGACTACCGGGACCTGATCCACGCCGAGGTGGTGACGAAGCCGACCCAGGCCAAGATGGTCTCCACCCTCAACGACCTGGGAAGGGAGGCGGACCGGATCACCATCGCCACCGACTACGACCGGGAGGGGGAGCTGATCGGCGTCGAGGCCCTCAGGATAGCCGAGGAGGCCAACCCCAGGATAAAGGCCGACAGGGTGAGGTTCAGCGCCATAACCAAAGGCGAGATCCTCGACGCCTTCAAATCCCCCGGTGAGGTGGACTACGCCCTCGCCTCCTCCGGAGAGGCGAGGCAGGTGGTGGACCTGATATGGGGCGCCGCCCTCACCCGGTTCATATCCATCACCGCAGGGAGGCTCGGGAAGGGCTTCCTCTCGGTGGGGCGTGTCCAGTCTCCGACCCTCGCCCTCATCGTAGACCGGGAGAAGGAGATCCAGGCCTTCAAGCCCCAGCCCTACTGGGAGATCAGCGCCGAACTCGAGAAGGAACTAACAGTCAAGCACGAGAAGGGGAGGATCTGGGACGGCGACCTGGCGAGGTCGATATTCGAAGGCCTCGGGGAAGAGGCGACCGTCCTCTCGATAAAGGAGAAGACGAGGACCGACAGGCCCCCCGCCCCCTTCGACACCACCGCCTTCATCAGCGCCGCCAGCGGCATCGGATTCTCCGCATCCAACGCCATGAGGATAGCAGAGTGGCTCTATACCAGCGGGTTCATAAGCTACCCCAGGACCGAGAACACCGTCTACCCGGCGACCATCGACCTTCGCGCCCTCGTCGCCGCCCTGAAGAAGGGCCCCTTCCGGGAGGATGCGGAGCAGGTCCTGAAAGGACCCATGGTCCCCACCCGGGGCAAGAGGATCTCGACGGACCACCCCCCCATCTACCCGACGGCCCCGGCGACGAAGAAGGATATGAAGCCCGACCAGTGGAAGATATACGAGCTCGTCGTCAGACGGTTCCTTGCGACCCTATCGGAGCCCTCCCGCTGGATTACCATGAACGTCAAACTAGACATCCATGGCGAGCCCTTCAAGGCCCTGGGCGCCCGCCAGATCGAGGCGGGCTGGAGGGGATGCTACCCCTACAGCAAGGCGGCGGAGGAGATCCTACCCCCCCTCACCGAGGGGGAGAAGCTCCAGGTCCTCGGAAAAGACCTGGCGGAGAAGGAGACCCAGCCCCCCTCCAGGTACGGCCAGGGGAGGCTCGTCAAGCTGATGGACGAGCTGGGGCTCGGGACGAAGTCGACGAGACACGAGATCATAAGCAAGCTCTACGCCCGGGCCTACGTCCAGGGCAACCCCATGAAGCCGACGAACACCGCCTACGCCGTCATCGAGGCTCTAGAACGCCACTCTCCCACCATCACAAAGCCGGAGATGACCAGGACCCTCGAGGAGGGGATGACGAAGATCGCCGAGCGGAAGATCAGGGAGGGCGAGGTCGTCGATGAGTCGAGGTCGATGCTCGACGCCGTCTTCGACGACCTCCTCCGCCACCAGGAGGAGATCGAGACGACCCTCCGGGAGGGGCTTCGGACCGACAAGATCGTCGGCAACTGCCCCGACTGCAAAAATGAGCTGATCATCCGGAGGGGGAGGCGGGGGAGCAGGTTCATAGGATGCGCCGGCTACCCCAACTGCACCCACACCCTACCCCTGCCGAAGTTCGGGATGATCGTCGTCACCGACAAGGTCTGCACCGACCACGGGATGTACCACATCAGGATAATAAACAAGGGGAAACGCCCCTGGGACCTGGGATGCCCCAAATGCAACTTCGACCAGTGGCAGGCGAAGAAGGCGGAGGAGGCGAGAGAGAAGGCCCAGGTCGACGCCCTCGCCGATATACCTGGGATCGGACCCAAGACCCTGGAGAAGCTCGCCGCCGCCGGGGTTAAGACCGCCCTCGACCTCGCGGCAGCCCAGGCCGATGACCTGGCGGAGAAGACCGGCCTCAAAATAAACAAGATATCCTCCTGGCAGCTCGCCGCCAGGACGAAGGCGGACAAGGCCCAAAGCCCCTGACCTTTGGATAATGGGCCTGGCCGGATTTGAACCGGCGACCACTCGGTTATGAGCCGAGCGCTCTAACCGGACTAAGCTACAGGCCCAAGAAACGTTTGATTCTGACGCCGCCAACAGGGCTCGAACCTGTGACGATCTGGTTAACAGCCAGACACTCTACCAACTGAGTTATGGCGGCTCGAACCCAGCCTTTTCGGGCAATCCATTTAAGCCTTTTGATCAGAGGAGTACCTCATGCGCGTTCTCAAAAAGAGCCTCCGCGGCCAGGAGGGGGAGGTCTCCCTCGTCCCCGAGTCGATAGACGACCTCTGGCACCTAAAGCACCTGATCGCCCCGAAAGACCTCGTCTTCGCCCTCACCCACCGGAAGGCCCCCGCCTCCACCGACAAGCTCCGGCCTGAAAAGCTGGAGAGGAGGGCTGTGCGCCTCGGCATCAGGGCGGAGTCGGTGGAGTTTGCCACCTCCTCCAGCTGGCTGCGGGTCCATGGGGTGATCGAGGTCGGCCAGGACGCCGGATCCTACCACACCCTCAACCTGGAGCCGGGGACCGACGTCTCCGTCATAAAGGTCTGGAGGGACCACGACCTCGCTCGGATCCAGGAGGCGGTAGCCGAGGCGAGACGGCCTAAGGTGGTGATCGCCCTCATCGAGGAGGGGGAGGCGGCGATAGGGGTCTTGCGCCAGTTCGGTGTAGAGACCGCCTCGGAGATCAAGGCGGGGGGCGGAAAAGGGATGGGCGGCAAGGGCGGGGAGAGCAGATCGGATTTTTTGGAGGAGGCGGCAAAGGAGCTCTCCAGGGTGGCATCGGAAGGGGCGAAGGTGATCCTGGCGGGGCCGGGGTTCATCAAAGAGGACCTCAAGAAGAGGATAGACTCCTCCCACCCAGAACTGGCGGAGAGGATCGCCCTCTGCGACGCCACCGCCATGGGGGTATCGGGGTTTCAGGAGGTCCTCCGCCGGGGGACGATCGACAAGATCCTGGAGGAGAGCAGGCTCGGCCTCGAGACGACCCTGATGGAGGAGCTCCTCCGGGAGATCGCCACCGACGGCCGGGCAGCCTACGGCCCCTCCGAGGTGAGAGAGGCGGCATCCCTCGGATCGGTGGAGACGCTGATGATCAGCGACGATCTCGTCCGAAGCCCCGAGATGGACGAGCTGATGAGGTCCGTCTCCAACGCCCGGGGAAGGGTCGTCATCTTCAGCTCGGAGTTCGAGCCTGGAAAGAGGCTATCGGCCCTGGGTGGGGTGGCGGCCATAACGAGGTACAAGATCCGGCGGTGACAGAACAGATCCAGCGATCGCAGAATAAAGCCGGATTTCGGGGATGGGGCCGGCGGGGGTGGGGCGGGTCCTTCGGGACGGGATACGTTATTTATACCGTCAGATCGCGGTATCGGTTGCATGATCGTCTGCGACAGGTGCCCGGGGAAGGCAGTGATATTCCAGAAGTACTCAGGGAGCCACCTCTGCACCCGCCACTTCCAGGAGGACGTCCACCGGAAGGCGAGGGAGGTCCTGCGGAGCTACAGGATCTTCGGGGGACCCTGCAGGGTGGCGGTGGCAGCGTCCGGCGGCAAAGACAGCTCCTCCCTCCTCGTCATCCTCCACCACCTCTTCGGTCACCGGGAGGACGTGGAGCTTCTGGCGGTATCCATCGACGAGGGGATCGATGGGTATAGGCCCAGGACCCTGGCGGCGGCTTCGGCTGTGGCCCGGAGCCTCGGGGTTGAGCATCTCGTCGTCAGCCTCCGGGACGAGTACGGGGTCACCACCGACGGTCTCGCCTCTGGGGGCCATCCCCAGGGGCCCTGCAGCTTCTGCGGCGTCCTCAGGAAGGGGCTCCTCAACCGAACCGCCCGAGATCTCGGGGCCGACGCCTTAGCCACCGGCCACAACCTCGACGACGAGGCCCAGACGGTGATGCTCAACTACATCAAAGGGGACGTCGACCGGCTCTACAGGCTCAGGCCGAAGAGGGCGATCCCAGGGATGGTCCCGAGGATTAAGCCGCTCCGCCGGGTCCCCGAGAAGGAGATGGGGCTGTACGCCATCCTCCGGGGCATCCCCTTCGAGAATGCGGCCTGCCCCTACATATCCAGGGCGATGAGGCAGGAGGTGAAGGACCTCTTAAACGGGCTGGAGGCGAAGCACCCGGGGACGAAGTACTCCATCATGAGGGGCTTTGAGAGGATCCTCGACCTCCAGCCCCCCGGATCGTACGAAGCGATCCCCTGCGCCGGATGCGGCGAGCCCTCCAGCAACGGGGTCTGCGCCAGCTGCAGGCTCCTGGAGCAGGTACGAGGAGAGGAAAGTCTTTAAATGTTGAAGGGGGAGGGGTAGGCGGGCCTCGGTGGCTCAGCTGGCTAGAGCGAGTGACTTGTAATCACTAGGTCGCGTGTTCGAATCACGCCCGGGGCTTAAATCCAGGGTCCTGCAAGGAGGCACAGAATGCGTCTATTATTCTTCCTGCTCTTCTCGACGGTGGCGACGGCATCGGCAGCCTCAGACCCCCTCGCCTTCAACTTCACCGGAGACCTCGACGAGCTGGAGGCGCTCCTGGCGGGGTGGGGGATAGGGGTCGTGAACCGGTCTGCGGCAGACGGCCTCTTCAATGAGACGGCGGATAGGAACCGGACGGAACCGCCCTTCTTCCACATCATGAGGGGCGAGAGCATATTCTTCGACTTCGAGAACCTCACCGCATCAGAGGAGCCCGCCCCTCTGCGGGTAGAATCCCCATGGAACAAGTCCTTCTTCGAGATCCTCCTCAGGGACTGGTGGTGAGAGGCTCCGCCCTGACGCCCCCACCAACCCCCCCAGGCGGATATGATGGGCTGAAGATAGCGCAGAAAGGAAAACTATAATCATTTTCAGATCGGAACGGGATGATCAATGAGGGACTTCGCCAAAGAGATCTTGGAGGTTTTAGAGGAGAACGCCAGGGCCACCCCCGGAGAGATCGCAACCCTGCTGGGCCGGTCCGAGGAGGAGGTCAGCGGTGAGATCAAGGGCCTGGAGGAGTCGGGGGTCATAAGGAAGTACATGACCATGATCAACTGGGAGAAGATCGACGACGGATACGTCTACGCCATCGTGGAGCTGAAGGTCTCCCTCCATCGGGACAAGGGGTACGACGCCATCGCCGAGAGGATAGCCCGGTTCTCCGAGGTCCAGTCGGTGAGGCTGATATCCGGGGACCACGACATATCCTTCACCGTCCGGGGCAAGTCGATGAAGGACGTCGCCTTCTTCGTCACCGAGAAGATAGCAACCCTGAAGGGGGTCGAGTCGACCTGCACCCACTTCGTCCTCAAGAGCTACAAGGAGCATGGGGTAATCCTCTACGATAGGGCCCAGCCCAAAAGATTGGTGGTCACCGCATGACCGACGGCCAGATCAGCGAAAAGAATAAGAAACTTACGATGGCCAAGCCCGCCCTCTGGCGGCCCGAAGCCCACCTATCGACGACGGTGAGGGATATGCCCCCCTCGGGTATCAGGAAGTTCTTCGATATAGTGGTGGAGATGGAGGACGTCATCAGCCTGGGGGTGGGGGAGCCGGACTTTCCGACCCCGTGGCACATCCGGGAGGCCTGCATCTACTCCCTCGAAGGCGGTAACACATCCTACACCTCAAACAAGGGGCTTCCTGAGCTGAGGGAGGTCCTGGCGGAGTCGGTGGAGGAGGACCTGGCCCTCGACTACGACCCCGAAGACGAGATCCTCATCACCACCGGCGTCTCGGAGGCAGTCGACCTCGCCTTCAGGGCGACCCTCAACTCCGGCGACGAGGTGATCGTCCCCCAGCCCTGCTACGTCGCCTACGTCCCCGACGTCCTCCTGGCAGGGGGCGTTCCCCGGCCGGTGGCGACGAGGCTCTCCGAGGAGTTCAAGCTCCGTCCCGAGGACTTCGCCGGAGAGATAAACGAGAGGACGAAGGCCCTGGTCTTGAGCTACCCCAACAACCCCACCGGGGCTGTCATGACCCGGGAGGATCTGGAGGAGATCGCAGACCTGGTGGTGGAGAACGACCTCCTGGTGATATCCGACGAGGTCTACGACAAGCTCACCTACGACGGCAAGCACGTGAGCTTCGCCCAGCTGGAGGGGATGCAGGAGAGGACGGTCCTCTTGAACGGCCTCTCCAAGTCCTCGGCCATGACAGGATGGAGGATAGGCTACGCCTTCGGCGACCCCGCCATCATCGGAGCCATGACCAAGGTCCACCAGTACACCATGCTCTGCGCCCCCACCATGGCCCAGGTGGCGGCGGTGGAGGCGGTCAGGCGAGGGGAGGAGGAGGTGATGGCGATGAAGCGGGAGTACGACCGCAGAAGGAGGCTCTTCGTCTCGGAGCTGGAGAGGCTCGGCCTTCCCTGCTTCGAGCCGAAGGGGGCCTTCTACGCCTTCCCCTCCATCCAGGGGACGGGGCTCTCCTCGGAGGAGTTCTCCGAGGAGCTCTTGAAGGAGGAGAGGGTGGCGGCGGTCCCGGGTAACGCCTTCGGCGAGAGCGGCGAAGGTTTCATCCGGTGCTCTTATGCCACCTCCAAGGAGGAGATCCTGGAGGCGATCGACAGGATCGAGAGGTTCCTAGCTAACCTCGAGGCGCGAGGCAGGTCGGGGAAAGGAATAAAAAAGGTTTAATACCTCCCTTCCGTTTCGACCCCGATGCTCAAGTCCCGTCTGGTGGACGGAAAGAAGGTCGACAGGCTCCTGGCGGGGCTCGCCCGCCTCGGCATATCCCCCAACGGCTGGACCGCCCTCGCCCTGGCCGTCGCCTTCGGTGGCTTCTTCGCCCTCTGGGCAGGCCAGCTCCTCCCCGGGCTCATACTATTTCTTATATCGGGAGCCTTCGACATCGTCGACGGGTCGGTGGCGAGGGCGACCGGTAGAGCCTCCGCGACGGGGGCCTTCCTCGACGGGGTCCTGGACAGGTACGTTGAGGCCCTCCTGATCCTGGGCCTCCTCTTCTACCTCGGCCCCGGCGCCGAATTTATCATACCAGCAGGCGCCTGGATCGCGATCCTCATCTTCGGGGCGGTGATGACCTCCTTCGTCCGGGCCTACGCCGACCACCGGGGGCTCGTCAAGGACCAGGAGGCTCTGGCCGTGGAGATGGGGGGGCTTCTCGAGAGGGCCGAGAGGCTGATCCTCATCTACGCCGGGATGATAGGAGCCCTTCTATTCGGCGACGGCTGGCTTCTGGGGGCGATCGTCGTCGCCGCCGTCCTCTCCAACCTCACCGCCATCCAGAGGATATTTGTAGCCATCCGGATCGGGAGACGCGGCTAGATCCCGGGGGGAAAAAGGAGGAGAAGTGACGGTCTCATGGCCGGCCTGGCGGGCCGCTTATCTTCCGGTTTCGCCGATCGAACCCCCGCAGATGCCAAGAGCGATAGGGGGTCGAAGGTCGCTCAACCTTCAGCCCCCGGTCTCGTCGAGATGGGCCAGCCGCCGGCACAATCCCCCTGCGGTGGAGTTCAGGAGGTGGCTGTAAGCACGGCGGTGGATAGTACGATCATACTTAGTATTAAGCATTTCGGTTAAATTGCTACAGGCCTTCCGGGGACGATCCTTCGACCTTCTCCAGGTATAAGAGGCCGGTGGGGGTCGCCCTGTAACCGCATGATGCGGCTTCGACGACGAGGGCCTTCTCCAGCATAGCGAGGTGGAAGGCGGCCCGCTTCTCGTCGATCCCCAAGACCCCGGCGACCTCCTCCACCGATCCGACCCCCGCCGCCACGAGCTTCAGAATATCCCTCCTCGCCCGCAGCTGGAGGACCTCCAGGGCGAACCTGTGCCCTTCGGCACTGTCCCACCACTTGGGCTCCTCTCCTTCGCCGGAGGGCTCGACCCCGGACCTTCCATCTCGACTTTCCTCTTGCGGACCCATAATACTAAGACGGAGCCTTGAAGCTAAAAAGCCGACCGCCTGATGATGGGGTTGAGAGAGAAAAATGGTTATCTAGGTGATCTCAATGGCAGGATGGTGCTGATTTATGGGTGAGGAGAAGGGTGAGAATAAGGGTGGGGAGAAGTTTGAGGCGATCAGAGGGAGGGTGGAGGAGGAGCCCTTCGCCAGGAAGATGGGCCTAAGGCTGTTGGAGGTGGGCGAAGGGCGCGCCCTGGTGGAGATGAAGTTCACCGAAGAGATGGATAACATCTTCGGGATGGCCCACGGGGGGGCGATATTCTCCCTCATCGATGAGGCCTTCGAGGTGGCAGCAAACTCCCACGGCACCGTCGCCGTCGCCCTCAGCATGACCGTAAATTACGTCAGCAGCCCTCCAAAGGGGGAGACCCTCCGGGCCGAGGCGAGGGAGGTCGATAGGTCGAAGAGGGTCGCAACCTACGAGATCCGGGTCTCGACGGAAGGGGGCGAGCTCATCGCCGTCTGCCAGGCCCTGGCCTACAGGAAGAGGGATCCTCTGCCATTTCTGTGAAGGGCGGAAAAGAGGTCTGGAGCAGAAGAGGTCTAGGGCCAAAGGGGTCTGAGGTTTCTGGGGGATCGGTGGTGGTGGGTTCTGGATGATCGGGATCTGGAGGCCCAGCGGCTCACCCTTTCCCCTCTTTTAGAGCTTCAATGCCTTCAGCCGCGAGAGCATCTTCTCGGCTCCAAAGGCGGCAGGAACGATGACGAGATCCGTTCTCAGACCGGCAGCTTCAACGTGCTCTATCGTCACGAAACCGAGGCTTTTGAGATCTTTGCCGTCGAACCTGATCTCCAAGAATACGTTCGAAGATACGAACTGATCGAACTGGTCGTTGTTCTCAGGGACCGTCGCCAGGGGCAGATCCCGCCACGCCAGCCATGAGTAACATTTCTGTAGCGCCCGGTGATCCTCCCGCCCTTCCGGGACGGGCCATCCCTGGGATGTCCACCTTATCCTCCCGGCTATCTCCGATGCGATGCTCTTCCCACCGGGGGTAAACCCCCCGGCCATATCTTCGCTCATCTTAGTTCACTTTCTCGTTAGATCTCTCGACGGGGTCTGGCTGATGCGCCCCTTCTTCCAGCATCTTCTTCAATCGAGATCTGAGGGTTCTCATGCTCACATTGTGGACGACCGATATGGCCACCAGATCTCCATAGCCTTCTAGGGCATCCTTGAGCGTCCGTTCCAGGGTCTCTTCCGAGATCGATCTATCCTCTGATATCGATCTATTATCTTCTCTCATCATATTCAAATCGCTTCCTCCTTAATATTCAGGATTTTATTCTTTATTTATCATATTTATCTTCGGCTGTGCCGATGGCCGCACCGAAAAAGAGCGAGAAGTTCAGACGGGATATCTCCGCCCGAGAGATCACCATATCTCTGGCGAGAGAGACCATCCATCAGCATAGAGGCCGTGGGAAGGGAAAATTCGCCTCCCAGGACCCCAAAGACGCTTAAGGCAGAAGATGATTTCAGACCTTGTGAGCTATAGCGAACCGCTGCATAACCTTGTCGACCATTATGGTGGCCTTATCGCCGACCCCGGTCTCCGGGACGAAGATTACGAAACCCTCGATCCTGGCTATGCCGTCTCCCTGCTTTGATATGTCTTCAATCTCAACGTCATATTCCTTTCCAGTCTCCACCGGCGCAGAGGGACCAAACCCGCTGCCGCCAAAAGAGCCTCTATTATTGCCGTACAAACTTTGCACCGTCCTTTGCGAAAAACCATAAAACAGATCAGCTTAACGCGGGACCTAGGACGGTATGAGAGTATTTAAACCTTTGCACACCGCCACAAAGACCGTCCTCAGTTCTGCTCTTCGGCTATGAATGGCCACGAATAAAGGGAAGGAAGAACGCGAAAGGTTCGGAAAGCATCATGTCTATCAATCTTGATCGAGCCGAAGTACCCCGTCCTCTTTGGGCAGCCGGCTCCCATCTTCCTCCGCCGCCTCTGCAATAGACTGCTCCACCGGCTTGTTCAGCAGCTCAGAGGCCCTCCGCTTCGAGATCGCCTCCTCGGCCAGGGCCAGATTTACGAGAAGCTCAAAGCGCATCGGCCACTCTTCTGGAATCTCGCCGCCGGGCTCTCTCTTGTGCCAACCTCGCGCCCTGAACCTCTTGAAGAGGGCAGTTGCCTTCTCCTCGGATATTATGCCGAGATCTTTCGCCCGATAGATCCAGGCCTTCATGCTCATGCCGTACTTCAACTTGAGGGCGAGGAGCTCAAAGTCGCTGAGGTCTCGCCTCCACCCCTTCCCCTCCGCCAGCTCCAGCTCGAAGCGGGCCGCCTTCTCCGGGACGAGGAAGGCTCCGGCGAAGCGGCTTGCAGCCCTCTCGGCGTCGAGGCCTCCGCCAGGCTCGATCATAAAGTGGCCCAGCTCGTGAGCGATGCTGAACCGCTGCCGATCCCCCGTCAGATTCGACCGCGCCACCACCACCGGGGCCCGGCCGTCGTCCTCGGCAAAGAAGGTGCAGGCGTCGAACCCCTTGCCCCGCTGCCGATCCCCCGTCAGATTCGACCGCGCCACCACCACCGGGG
Source organism: Candidatus Methanocrinis natronophilus (assembly GCA_029167045.1). Lineage (GTDB taxonomy): Archaea > Halobacteriota > Methanosarcinia > Methanotrichales > Methanotrichaceae > Methanocrinis > Methanocrinis natronophilus. The sequence goes on from JARFPK010000021.1 coordinate 21,579, forward strand.
CCCGGCCGTCGTCCTCGGCAAAGAAGGTGCAGGCGTCGAACCCCTTGCCGCCGGCGAGGTCGATCACCCCCACCTTTATCCCCCGGTCCTCCAGGAGGTGGACGAGGTTATCTAAGGGGCCTGATCCCAGGTCCCACGCCCGACGCAGGTCGGTGGCCGCCCTCTCCACCTCCTCCATCGAAGAGACCGACCGTGGAAAGCCGGGGGGATGCTCGAACCGCAGCCCCCCCTCATCGGGGCGGAGGATCCTCTCGATCTCGAGGTACCTCTCCAGGCAGTCGGCGATCCCGGCGATGATTGCCGCCTCCTTCTTTTTGGGGAGAGCCCGCCGTCTTCGATAGTCGGGGGTGATAGCGACGACGGCTCTGGGCCTGACGAAGAACTCGACCCCCACCCCCAGGGCCTTTGAGAGGCGGAGGAGGACGCCGGAGCTGGGGGCGTTTATGTCCCGCTCGTACTTGGATATCGCCTGGGCGCTGACCCCGGCCCGCTCCGCCAGCTCCCGCTGGCTCATGCCCCTTATCTTTCTCGCCTGCTTGATCCGCTCGCCTATGGTCATAGGTCTAACGCCTCAGGTTTACATTTGCTTGAGATTATGTTGATTTTGTAAACCAAAAGGGTTTCGGTCTCCGGCAGGTCTGCGATGAAAGCATATAATCAGACATCTCCCCCCACCTCAGGGTGAGACCGACGGAAACCATGATTACCCCCTGGGCCCATCCCCCCCTGGAGTTCGCATCTCATGATCACAAAAGTCTACATCAGCCACTGCGAGGAGGACGAGCCCCTCGCCCTGGATCTGGCGGAAGCTCTATGGCGGGTCGGCCTGGAGAGCTTCGTCGCCATCTACCGGCGCGCCCGCGGTATCTCGCCGGGGGAGAGGGCGAGATTTGGGATCCGCCACTCTGACTGCGTCGTCGCCCTCCTCACCCTCGACGGCGTGGTATCGCCGAGGGTCAACCAGGAGATCGGCTTTGCCTGCGGGATCGACCAAATGGTGATACCCCTCCAGGAGAAGGAGGCGGAGATGCCCGTCATGATAAGGCACCTCAAGCCGATCTCCTTCTCCCAGGAGACCTACTCCGACGCCCTCGGCGAGCTGATACTAAATATAAGGGACCTAACCGACCTCGAATGGCTGAAGATAAAGTGCCCCCTCTGCGGCGAGGAGATGACCCAGTACCTCCCGCCCGAAGAGGTGGTGGAGAGGGCGGTCCTCACGGATACGGGCCTCGACACCATCTGCTCCTACTGCGAGACCGCCCTCACCCTCGACCCCCGGACCTTCAAGCCCGTCGGCTGACCCGACCCCGCGGGCTGACCGGATATCTCTTCACTCATCTCTTCACTCATCTCTCCTGCCGTCTCTCTACTGCCGTCTATACGCCGCTGTATCTCTCCTGCTGTATCTCCCCTGCCATCTCGTCCCCACGTCTCTCTCCACTCATCCATCACCTGCCATCCTCTCTCCCCCACCCTTCTCCAGGAGACGGGGGGCGGAGAGGGACGAGAGATATAATATAGGGGCTCATCCCTGGGGGAGGGGGTGAGACGGGGAGTTCCATGATATCAGGCGAGGATCGGCCGGGATATCCGGCGGTTTTGGAAGGTTACCGACGGAGACGCAAAGAGGCCTCTTTTCCCTCTACAAACCTTTTTATAATAGGAATAGATCTTGGGGGTAAGATCCGATGATCGGTGGCGGCGAGACGTCCATCTTGATACCGTCCTCCACAACGATGGAGTCGGCGGATGAGAGAATACGCACCCTGAAGGTGGGACAGATCGCCAGAGCAGCTGCGGTATTTCGGGTGGACCGGATCGTCATATATCGCGACGATGAATTCGACGACTCCCGGTTCATATCCCGGGTCCTGCAGTACGCAGAGACGCCCCAGTACCTGAGAAAACGGCTCTTTCCCCGAGAGAGGGCCCTGAGGTACGTCGGGATCCTGCCGCCGCTGCGCACCCCTCATCATCCCAGAAGCTCAAAGGTTTCAACGCTCGAGGTCGGCGAGTTCAGAGTAGGTTTAGTAGTCGACGAAGTGGGATCTGACGACGGCGCATGGGTGGAAATAGGTGTTGAGCGCCCATTGCCCCTCAGGACCGAAAAGCGATTTCGGTTGGGGCAGCGCCTGAACGTCAGAGTCTTTTCGCTGAAACCCCTCGCCGCGGAGCCGGTAGACCGATCGGAGATACCTCACTACTGGGGCTACGAGACGGAGGTCATCCCGAACCTGGAAGAGCACGTCAGCTCGACGGAGAAGCAGGTCGTGGTTACTTCCAGGACGGGCAGGCCGGCCACCCCAGACCTCCTCGCGCAGGTGGTCCGCCAGGGCCGCAGCCGCGGTCTGGAGCTGGTCTACGGCTCGCCCGCACGCGGCGTTGATGCGTTCTTGAGCAGCGAAACGATGGAAGGATGTCTGTTGATTAACACCATACCGCATCAGGGAACCGAGACGGTGAGGCTCGAAGAGGCTATAGTTGCCACCCTCTCCCAGGTCAACCTGATGCGTTCACTGGAGGGCTAAATGGCAACCATACACCGACCAAGGCGAGGTTCGCTGGCCTTCAGCCCCCGAAAGCGGGCTAAGAGCCAGGTCCCCAGGACGAGATACTGGGCCGCTGGCGAGGAGAAAGCCAGAATGGACGGTTTTGCCGGGTACAAGGCCGGCATGACCCATCTCATAATGATCGACGACAAGCCCAACAGCCTCACGGGGGGGATGGAGATCAGCGTACCGGTCACCATCCTCGAGACGCCGCCCCTGGGGATAGCTGCCCTGAGGGTATACGAGAAGCACAACGGCGGGTTGAGGGCTGCAGGAGAGGCTTGGTCAGAGAAGCTGGACCCGTACCTTGCACGGTCGATAACAGTACCCAAGAACAAGAGGGGCGGATCTCTCGACGAGATCGGGTCCCGGATAGACGATATGGAAGAGCTCCGCTTGATAGCTTATACAAACCCCAAGCTTCTTACAGGGGTTCCCAAGAAGAACCCCGACCTGATGGAGATCCAGGTGAACGGAGGGAGCCTCCAGGAACAGTTCGATGTCGCCAGAAGCCTCATCGGATCCCAGGTCCCCATCTCCAGCGTCTTTGGCGTCGGATCGATCATCGACGTCTCCGCCATCACCACGGGGAAGGGGACTCAGGGGGCTGTCAAGCGCTGGGGTATCCAACTGCAGAAGAGGAAACACTCCCGGGGCGGCAAACGCCGCCACATAGGAAACCTCGGCCCCTGGCACCCCCACCACGTCCGGTGGACCGTCCCCCAGATGGGACAGATGGGCTACCACCAGAGGACGGAGTACAACAAGAGGATTCTCGCCATCGGATCCGACGGCGGCGAGATAACCCCCGAGGGAGGATTTCCAGGATATGGAATCGTCCGGGGAGAGTACGCCATAGTCAGCGGAAGCGTACCGGGCCCCAGCAAGAGGCTGGTCAGGATCAGAAACGCCGTAAGACCAAAGGACGCGGAAGCGAAGACGCCTCAGGTCCTATACGTCAGCAAAGAGTCAAAGCAGGGGTTGTGATGAAGGCTAAGGTTATCGATCTATCTGGAAAGGAGGTCGGCGAGATGGAGCTTCCCGACGTCTTCAACGAGGAGTTCCGGCCAGACCTCATAAAGAGGGCGGTCCTCGCGGCCCAGGCCAACAGGCTCCAGCCCTACGGTCCCGGGAGCCTCTCGGGGCTGAAGACCTCTGCCGTCTCCTGGGGAACAGGTCGCGGTGTATCTCGAGTTCCGAGGATCGTAAACGGAAGGCGGGCCGCCCGGGTCCCCCAGGCGAAGGGCGGGAGGAGAGCCCACCCCCCCAAGCCCCAGGCTGATAGGACCGAGAAGGTCAACGCCAAAGAGCGGAAGAAGGCGATCCGGTCGGCGATAGCCGCCACCGCGAACCGCGACCTCGTGAGGGCCCGCGGCCACATATTCACCGGGGAGCCGATCGTCGTCGCCAAAGACGACCTGGAGACGGTCGAGAAGACGGTGGAGGTTCGAAAGTTCCTCGAATCCTGCGGCCTCTGGGACGATGTCCTGAGGGCGAAGAGCGGCAGAACGATCCGGGCGGGTCGGGGAAAGATGCGAGGGAGGAAGTACAAGCATCCCAAGAGCCTCCTGATAGTGGCGGGGAAGGACTGTAGCCTCATCAGAGCCTCCAGGAACCTCTCGGGGGTCGACACCACCACCGTAGATAGGCTGAACGCGGAGCTTCTGGCCCCAGGAACCCATGCCGGAAGGCTCACCGTCTGGACCGAATCCTCTCTGAAATGGCTGGGTGAGACCTATGGTCATTAAGAGTCCTTTCATCACGGAGAAGGTCACGAACATGATCGACTCCGACAACACCATGGAGTTTCTGGTGGACATAAGAGCCAGCAAGAAAGAGATCAAAAGGGAGCTGGAAGAGATCTACAACGTCGAGGTGGTCTCGATCAGGACGATGATCACCCCCAAGGGCGGCAAGAAGGCGTCGGTGAAGCTCGCCGGAGAGGGAAGCGCCAACGAGCTGGCCACCACCCTGGGGCTTCTGTGAGGTGAGGTTATGGGGAAGAGAATTATACAACAGAACCGGGGTCGAGGAACCCCGACCTACAGGGCTCCCTCCCACAGGTTCAGGGCTGAGCTCAAACACGTCAAGTTGGACGCCGGCGAGACCGTCCGGGGGCTCGTCAAGGAGATACTCCACGATCCGGCCCGGTCGGCCCCCGTGGCCAAAGTGTTACTGGACAATGATGAGGAGAGGTACATCCTCGTCCCCGAGGGGGTCTACGTAGGCCAGGAGATAGCCTGCGGCGCCTCCGCCGAGATCAAGCCCGGCAACTCTCTACCTCTGGCGGAGATCCCCGAGGGGGTCCCCATCTGCAACATCGAATCAAACCCCAGGTCCGGAGGCCAGTTCGCACGGTCGAGCGGGGTTTACGGGATCCTGGTAGCCCACGACGTCGGCAAGACCGTCGTCCAGCTCCCCAGCGGCGAGATGAAGTGGCTCAACCCCCAGTGCATGGCGACGATAGGGGTCGTCGCCGGCGGGGGTAGGACCGACAAGCCCTTCGTAAAGGCCGGAAAGAAGTACCACAAGATGAAGTCCAGGGCCGGGAAGTACCCCAGGGTCAGGGGGGTCGCCATGAACGTGGTGGACCACCCCTTCGGAGGCGGCAATTGGCAGCATCCAGGAAGGCCCAAGACCGTCAGCAGGAACGCACCGCCCGGTCGTAAAGTCGGGTCGATAGCTGCCAGAAGGACCGGAAAGCGTTAAAGAGGGATCATTTTGGCGAGGAAATCAGGATCGAGGCTTCCGAAGAGGAAAGAGGAGTTCACCTATCGCGGCCTCAAAGTCGAAGAGCTGAAGGAGCTGAGCCAGGAGGAGTTCTTGGGGCTTCTTCCAGCAAGACAGCGCAGAAGGCTGAAGAGGGGCCTGACCAAGGACCATCGAAGGCTCCTATCCAAGGTAAAGGCGAAGGACGTGGTGAGGACCCATCTTCGGGACATGATAGTCCTTCCCGAGATGGTGGGAAAGACGATCGAGATATACAACGGCAAGGCCTTCAACCGGGTCGAGATCATCCCCGAGATGGTCGGCCATTACCTTGGTGAGTACTCCCTGACGAGGGGACGGGTCTCTCACGGCAGCGCCGGCGTAGGCGCCACCAGATCGAGCAAGTTCGTGCCGTTAAAGTGAGGTGTGAATTTTGGGACGACTGAAATATTCCATCACCCCTGAGAAAAAGGAGAAGACGGCGAGGGCGATGGGCACGGAACATCACATCTCCCCCAAGCACGCTCTGGAGATCTGCAACGCCATCCGGGGGATGCGGACCGAGACGGCGAAGGAGTACCTGGAAGAGGTTATAGCCCTGAAGAGGCCCGTCCCCTTCAAGCGGCACAACAAGAAGGTACCCCACAGGCGCGGCCTGGTCGGCTGGGACGCCGGCAGGTATCCCCAGAAGGCGGCGAGGGCGGTCTTGAGCGTCCTCGTCAACGCCACCAGCAACGCCGAGTACAGGGGGCTCGACCCCGAGGAGATGAAGATCGCCCACGTCTCCACCAAACAGGGGAGGACCCTGCGGGGCTGGATGCCGAGGGCGATGGGGAGAGCCACCCCCAAGGATACCCAGACGGTATCGATAGAGATGATATTGACCGAGGTGAGCTGACTTGGGAGTAGAGAAGAAATTTGTAGAGGACGGCTTCACCAAAGCCCTGGTCCACGAGTATCTCTCCAAGGAGCTCAGTCGGGCCGGCTATGGCGGCATGATGATGAACAGGACCCCCATGGGGATCCAGATCACCGTCTACGCGGAGAAGCCCGGGATGGTCATAGGAAAGGGCGGCAAGCTGATAAGAAAGCTGACCCGCGACCTGGATCGTAACTTCAGGCTGGACAACCCCCAGATAGACGTCCAGGACGTCGGCAAGGCCGAGCTGAACGCCCAGGTGGTCGCCAGCAGGCTCGCCAACTCCCTGGAGAGGGGCTGGTATTTCAGAAAGGCAGGCCAGACCACCCTCCGGCGGGTCATGGACAGCGGGGCCCTCGGCTGCGAGATCGTCCTCAGCGGCAAGCTGACAGGCCCGAGGTCTCGCGTCGAGAAGTTCCTCTCCGGCTACGTCAAGCACTCTGGGAAACCCTCCCAGGAGATCGTCGACCACGGATACGCCGTGGCGGTGAAGAAGCTGGGAACCATCGGTTGCCAGGTGAGGATCGTTCCTCCCGACGCCGTACCGCCAGACAGGTTCCGGGTAGTTCCCCGAGTCCAGGATACCGCCGAGGAGCTCCCCCCCGTCGAAGAGAAGAAGGACGAGCTGGAAGAGCTTCTGGAGGCTAAGATCGAGGGTCCCGTAGAGGAGATAGTCGTCGAGGATCTGGAGATCGAGATAGTCGGAGAGGCGCCGTCCGCCGAAGAGACGATCGCTGAAGCTCGGACCTTAGGGGAAGAACCGACCGAAGAGCCGATCGGCGCTGATGAGCAGGTCCAAACCGAGCCTACCGACGAAGAGGTCTCCGAGGAAGAGGTCTCCGAGGAAGAGCCAAAGAGGGAAGGGTGAGCCGGGAGGGTGACCAACGATGGCGATATTCAGGGTCGATGAACTCAGGAATATGAGCCCCGAGGAGCTGGGCGAAGAGCTGTTGAACCTCAAGAGCGAGCTGATCCGGGAGAGGGGGCTCGTCGTCTCAGGCGGCGCCCCGGAGAACCCCGGCAGGATAAAAGAGATTAAGAGGTCCATAGCCAGGATCAAGACCATACAGAAGGAGCGTGCAAGGGCGTTATGATAACTCCTGAGAACCTGGTCAGACATGAGCTGATAGGCCTCTTGGTGGAGGTCGTGGAAGGCAGAAACCCCGCCTACGTGGGGATATCCGGCCGGGTCGTCGATGAAACCAGAAATACATTTCTGATCGAGACCGGGAGTGGGGATAAACGCGTTCCCAAGTCCTCCAACCGCTTCCTTTTCACCCTGTCCCAGGGCCTGAAGGTGAAGGCAGAGGGCTCAGTTTTAGTCTCACAACCCGAAAACAGGATAAACAAAAAAATACGGAGATCGAGGTGGAAATTATGAGGGATGTCGGACTGGGCGTCAAGTCACCTGATGAGGCCTGTGACGATCCAAAATGTCCCTTTCATGGAGAGCTATCCGTTCGCGGTCAGGTCTTCGACGGAAAGGTGGTCAGCGACAAGATGACCGATACCGTGGTCGTCCTCCGCGAGTTTGAAAAGAAGATCGCAAAGTACGAGAGGTATGAGAAGAGGCGGTCGAAGCTTCACGCCCACAACCCCCCCTGCCTGAAGGCGAAGGTGGGTGACATGGTCAAGGTGGCGGAGTGCAGACCCCTCAGCAAGACCAAATCCTTCGTCGTGGTGGAGGTCATGGGATGAAGGGGCTCAAGGCCAATATGGGAAGGCCGATCAACGCCGGGGCCCGCCTGGAATGCGTCGACAACACCGGGGCGAGGATGCTGGAGGTCATATCGGTCAAGAGGTACCGGGGTGTAAAAAACAGGATGCCCTGTGCTGGAATAGGGGATATGATCGTGGTATCGGTCAAGAAGGGGTCTCCCGAGATGAGAAAGCAGATCATGACCGCAGTGATCGTCCGCCAGAAAAAGGAGTTTCGCAGGCCCGACGGTATGAGGGTCAAGTTCGAGGACAACGCGGCGGTCATCACCGACCTAGCCGGGATCCCCAAGGGATCTGAGATAAAGGGGCCGGTGGCCAGAGAAGTGGCTGAGAGGTACGGAAAGATCGCCTCGGCCGCGTCGATAATAGTGTGATAGCCATGAAGAGCAAACAGCCACGCAAACAGAGGAAAGAGAGGTTCTCCGCGCCCCTTCATAAGCTGCAGAAGTACGTCCGCGCCCCCCTGTCCAAGGATCTCCGGGAGGAGATGAAGGCCAGAAGCGCCCAGGTCAAGCAGGGCGATACCGTCAAGATGATGCGCGGCGACCACGCGGGGACCGAGGGAGAAGTCCAGAAGGTGGACCTCAAGAGAGGCACCATCCACGTCGCGGGAGTCAGCGTATTCCGGGCCGACGGGACGGAGGTGCCCAGGTCGGTCCAGCCCTCCAACGTCGTCATCACCAAGATGGAGATGGACGACGAAGAAAGGAAGAAGATCTTTTCCAGGTGATTTAGGTGAGCGGATATCAGAAGAGGGTTGCAAGCCCCAGAAGCTGGCCGGTCGCAAGGAAGACCCACACCTGGGTGGCCAAGAGCAAACCCGGCCCCCACTCCGCGTCGGGGAGCATCCCCCTGGTGGTGGTGGTCAGGGATCTTCTCGGGCTCGTCGACAACTCAAGGGAGGCTAAGCGCGTCCTCCACGAGGGCGGGGTTCTCGTCGATGGAAGGGCGAGAAAGGAGATCAAGTTCCCCGTTGGCATATTCGACGTAATAGCCGTTCCGGCTCTCGACAAGAAGTACAGGCTCCTTACGGACGCCAAAGGCAGGTTCAAGCTCCACGAGCTGGAGAAGGGCGAAGCCCGGAAGCTCTGTAGGATCGAGGATAAGACCGTCCTCAAGGGCGGCAAGATCCAGCTGAACCTCAACGACGGGACGAACATCCTCGCGGAAGGGGATTACAGGACGGGAAGCTCGTTGATCCTGTCGATACCCGATAGGGAGATCGCCGACGTCATCGAGTTCAAAGAGGGGAACCTCGCCATGGTCATAGGCGGGACCCACTCCGGAGAGATCGGGACGATCAAGGTGATCGAGGTCGTCAAAAGCTCCCGGCCGAATAGAGTGATCATCTCCGGGAAGAAGGAGTTCGAAACGACCGTAGATCACGTCTTCATGATAGGCAGAGATAAGCCCGCCATCAAGCTGGGGGCCACGATATGAACGGCATGTTGGAGCCCCGGGTCGATAAGGTGACGGTCCACATAGGTACCGGCGAAAGCGGCCAGAGGCTCGTAAACGCCGAGACTATCCTCGGCGCCATAACGAGCGGTGTCCCCGTCAGATCCGTCGCCAAGAAGACCCTACCGGGATTCGGGATAAAGAAGAACGAGCCGATAGGCTGCAGGCTGACCCTCCGGGGCGAGAGGGCGGAGGAGTTCCTCCGGATCGCCCTGGAAGTAGCGGGGGGGGTCCTCAGGAGAGGCCAGTTCGACGACACCGGCAACTTCTCCTTCGGAGTAGAGGAGCACACCGACTTTCCAGGCATGAAGTACGATCCCGACATCGGGATCTTCGGCATGGACGTCTCGGTGGCTCTGAAGCGGCCCGGATACAGGGTCGCTCGAAGGCGCATCGCAAGATCGAAGATCGCTTCCAAGCACAGGCTCACCCGGGATGAGGCCGTGGAATACGTCAAAAATAAATATGGTGTAGACGTGGTGGAGGCGGCATGAAGACCGAAACCAAGAGCTTCGGCCGAGGCGCTAACAGCTGCAAACGGTGCGGCAGAAAGCCGGGGCTCATCAGAAAATATGGAATCTATCTCTGCAGGCAGTGTTTTAGAGAGATCGCCCCAGAGATGGGTTTTGAGAAGTACTCGTAGGTGATGACTAATGGTACTGTTAGATCCGCTTGCCGATGCCATGTCCATCATAAAGAACGCTGAGGATGTCGGCAAAGGGGAATGCATCATCCAGCCCGCCTCCAAGCTCATCGGCAACACCCTAAAGGTGATGGGAGACCTCGGATACATAGGTGAGTTCGAGTTCGTAGACGACGGCAAGTCCGGGATGTTCAAAGTAGACTTGCGCGGAAAGATAAATAAGTGTGGCGTGATCAAGCCCCGATTCTCCACCCAGGTCTCCGACCTGGAGAAGTGGGAGAAGAGGTTTCTCCCCTCCCGGAACTTCGGGGCTCTCATCATGAGCACGAGCCAGGGAGTAATATCTCACGTCGAAGCCAGGGAACGGGGTATAGGTGGCCAGCTTCTGGCTTACGTTTATTAGGTGGTGGAGATGGGAAAGGAGTTGGCACGACATATAGAGGTTCCTGAGGGCGTCGAGGTGGAGATCAGCGACGACTTCACGGTGACGGTCGCCGGCCCCCTGGGGACGGTCTCAAGACGCCTCTGGCACCCCGGCATAGAGATCAAAAGAGTCGAATCCGGCCTGGTGGTGGACTGCGATGTCGCCAGGAAGCGGCACAGGTCCATGGTGGGGACTCTCGCAGCCCACCTGAAGAACATGATCACGGGGGTGACCGACGGCTTCGAGTACAGGATGAAGGCTGTCTACTCTCACTTTCCGATACAGCTGAAGGCCACCGGCAAGGAGGTCCTCATCAGCAACTTCCTCGGGGAGAGGAAGCCCCGGTCCGCCAAGATCATGGGCGCCTCCAAGGTGGAGCTGAAAGGCGACACCCTGATTGTCACAGGTATCGATAAAGAGAGCGTCGGTCAGACGATGGCCAACATCGAACAGGCGACCAAGGTCAGAGGGTTCGACATCAGAGTATTCCAAGACGGGATATATCTGGTGGAGAAGAGGTGACGGAGTTGACTTCCGAGACAGAGAGGTTGATGAAAGTTCGGGCGAGGCAGAAGAAGAAGAAGCCCGAGTTCAACCGTTGCGATTCACATAAAAAGAAGAAGCTCTCTCCCAGCTGGAGAAGGCCTCGGGGCCTCCACAACAAGCTCAGAAGGCATATCGCCGCCAAGGGGAAGGTGGTCAAGGCCGGCTTCGGCAGCCCTCGAGACGTCAAGGGATATCACCCCTGCGGTATGAGAGAGGTCCTGGTGAAGAATCCCGATGACCTCCTGGAGGCCGAAGGCTGCGCCGTCAGGATAGCAGGAACCGTAGGGATGAAGAAGAGAGACGAGATCGAGGCCCGCGCCCGAGAGATGAACCTGAAGGTACTGAACCCCACATCGGGAGGGGACTGAGTTGCCGGACTTTTCGACCCAGAAGAGGCTTGCGGCATCAGTCCTCGATGCGGGGGAGAGCAGGATCTGGATCAACCCCGACCCAGAGGTAGCAGGCGACATAGCCGACGCCATCACAAGAGAGGACATCAGATCTCAGATCGAGGCGGGGAACATCAAGGCCAAGCCGAAGAAGGGGAACAGCCGCGCTAGATACAGGGCGCGGGCAGCCAAGAGGGCTTACGGCCACCAGAAAGGCCATGGGAGGAGGAAGGGGGCGAAGGGAGCCAGATCTCCGAGGAAGGAGATGTGGATGACCAAGATCCGGGCCCTCCGCAGGAGGCTGAGGGAGCTTCGGGAAGGGGACGAGATCGACCGTCAGACCTACAGGATGCTCTACCGGAAGGCCAAGGGCGGCGAGTATCGGAGCACAGCCCACCTCAACGCGTACATCAAGGCAAAAGCTCTAAAGAGGAGTGACTGATGGCAACGGGACCGCGATACAAAGTGCCCTTCAGAAGGCGGAGAGAGGGCAGAACTGATTATCACTTCAGATACAAGCTCATCCTTTCAAGAAAGCCGAGGCTTGTGATCAGGAAGGGAAATAAGAACATCATCCTTCAGCTCATCGTCGCAGAGCCCGCCGGAGATCGAACCCTCCTGACGGTCAACTCTCGGGAGCTGAGAGAGTTCGGCTACGAAGGCAATACCGGAAACGTTCCTGCATCATACCTCTCCGGCCTCCTCTTCGGGAAGAGGATGAAGGCCATGGGCGAGGGTGAAGCGATCCTGGACATGGGGATCCACTCCAACACCAGGGGCAACAGGATATACTCCGCCCTCAAGGGCGTCCTCGACGCCGGGATAGAAGTTCCCCACAGCCCGGTAATCTTCCCTGAAGATGGGAGGATCCGGGGCGAGGATATTGAGGCGTACCGGGGCGTCGGGGTGACGGCCTCCTTCGAAGCTGCCCGCGATAGGATACTGGGGTGAGAGGATGAGGATGGAATATAGAGAGGAATGGGTCCCCAAGACCAAGCTGGGCAGGCTCGTTTACGAAGGGCATATCACCACCTTCGATGAGGCGCTCAAGTCGAGGCTCCCCATAAAAGAGGCGGGTATAGTAGACGCCCTACTGCCCGGGCTTGAGGACGAGGTTCTGGATATAAACATGGTCCAGAGGATGACCGACTCGGGGCGGAGGGTCAAGTTCAGGGCTACGGTCATCGTCGGAAACAAGGACGGCTACGTCGGCATAGGCCAGGGGAGAGCCAACCAGGTGGGACCCGCCATACGGAAGGGCATCGACGTCGCCAAGCTGAACATCATAAAGGTGGAGCGCGGCTGTGGCAGCTGGGAGTGCGGCTGCGGTGCAGGTCACACCGTCCCCTTCCAGGTGATGGGAAAGGCGGGATCTGTCCAGATCACCCTCATCCCCGCCCCCCGGGGACTGGGGATCGCGGCGGGAGATACCGCCAAGAAGGTGATGGAGATGGGAGGGATCCAGGACGTCTGGACGAAGTCCTTTGGGAACACCAGGACGACCCTCAACTTCGCCAAGGCCACCTACAACGCGCTCCGGAATACCATCACCATGAGGGTATGACTATGTATGCAATAATCCGACTTCGGGGGTCCATCAATACCAAGCCCGATATCAAGGATACCCTCAAGATGCTCCGGCTTCACAGGATCAACCACTGCGTAGTGGTCCCTGAGAGCCCCCATTACAAGGGGATGATCCAGAAGGTGAAGGACTACGTCGCCTGGGGGGAGATCGACGAGGAGGCGTTTGCCAAGATCCTCGAGATGCGCGGCAGGCTGAGCGGCAACAGGCGCTTGACAGACCAGTTGATAAAGGAGAAGACCTCCTTCGGGACGATCGGGGAATTCGCCTCGGCGGTCTACCAGGACATAGCGAAGCTCCAGGACGTCGGGATAAAGCCGGTCTTCAGACTCCACCCGCCGAGAAAGGGGCACCGAGGGACTAAGAAGACCGTCAAACAGGGCGGAGAGCTCGGCTATCACGAGTCGATCTCGGATCTTATCTGGAAGATGAGGTAGGACGATGCCTAAAAGCAAACTGAAGAAGTTTCGAGGAAGCAGGACCTGCGGCGGCGGGACCCACAAGAACCGGAGAGGTGGTGGATCGAGGGGAGGCCGGGGCAACGCCGGAGGCTGTAAGCATCACTTCGTAAGGGATATGATGCGGGGCAGGACGATGGGCAAGCACGGGTTCACGAGGCCCAACGCCAGAGAGATCGAGATCGTCAACGTTGGCGAGCTCGATTCGATGGCAAGCGATGACGGCCGCCTTGACCTGGGAAGAAAGAAGGTTCTGGGGAGAGGGAGCCTCTCAAGGTCGATCACCGTCACGGCAAAAGCCTTCTCCGCTGCCGCCAGGGAGAAGATAGAAGAGGCTGGCGGTGAAGTAGTGGTATCATGAATCAGCAAAGCTTCTTCTACGCGATCGAGCCTTTGGTGAGGAGGCTCCCTGCCGTGGAGAGGCCCGAAGGTCACGTCCACTTCAAGAAGAAGCTCAGCTGGACTGTGGGGATCCTTGTCCTCTACCTTGCCCTCGGGAACGTATCCCTCTTCGGACTATCTCCCGCCTCCATAGACCTCTTCGGGATGTACCGAGCCTTCTTCGCCGGCTCCTTCGGCTCTCTGATGCTCCTCGGGATAGGGCCTATAGTTACAGCTTCCATCGTCCTGCAGCTCCTTGTGGGGGCCGGGATAATAAAGCTCGACCTGACCGACCCTCGGGATCAGGCCATCTTCCAGGGGACCCAGAAGCTACTGGTCTTGGTCATGATCGTCGTGGAGGGGCTCCCCCAGGTCCTGGGAGGCTACCTTCTCCCCGATCCGGGGCTGGCGGCGTCTATGGGCGTCTCCTTGGGGATGATATCCTTCTTGATATTCGTACAGATCAGCATCGGCGGAGTTCTCATCCTCTTTATGGACGAGATCGTCAGCAAGTGGGGTATAGGGTCCGGCGTCGGCCTCTTCATCGTCGCAGGGGTAAGCCAGCAGCTGATCACGGGGATCTTCAACTGGACCATAGGGGACGCGGGCCTGCCGATAGGGTTAATCCCCAAATGGATCTCCATAGTCACAGGAGGGGTCCTGGGGCTCGACGACGTCTTCACCGCCTCTGGATTTGAGTGGATCCTGATAGAAGGCGGGATCCTGGCGCTGATCACCACCATAGTGATCATCCTATTCGTCGTCTTCGTGGAGAGCACGAGGGTGGAGATACCCCTTGCCCACAGCGCCGTCAGGGGCGCCCGGGGCAGGTTTCCCGTCAAGCTGATATACGCCAGCGTCCTCCCCATGATCCTGGTCAGGGCCCTCCAGGCGAATATCCAGATGATCGGCGTTCTCCTGGCAGGCAAGATCGGCACCACCACCACGGCCACGACAACCGATTCCGCTTCAGGGGTGAACATAGTCTATACCGCCTATTCGAGCATCCTCGGAACCTTCACGTCCACACAAAGCTACGATATGGTGACAGGAGAGCTCGTCAGCGCCTCATCACCGATGCCGGTATCCGGCCTCATGTACTACCTCTCGCCGATAAACACCCCCCACGACTGGATACCGAGCCTCGTCACCGCCAGCTATCCGGGGATGGAGCTTTTGGGGCTTGACCCCATCGCAGGATGGCAGATCTGGCTCCACATAATGACCGACGCCTTCGTTCTCATCGCCGGAGGTGTTATCTTCGCCATATTCTGGATTGAGACTACCGGCATGGGCGCCAAGAGCGTCGCCGCCAAGATCCACTCCTCAGGGCTCCAGGTTCCGGGCCACAGGAGGAGCGCGGTCAGCATCGAGAAGATCCTCGGTCGGTACATCCCGAAGGTCACCGTCATAGGCGGCGTCATCGTAGGGCTATTGACCCTGGTGGCGAGCCTCCTGGGGACCCTCGGGGGCGCCGGTGGGACAGGCCTGCTCCTGGCTGTATCCATCACATACAGGCTCTACGAGCAGATCGCCAGCGAGCAGATCCAGGAGATGTATCCGATGATGCGCAGGTTCTTCGGTGAGTAGCCATGAAGAAGGACGAGTTTGAGAAGCAGATCACCTTCCTCCTCCTGGGGGTCGGCACCGCTCTGATGGTGGGGATCATGGTGAGCGCGGATTTCAGGCACTGGATGGGGGAGGTGATGAACGCGGCCCTCGGGTGGCTCCCGGGGATCCTCCCCTTCCACATCGTCCTTTTCGTCCTGGCAGCGGTCACGGGCCTTTATGCGAGCCTCATCCAGAAGTACACCATGGACTGGGACTACCTCAGAAGACAGCAAGATAAGATGAAGTCCTTCCAGCGGGAGTTCCGGGAGGCGCAGCTCGCCGGAGATAAGGCCCGACAGCAGCAGCTCCAGGTACAGCAGAGGGAGATGCTCGGCGATCAGTCCAAGATGATGAAGATGCAGCTGAAGCCGATGGCCTACATAGGGATCGTATCGATACCCCTCTTCATGTGGGCCTACCTCTACATCGATGAGCACACCATCTATCTCACCTTCCCCTTCTGGGGTGTCCAAACCATCTCCGATACCGTCCTGGGACCGATATTCTACTGGTTCTACTGGTACTTCATCTGCTCCATACCGATATCCCAGATCATAAGAAAAGCCCTGAACATCGGCGGTTTATGATGATAATCACAATCAGCGGCCTGCCGGGGACCGGAACGAGCACCCTAGCCAGACACCTCTCAAAGGAGCTCAAGATCCCCTGGGTCAACTCGGGAGAGCTATTTCGGAATATCGCCGCCGAACGCGGGGTATCCCTCGCCGAGCTGGGTCGGTCTGCCGAGGCGGGTCCCGAGATCGACTATCTCATCGACGACGCCCAGAGGGCCCAGGCGGCGAAGTCGGGAGGCGTCTTTGAGGGGCGGCTTTCAGGCCACATCCTCGACGCTGACCTGAAGATCCTCCTCAAGACCGATAAGATGGTGAGGGCCGAGAGGATAGCGGCCCGGGAGAAGAAGCTGGTGGAGGACGCCCTCCGGGAGTCTAGGGTCCGGGAGGAGAGCGAGGCGAGACGGTATGAGAAGTACTACAACATCGACATCAACGACTCCTCCGTCTACGACCTGGTCATAGATACCGGGACCTGGGACGAGACGGGGGTCGTCGCCATCGTCCTGGCTGCCGTGAGGTCCATCGGAGATGAAAGGAAAACTGCCGTCTGACCGGGTCCGGGAGACCCTCATCCGCAGGGAAGGGAGGACCGACCCGCAGCACGGCTACCACCCGGACCGGCGGCCCATCGACCTCCATATCCGCCTCGGCTGCATCAACCTCGACAAGACGTCAGGCCCCACCAGCCACGAGGTGGCGGCCTGGGTGAAGAGGATCCTGGAGGTCGAGAACGTCGGCCACAGTGGGACCCTCGACCCCAAGGTGACGGGGATCCTTCCGATCATGATCGGCGACTCGACCCGGGTCGTCGAGACGCTCCTCTCCGCCGGGAAGGAGTACATCTGCCTGATGCGCCTCCACGCCACCCTCCCCAGGAAGAGGATCCTCGAGGCATGTGGCGAGTTCCAGGGGGAGATATTCCAGCGCCCACCCCTCAAGTCCAGCGTCAAAAGGGAGCTGAGGCTCAGGGAGGTATACTACCTGGAGGTGATGGAGATCGACGGCCCCAGGGTCCTGATGCGGATCGGCTGCGAGGCCGGGACCTACATAAGAAAGCTCTGTCACGACATAGGCCTCGCCCTCGGGTGCGGTGCCCACATGGAGGAGCTGCGAAGGACCCGGTCAGGCCCCTTCCGGGAGGACGAGACCCTGGTGACCCTCCAGGACCTGAAGGATGGAAAGGAGATCTGGAGGGAGACCGGGGACGAGGCTCTCCTGCGGCGGGCGGTCCTGCCGGTGGAGGTGGCCCTGAGACATATGCCCTCCATCGTCGTCGGCGACGGCGCCGTCGACGCCATCTGTCACGGCGCCCCTCTGGCAGCGCCGGGGATCATAAGTCTCGAGTCGGGGATAGAGGCGGGGGAGAAGGTAGTTATTTATACCCTGAAAGGAGAGGCTGTTGCCGTGGCCGGAGCCGCCATGAGAAGCGAGGAGATGATCAGCTCCTCCTCCGGGATCGTGGCGCGGACCTCCCGGGTCTTGATGGCCCCGGGGACGTATCCGAGGCTCTGGTCCAAGAAGCCATGATCGTGCCGAGGTAGTCTAGTGGTAAGGCGCAAGCCTGGAATTCTCTACTGAAAGCTTGTGATTCGCAAGGGTCGCGGGAGTTCGAATCTCCCCCTCGGCGCTCTTTTACTTGTAAATCTTGAGTAGTAGAAGGTCCATTTTATTTCTTGGTGGACAGAGTGGGTGAACTACCCTACCCTAAAGGGTAGGGCTTCCCACTTCATCGCCAAGACTTGCATCACAGAAACGTGATGTAGAGGTTTTGACTCTATGGGCGCTACGGGCTGTTCCATCCCTGTGGAGAGAATG
>JARFPK010000022.1 GCA_029167045.1 Candidatus Methanocrinis natronophilus
AGATGAAACGTATCATTGCGGATTCCTTTTGCAGTTTCGCTAAATGCAAAAGTTATGCAGGTTATTGGATCGAAAAATTTTTATTGAATAATGTGCATTATAAAGATTTATGCAAATGACTATAAATATGAATGCAGATGCATAAAGAAGATAAAATCTAATGACTGGGATGATTTGAATAAAAAAAAGATAAGAATGAATAAAATTATTGTGGAACTGATATTAAAAACTACGTTATTTTTACTAATAGCATTAATATGTATTATGGCAAAATTGTATATAATAATAATAATATTAATATTAATATATTTTAACATAATTTATAAAAAGGGATCTTTAATCGCAATGGAAACCATCACTGATGAAATCGCTAATGATAAATATATTAACTTTCTATATGCATACCTTAATGGCACTGACGACGATATATATATAGATTATAAAATATATCTTTTATTAGATGAAATAGTGGGAGATATTTATCGCAATTTATGTCTCAATGACGATCAAAAATCGTGTATAAAAGACGTTATTACCGACGCCCTCCTGAGGAAAAAGACTATTATAGAAACAGTTCTATATAATACAGTTAGAGATTGTTTGATATTAAAAATAGAGGCTGAGAAAGGGAAACGATCCTATTTGGCGCGTGAAGATGTAAATATCTTACTAATAGTTAAACGAATTTTAAGAGAACGTGAAAAAGAATATTATCAAGAGCTTCACCAAAAGAATGTTAAATGTAAAGTTTAAATATGTACTTAGTAGTAAATGAGACTATGAAGAAATACGCTTCTATCATAGTCTCAGATAACCTTAAGATTAGACCCGGCGAAGAGGTTGTTATATTTGCTGATAGAAAAAACCTGGAATATTGTGATGATTTGGCCTGCTGCATTAGAGGATCTGATGCCCAGGTATCCACGTTTTACATACCCGAAATAATTCGACCAGTAGAGAAAATTACTGATATTCATTCAAACGCCCTAATATCTGCGGACGCTGTAATATACATACTGGAAACGAAAGGTGAGAAACTAGATTTGTCGAAGGAAGTAGCTTTCAGGCATTATCTCTGTTCTCTGCCTATACAATATAAGGGCAGGGTTTGCATGATGCCGGGATTCTCTGAAGAGATGAAAGAAGCCGCCATGATCGATTACTCAGAACTTAATCGACGATCCCGCAATCTGAAACAAATCCTCACTGATAAGAACATCAGAATCATGACCGATCTTGGAACTGACGTGCGGTTCAGCCTTTATCAAAGAGAGATCAAAATTGATGATGGTGACCTTTCCAAGCCGGGGCTTTTCGGCAACATACCTGCTGGCGAAATCTTTACCGCACCGGTTGAGGAAACAATGAATGGGAGACTCGTGATCGACGGGAGCATAGGCGGCCTAGGACAGGTTAAAATGCCCTTTAGAATAGATATCAAAGCCGGAATTATTCAAAGCATGGATCCTATCGGCAAGAAAGATGATATATTCGAAAAGTTTTCTGAAATATGCGAATATGACTCTCCTGCAACCAAAAGGGTCGGCGAATTCGGGATAGGGCTCAATCCGGGTGCTAGAATCATAGGAAATATGCTGATGGATGAGAAAGTAGAAGGTACGGTCCATTTTGCCTTTGGTGACTCTTACGGCCTCGGTAAATCGAGCACCAAGTACCATACGGATCTGTTGATTAGAAATCCGTCGATTTTTGTTGAGGACAGATGCATTATGAAAAATGGGAAATTTATCGCCGATATTTAATTATATCTTTTTACCAGCTTTTTTACCTCTTTCCCTTTTGAACGCCGTTGCCTTGAAAGCTTTGACAGAGGAGGCGTCCTCTTTTTTTCCCCCGCCCATATTTAATAGATTTATCTACCCATCCGCCACGATCACCGTCACCCTCGCCTCCGCCTCCCCAGCGGCGTTTATGGCCGTGAGGATGTAGACCGTCGTCTCCTCCGGGAGGACGGCGACCCTCCCCTCCCGGGCGACCGGGCCGATACCGGGCTCGATGGCGACCCTATCGGCGAGGCTGACCCCCGATACCCTCCAGGCGAGGGTCGAGCCCTCCCCCGGCTCTAAGGCGGCGGGGCTCGCCTCGAAGAGGTCGATCCTGGGGGGCTCTAAGCCGCTGCCATCCCCTCCCCCGGGGATCAGATCCATCTGGTTCAGGGCGAAGAGGAGGCCGCTGAAGACGGCGGCCATGACGGCGACCCCGAAGAGGAAGCGCTTCCAGTATCCGGCCCCGCCTCCCTTCTTGTCCAGCCGTCCTTTCTCCGCCCCCCCATCTCCCCTTCTCTCAGAAGCCATATCGATCCGCCCATTTATGATACCCAACCGCCCTCTTCACGATCCCCTCTCCTTCTGTCGGTGGTTTCGCCTTATCCTTTCCATGATCCTCCCTCCAGTCCACCGCTCTATCAACCCCGGCCGAGGTGGCTCAGGAGCTCCCGCAGGCCAAAGGCGTTGAGGACGTCTCCCTTCTCCAGCCAGCCGCGCCTCGCCGTCTTGACCCCGTACTCCATCGCCGAGAGGCCGCAGGTGCTGTGGGCGTCGGTGTTTATGGCGAGCTTCACCCCCAGCTCCTTGGCCCGGCGGGACCATCGGTCGTTGAGGTCGAGCCTGCTGGGGTGGGCGTTGATCTCCATCGCCGTCCCCGTCCTCGCCGCCGCCTCCAGGACCCGCTCCAGGTCCACCTCGTAGGCCTCCCTCTCCCCGATCTTCCTCCCGGTGGGGTGGCCGATGATGTCGACGTGCTCGCTCTCCATCGCCGAGATGATCCTGTTCGTCATCTCCCTCTCCCGCTGGTGGTAGCTGGAGTGGACAGAGGCGACGACGACGTCGCACCCCTCCAAGACCTCGTTGGGATAGTCGAGCCTACCGTCGGCCCTGATCTCCACCTCGGTGCCCACCAGGATCGAAAACCCCTCCACCTGATCGTTGAGGCCGGCGATCAGCTCCATCTTCTCAAATAGCCGTTCGGCGGCGAGGCCGTTGGCGATGGCGAGGCCGTGAGAGTGGTCGCAGAAGGCCATGTACTCGTAGCCGAAGCCCTGGGCGGTCGATACCATCTCCTCCATGGTGTGGAGGCCGTCGGACCAGTCGGTGTGGACGTGGAGGTCGCCCCTGATATCCGAGACCTCCACGAGGCGGGGGAGCCGTCCGGAGAGGGCCGCCTCCACCTCCCCGCGGTCCTCCCGGATCTCGGGGGGGATCCACTCCATCCCCAGGTGGCGGTAAAGGTCCTCCTCCCGGCCGAAGAAGAGCTCCTCGCCGTCGGCGACCCTCGTCAGGGAGTACTCGGATAGGGAGTACCCCTTCGAGAGGGCGAGGGAGCGGAGCTTGACGTTATGCTCCTTGGAGCCTGTGAAGTACTGGATCACCGTCCCGAAGGACCGGTGGTCGACGATCCGCAGGTCGACCTGGACCGTCTCGTCGACGATCACCGACGCCTTCGTCGCCCCCTTCATCAGGACCTCCTCCACCCGGGGCAGCTCGACGAAGGCCCTTATCGCCGCCTCCGGAGAGGATGAGGTCGCCAGGATGTCTATGTCGCCGACGGTCTCCATCCCCCGCCGGAGCGATCCCGCCAGGGAGAGGTTCTCGATCCCCGTCACCTTCTGAAGTCTCCCCAGGATCTCCTCAGCTATGGGGAGGGCGACCCCCAGGGGGATCCTCTCGGACCGCTTCTTCCACCTCTCTATCCCCCGGAGGATGTTCTTCTCGGAGGTGGGGCCCATCCGGGGTAGCCTCCTGACCCGGTGCTCCCTAGCCGCCGCCTCCAGCTCGGCGATCGTCGATACCCCCAGCTTCTGGTGGAGCATCGAGACGGTCTTGGGGCCGAGCCCCGATATCGAGAGCATCTCCGCCATCCCCGGAGGGGTCTCCCGGAAGAGCCGCTCGCGGCTCTCGATCTTCCCCGTCTTCAGATATTCGTCGATCTTGGCGGCGATCGCCTTCCCCACCCCGGGGATCGACTCCAGACCGCCCTGGCGAGAGACCTCCTCCAGGTCCGTCTTCATCGACTCCACGGACCTCGCAGCCCTCCGGTAGGCCACGACCTTGAAGCCGTTCTCCCCCTGAAGCTCCAGGAGATCTCCCATCTCCCGGAGGAGGCGCGCCACCTCTTCGTTCTTCACGGGAGATGGGTTGGCCGACGATCTTATAAAAGGGTTGGCCGCCGCTACGAAAGCCGCCAAAAGGGGGATCCTTCCCCGTCGATGAGATGACCTTGCGGTCCTTTCGTCGGTTGTCACAGTAGATCCTCTATATGGGTCATCTCCCTAATATCGGTGAGGCCGCTTATAGACTCAGTATCGATCCTGATGCCGCTGCTCATGGCAGCGGCGACGATGTTCGTCCCCCCAACGAGGGAGAGGCCCACGTGGTCCCGCTCCACCGAGACCCCCAGGACGTTCATATTCGGCTCCCCCATGTCGAGGACCCCGGAAAATCCCGCCTCGGCGAGGATCTCGAGCCTCTCCTCTATCCTCTCGACCGCCAGCATCGGAGCCTCCTGGAGGTTTCCCAGGATCCTTCCGCTTCCTGTCCGCATCATCTCCAGGACAGAAGTCAGCTCCTGGCTGATGAGGACGTCTATCGGATCGATGGTGGTGGCCCAGTACATCAGCATATCCGTAAACCGGACCGGCTGCCGGTCGATCACCTCGACCACCCCCCCGCCCTTGGGCCTCACCGGCACTTTGGCCTTTAGGAGGACACCGCTGACGGTGATGCTGCAGGCGGAATATATCTTCGCCCAGCTTCCAAGGGTCTCCACCTTCAGGTAGGGGCTGACGGAAAGGCCGCTCTCCATGACGTCCCGGAATATCCGCAGGGTGGGCTGCAGCATCTTCAGGTCCACCATCGAGGTGTTGGTGATGATATCGCCCTCCATCTTCAGGGGGTCGAAGGTCACCTGGTGCATCAGGTTCTCTATCCTGGATAAAGAGAATGTCAGGGGGATCAAATTCGCCACCCCGTCACACCAACCCTCGGTCCGGCTCCATCGTCCAAATCCAACCTGGGCACTAGGTCGGTTATGGCGCTCATCCTTTAAATACGGTGGAGATGGGACGGGAAAGCCGTCTTATATCACCTCTTACATACTTGGCCAAGATGTTGCGCCAGAGGTTTGTGCTCGATACCACCGCCCTCACCGACTCGCTAGCCTGGGAGGAGGAGGGTTGCACCAGCATTTGCGAAGGGATGAACTCCATCCTCGACTCCATCGCCGAGGCGAGGCTCCACCTCGGGATCAGCTGCTACATCCCCTACCCCTCCGTCTACAACGAGATCAGGGATTTCGTCAAGCACAACGACTGCGACCAGGCGGTCCTCATCAAGGTCGACACCTGGCTCGTAAAGATGACCCCGGACCGGTACGAGGTGAAGATACCCTCCAAGGTCTTCTACGAGTACGTCTACTACATGAGGAGCAGGATCAACAAGGGGATGAACGTCGCCGAGGGGGCGATCTGGGAGGCGGTAGGAAGGTGCGTCGCCATGAGCGCGGAGGAGGGGGACCTCTCGGCAAAGAGAGACGAGATCGAGAGGGAGGTGGTCGGAGGGATAGTGAGAAAGTTCCGGGAGAAGTACAGAAACGCTCTCCGTTACGGTATCCTTGACAGCGGACCCGACATCGACATCCTCCTCCTGGCCAAGGAGTTGAACGCCGCCGTCATCTCCCAGGATATGGGGATCCAGAAGTGGGCGGAGCAGCTCGGCCTGCGTTACTTGGAGGCTAGGACCTTCCCCGTCATGATCGCCGAGTACCTCAGCCGAGCGAGGGCGATCCAGAAGAGCGACGGCCTCCCCCTCTACATCCCCCTCTCCAGAGAGGACGATTCAATCTGACTGCTCCTACGGCGGCAGCCATCCCTTGAATCGCGGCCACGAGATAGAGCTGGCGCGGTATAATAGCAGGCTCGTGAGGGGCCCCCAGAGCTCCCAGGTTTCAGGGTCCTAGGAGCCGTTCCAGGAGCCAATCTGGCTCGAACTTCACCAGGTCCGGGTAGTTCTGGCCGACCCCCAGGAAGAGGACGGGCTTGCCGGTGACGTGGGATATAGATATGGCGGCGCCCCCTTTGGCGTCGGCATCGGTCTTGGTGAGGATCGTCCCGTCTATCGGCACCGCCTCGTTGAAGAGCCTCGCCCTCTCGACGGCGTCGTTTCCCGCTATCGCCTCGTCGACGAATATAAGAAGGTCGGGCTTTACGACCCTCACTATCTTCTTCATCTGGTCCATCAGGTTGACGTTGGTGTGGAGCCTCCCGGCGGTGTCTGCGAGGACGACGTCCTTATGGTGGGCCCGGGCGTACTCTACGGCGTCGAAGATGACGGCTGCGGGGTCTTTGCCGTCCTTGTGCTTGACGAGCTTCATCTCCAGGTTGTTGGCGTGGACCTCGATCTGCTCCACCGCCCCGGCCCGGAAGGTGTCCCCGGCGGCGAGGACGACGGAGTACCCCCGATCTTTTAGGTACCTAGCCACCTTCGCTATGGAGGTGGTCTTTCCGGTCCCGTTCACCCCGACGAAGACGATCTTCACCGGCTTATCCGCATCTCTTATGAAGAGGTCTACGTCGAAGAGGTTCTCCGAGAGGACCTGATGGAGGGCTTTTCGCAGCGTGTCTTCGACGATCTCCCCGGTGTCGGCCCGGATCTTCTTCTTCTTGCCCACCAGATCGTCCTTCACGGATCCTACTATCGTCTCGGCGACGGGGAGGGCGACGTCGCTCTCCAGGAGCGCCATCTCCAGATCCCAGAGGGGGGCTTTGAGGTCTTTTTCGTCGAGGACGACCTCCTGCTCGAAGATGAGGGACTTTGCCCTGGAGGTGAAGGACTGCTTAGTCTTCGCCTCGTTATTTTGCGATACGGGGCGAGCCACTGCCGCTTCAGGGACGCCGGCGGTCCTCTCCGGCTCCCCGCCAGCGGCCACCGCCTCAGGCGGCTCGGCCTGGACCTCCCCTTTCTCCTGGATCTTGGCGGAGACGGCCTCTTTGAAACCCTTCAGCCTCTCCTTGAACCTGTTGAACAACTCTTTCGCCCCTATTCAGAAAACTGCCTCTCATAATGGGCGGCGATCGACTGGATCTTCCCCATCTCCTCCTCGATCTTGGCGAGGGTCTGGCTGAGCTTACCCGAGGCCTCCAGGAGCTGCGCCTTCCTGGCGTTGAGAGTGGATTTCGCATCTTCTGTGCTCTTCTCGATGCTCGCTCCAGCGCCGACGCCGACGACGACCCTCTCCTTTGAGGCGAGCTTTGCGTGGATGAAGGAGTCCTGGCCGATGGGCACCAGCATCTCCTGGCCCTCCTCGGCGGTCTCCATAGCCTCGACGGCCTTGATCGCCTTCTCGCACCCCTCCAGGGAGAGCTGGAAGAGGCCGAGCTGCCTGACGATGGCGTCGGCCTCAGCCTGATGCTGCTGATAAACCATCAAGAGTCTCCTGACCTCCTCCTCGCTGGGAGCAGCCGGAGACTCAGCCAAGAGCCTTCACCTCTTCTATCTTCACCAGGTTTCTCTTGACCCCCTGTTCGCTTCCCAGGAGGGAGTATGCCTTCTCCTGGGCGTTCTTCTCGCTGTTGCTCTCAATGATCTTGGAGAAGGACTGCCAGTCCCTCTTCACCTTGAACTTTCCTCTGACCTCAAAATCGACCATAAGACTACCCCATTAAACCCAAAGTATCTTCGATGCGACCCAGCTCAGGACCCGTCGTATCCTCTCCAGCGACGTACCCGTTGCTGTTGGCGAGGACCCCCGATCCCACCAGAGGCGATCCGAAGTTGACCGTCCCCACGTCTACGGGCAGGCCGAAGAGGTCTTCAAGCTCCGCGAGCTCCGCCTCCGAGAGCCTCGGATGAGCGAGAACACCCCGGTTGTTGACCGCTGACGTCATCCCGACGGTCTTCAGGCCGCCCACCGTGCCCCGGCGGACGTCGACCCCCAGGGTTCTTTTTATGCTCTCGCAGGCCCGGTCCGAGAGCCCCGGATGGATCAGGGCGGCGGTGTCGTTGGCGAGGATGACGTTTCCGGCGGCGCTTATCTTCCCCGGAAGCCGGACCACCTTGCCCCAGGACGAGAGCCTCTTCATCTCCTCGTCTCCGGCGTGGGGCGTAAGGACGAAGCCGCGGCTATTGGCGCATACCAGGGACCCCACCACGGAGCTTGCTGCCACCGAGATCTTGATGGGAGGGACCCCAAGCCACCTCTCCAAGGTGGCCATCGCTCCCGGAGCCGTCTCGGGGGGTACGAGGACCGCCTCTTCGGTGCAGCAGGAAAAGACCCCCAGGAGAGGGCTTCCCGCTATCTTCAGCCGCTTATCTGCTCCTTTCGCCTGCAAACTCAGCCTCAACCCCGCCGTCGTCAAACTTCGCCGCCTTAACCCGGACCCTGGTGGGAGGCTTCTCAGCCCCTCTCGCCCATATCGCCTCGTTGAGGTCTGTTCCGATCTTGACGTCTTCGATGGGGGTCTTCATATGTTTTGCCAGGTACTTTTTGACCTCGTAGACCGCCCTCTTGCTCCTCTTCCATCGAGGGGCCTTCTTCACTTCCCTGAGGGGTATCGTATAAACTCTCTCTGTCTCCGCCATCAATTATTCCTCACTCTATGTTGCTCCGTCTCCAGTGGCGCCTCTTGGGGTGGGTCACCACTTTTCTCATAGTCTTCATGATCACCCAGCCGGGGACCCGCCTGTTCTGGCCGAAGGCCTTGGCATGTCTGATCTTCTTGCCTTTGGTTCTCTTGCTCAAATCCTATTCCTCCTGATCACTCTCGTATGCATGTGATTTTTCGGAAACATCCTGGCACGGACTTCCGCCCCCCACCTCTCCTCCACCGCCATCCTCAGCCCCACCTCGAAGTCGGAGGCGGGGAAGAGCTCGCTTGGGAGCGTCTCGAACACCATGTGACGGGACGCCAGGGCGGCTATCGCCTTGGACCCGTATCCTGCGAGGGGCCTTATGTAATGGACAGTCTTCCTGTCCTCGAGGCTCTTGACCCTCTCCAGGGTCATCATGGGAACCCTATCCTCTCTCTTGGTCCCGTCGGCGAGATACTCCCAGTCCTCAGAGAGGACCTCGAGGGCTTGGGCGTGGAGGCGGTTTATGCCGTCCCTCGCATATCCCGCCGCCAGGAGCATCCCGATCGCCTCCTCCAGAACTCCTTCCTCGAAGACGATCGTTCTGTGAGGAAGGTTGAGGAGCAAAGCGGCCTCCTTTCCAGCCTTATCCGTCTCATAGCCATCGAAAGCGAAGGTTGCAAGCTCCACATCAAAGAACGGTTCCAGAAGAATCGAGGCCAGGGCGCTGTCTTTGCCGCCGCTGAAGAGAACTACGATCTTCATCGCCTGGTGATGTTGATCTCCCTCTTCACCGGCTGGATCTGCTTGAGTATGACTTTGAGCTGCTCGTCTGTTATGGCGCTCTGGAGCCTTCCGCTCTGGGCGAGGACCACCAGCTGGGACTCGATCTGGGATGCGAACTCCGGGCGGGCCATCCTGATGCTGCTGAGCCTCTCCCTCGCCTCGGGGGTCAGGATCGTCCTCAGTATAGCCTGCTTTCGAGCCTCCATCTCCTGCTGGATCTGCTCCTGCTGAGACCTCTGGGCGGCGTACATCTGGGAGTCAGCCTGCTGCCTCTGCAGCTCCTCCATCCTCCTGCGCTTCAGCTCAGCCAGCTCATCATCCATCTCCATGAATCAATACCTCTCGAGCTCCGGGACCGACTTCTGTACCTCTATTTTGACCTGATGAGATATGTTGTCCAGGAAAGACTGGCCTGCAGGGGTCAACTGCCGTCCCGCCTTCATCTTTTTAACGTACCCCGCCTTCTCCAGCTGCTGAAGGGCCACCCTCAGGACCGACCCGCTGCCCTTGGCGAACTTGGCGGTGGCGCACTTTCCTCGATGTTTTCCGCCGTAATAGGACCTCAGCCTCGATACGCCCACGGGTCCGTCGATGTAGAGGCGGCGGAGGACCGATGCGCACCGCACGTACCACCAGTCAGGGTTTACGGGCGGCATCTCTCTGTTCACTCCGGTCTTCACGTAAGCCGACCACTCGGGCGGCTCTATCTTTCCGCTGCTCTTCAGCTCTTCAGCCACAGCGTCAATAAGGTGGTTGGGAGGGACGTCATAAACAGTAGTCAAATCATTCAATCCTCCGATGCCGGATAACCGACGAATCAGAGTCCTTAAAATCCGTCAAGTATATATGCTTTTTCCGGATCTGGCGGCGGCCCATCTCTCTGAAGGGGGCTGATCGAGATCTGCCGGACGAGTTTTCACATCTCCCACCCCCCCCTCATGGTGGGATCTCATCCCCGGGGGCGAAGAGATCCACCTCCCTAGAGGAGCTCTCCTCCCTTGTCAGCGAGCCCCAGGACGTTCAGGAGGCCGATGAGGTTCTCCTTGGAGAGGCTCCCGTCCGAGACCTTCTTGAGGATATCCTTGGCGTTGAAGGCGACTCCGAGGCCGGCGTTCTGGATCATGAGGCAGTCGTTGGCCCCGTCCCCTACGGCCACGATGCTGTCGGGGCTGATCCCCTCGAGCCTGGCGAGGTCGTTGACGATCCTACCCTTGGCTGCCCCGTCGATGATCTCCCCCTCGATCTCTCCGGTGAGGACCCCGTCTTTTATCTCCAGGACGTTGGCGAAGGTGTAGTCGAAGCCGAGCCTCTCTTTGAGGATGTCGGTGAAGTAGGTGAAGCCGCCGCTGATGAGGGCGGTCTTGTACCCCACCTCTTTCAGGTGGGATATCAGCTCCTCGGAACCCTGGGTGAGCTGGATGTTCTTTGCGATCTCCTCCAGGGCCTCCAGGGGCGTCCCCTCCAGGAGGCGGACCCGGCTCCTGAGGGCCTCGACGAAGTCGAGCTCGCCGTTCATCGCCCGCTTTGTGATCTCCTCCACTTCTCGGTCGACCCCAGCAAACTGGGCCATCTGGTTTATCGTCTCGAAGTCGACGATCGTCGAGTCCATGTCGAAGACGATTAGACGCTTCTCCTTTCTGGACTTGTCCATCTCCTGGACGACGACGTCTAGGCCGAGCTTCTCGCACCCTCTCTTCAGCTCCTCTCTCCTCACCTCGCCATCACCGGAGCCGAAGTCCATGACAAACTCTATCGATATCAGCTCACCCCTGGCGGTGACGAGAGCCTTCTCGATGTGGATCCCCATCTCGGCGGCGATGGTCGCGACGTCGTAGATTATACCCTCCCTGTCCCGGGCGAGGATCGTCACCACCTGGAGGCTTTTTCCCCTCCGTCGACTCCATCGATATTGATCTATGGGTAGAAAGCTGACCTCTACCCCCAGGTCCGCCGCCCTTCTCTGGAGGGCGGCTTCAAGCTCCGCTGGTGCCGCTCTGGCCTTTGCGAAGTCGGCGACCATAGACATCACCAGATGACCCTGGAGGATCTTCTGGTCGAGGTCGACGATGTTTACCTTCATCTTCGCAGGAGCCTCCAGAAGGTCGCGGATTATCCCCGGCCTGTCCTTTCCCAGGACCGAGATGACCCAGAGGTCGAAGTCACACGCAGATTCCGCCATCGATTCCATCACTCCGATCTGACCTTCCTGGTGACGGCATCTATGCCTATATACTTTTTTAAGGGGCCTGCCTCATCTCTCTGAAGAGGCTTGAGCCGAGGAATATGGATCGGGGAAGGTATTACGAGCCGTTGGGCGTTCTTGCAGCCCTCTTCATCGGCCTGCTCTTTAGGCTCCTTTAGGCTAGGAACGACCTCGCCGACGGGACCGTCATATTCTACGGATACGACCCCTTCTACCACATCCGTCGGATCCATTTCACCATCGAGAATTTCCCTCTCCGCTATGGTTCGACGGTTACCTCCACCACCCCCAGGGGCTCGATCTCCTCTGACTGCCGCCTCCGGGGTGGCTCTACCCCTCATGATCCCCTTTTTGGGGGAGGCGTGGCTCCATCCCTCCTTCCTCGCAGCCCTGGGGGCGCTGGCGGCGCTGCCGTTGATCTTCATCCTATCCCGGCTATTCGAGGTGAAGGACTTCAGGCTGGATCTTCTTCGTCCCGATGGTAGCCGTCTGCGTATACATCGCCGCGATCCTCGCAGACAGCTGCGGGATTATTCGGGGGGCCGGGTCTCTCTTTCTGGAGGGGATTGGCTACTTCTTCTTTGGCGGGGTCGGCGGAGGATTTCGCCGCAGGGAAGTACAGGATCGTCGATGTGACGGAGGAGGAGGAGGTCCTCTACGGAGGGGTCTTAGAGATCGACTTGCTACTCGCGGATGGATCGAGGGAAGGGTCAGAGAAATGGCGCGGTCCGTTTCGGATCAGAGGAGGAGCTGGCAGCAGGTCTTGATGCAGATCCCCGGAACCACCAACCTTCCCTCCTGGTCAAGAGCCCTGATGACATCCCAGTTCTCCGTCCCCGGCTGGAGCCAGAAGGTATCAAACCCGATCTCTCGGGCCTCCTCGGCGAGGACGGCGACCGCCTCGGGACGCCTGAAGACGTCGACGATCTCGACCTTATCAGGAACTTCCCGCAGGGACCCCAGGACCCTCTCTCCCAGGATCTCCTCCCCCCGGTGCTCGGGGTTGATCAGGTAGATCTTGAATCCGTACCTCTTGACCACCTCCGATACGAAGTAGCTCGGTTGGCGGGGGTCGGGGGATATCCCCACGACGGCGACGGTTCTGCTCTTCTTCAGGATATCTCTGAGGTCTTCGTAATCTTCTATTATTGTCAAGGACCTTCACCCGGCTTGCGCATATCCTTGAGATCCTCACGCCCCCCGCCATGGAGGTTGAGAAGCCTGGAGATGGCCGAGATAGATACGTCTATAGCATCTCCTCCGTCATATCATCTATCCGATCCCCGCCGGCCTCTTGCCGCCCCCCCGGGTCCCGAAGGCGTAGTACCGGCTCTGGTCTATGATCTCGGCGAGGGCGTCATCGCTCGCCCCCTCGCCCCCCCACCTCTGGGGGGCCAGGATCGTGGCGATCTCCTCCAGGGTCGGGGTCTCGGCCTCGCACTCGGATATGATCCGGGCGATGAGGGCGATGAGGGGGTCGGCGGAGGCGCCAGCTGTGAGGAGGATGAGGAGGACGTCCCCGTGGGTGAGGTGGTACTCCTTCGCCATCTTCGAGAGGGCGGTGAGGGCCGAGACGGAGATCGCCCGAAACCGACCCTCCTCGTCCTCCAGAGCTACCGCCTCCTCGACCCGGAGGATCTCGGAATCGAGGGCGACGAGGAGGACGATGGTGCTCGTTTCGTCCTCCCGCTCCCGTTCCACCTCCTTCTCTTTCTTCTTTTCTCTCTCCCCCTCCCCCTCTTCTATCTCTCCGGTCAGGTCCGCCGCCTCCCCCTCACCGACGGTCGCCAAAAGGAAGGTGACCCCCGAGGGGGAGGACCATCTGCCTGCCTTCCCGAACTCCACATCAAAGCCGAGGGGAAGGCCGAGGCTGACGACGATGTCCTCGAGGGCGGATCGGATTTGCGGCCCCTTCAGGGCCGAGGCGAGGAGCTCCCGGAGGGCGTCGGGGTCCTTCGCCGTCTGGAGGAGGAATCGGCGGAACCTCTCCCTCGACCCCTCCTGCGAGAGGTCGCCGGTGAGGGCGAGGATCTGGTCGAGATCGATCTTCATCGGGGAAAGTTTATCGAGGCGGGTTTAGATATATCTATCCACCTCCTCTAGCTCCTTTCTTCTCCTTTTTCCTCTCCTCCCCGCCGTCTCCCTCCGATCCCCCTCCCATCGCCTTTTATCTCATCCTCACCAGAGGGCCCAAACAGCGAAGGCGACGGTGAGCATGAGGACGTTTCGAAGCCCCGTCGAGCAGATAACAAGCTGCGTCCCTATCCGCGGGCCGAAGATCCCGGCGTGGGAGGGGATCAGCCACCTCGCCGCCCAGGCGGCGCTGGTGATGACGTTTCCCATCATCAGGGTTACGACCACCTCCTTCCCGGAGAGCTCCCCCGCCGCCAGAAGGCCGCCGGCGACGGTGTAGGCGGCGATGTACCCGCCGAACTGGGCGGCTATGATCCCGAGCCCCGCCGCCGGGATGGGGAGGTATCCTCTGATCCCGCTGAGGTGGAGGGCGAGGAGGTCGAAGGCCCCGACCTGGATGAGGACCGATACCAGGAACATGATCGCCGTGGTCATCTTGACGACCCTCGCCACCTTGGGCCTTGCTTCCCGCCAGCTCCTCTTCAGCGCCACTTTAAGAGGCAGCCGATCTGCCCTTCCGCCCTGCGTCCTGCGGCGGAGGGAGGCGAGGGGGGCGGAGGCGTCCGCCGTCCTCTCCAAGGCGGCCTGCTCCGGAGGCTGCTTCCGGTCCACTCCTACGACCAGATCCGGGGCTTCCATCAGATCCTCTCCTGCGACCTTCCCCGAATCTTCTCTCGGTGAGATCCTCCTATCTCCGTCCAGGAGGAGGCGGCCCGCCACCATCACCACGGCGGTCTTCAGGAGACCCACCAGCATCAGAAGGCCGAAGTAGACGAGGCCGGTGAACCCCAGCAGCGGTATCAGTACCGGGAGGAGGGACCTCCAGTGCATGGTGGTGGCAGGGAAGGAGTTGACGAGGGAGGCGACGAAGAGCTCCCTCTTCTCGATGATCCCGTCTCTGTAGAAGCCGGCGAGCATCGAGTTCGCGGAGGCCGCCGAGAAGAAGGCGAGGATGAAGCTCGCCCCGGCGGCGTCGCTGAGGTGAGAGAACCTGGTTATCGGCCTTGCGATGAAGGCGATCCTCCCGGCGGCGTCGTAGACCATGATCAGCTCCGCCAGGATGAGGCCCAGGACTATCGGCGGCAGGGACTTGGAGAGGATGGCGAAGGTTGTGGCCGTCGATTCGATGAGGATCCCGGGGATATCCATCATTGTGCTCCATCATCGACGGGACCCATTATAAGTAATACGGATGAATTGGCGATTCATAACCTCCCTCCGGGGATCGGGATGGAGGAGATGGGATCTTCTCCAAAAGAAATTAGTAACCATAGCCCCCCTCCCCTCACCATGAAAGAGAAGTGGCTCATGGCCGTCGCAGGCTCCTGGGATGATATCAAGCCGCGGATCACCACCGCCCTCGAGTCCGGGTTCGACTGCGTTGTAGTAAGGCAGGAGGACGTCGAGCGGGTCAAAAGGCTCGGCGATATTAAGGTGGCGTCCTTCGGAAATGAGCGGGGCGGGGAGGAGATCCTGATCATAGGCCGCGGCGGCGAGGGGGACGGCTCGACACCCCTCCCCGAGGACTTCGGCTCTTCCCTGGACATAAGCCTCGCCAGGGCGGCGGAGGGGACGGTGGCAGGCTACGTCGAGATCAGGGGGAAGAGGTACGAGGAGTTCGCGGTGGAGCTGGGAAAGAACGTCGATTACCTCCTGGTCGTCGGCAAAGACTGGAAGGTGATCCCCCTGGAGAATATGATCGCAGGCCTCCAGGGCGAGGAGGTGAAGATCATCAGCGCGGTCAAGACCGCCGAAGAGGCGGAGGTGGACCTGGCGACCCTGGAGAAGGGGGCGGACGGGGTCCTCCTCGATACCTCGGACCTCTCGGAGATGAAGAGGGTCCAGAAGGCGGTCGAGAAGGCGGGGATGGCGCAGCTCGAACTCGTCCCCGCAGAGATCACCCTCGTCAGGCCCGTCGGGATGGGGGATCGGGTCTGCGTCGACACCTGCACCATGATGCTCCCTGGAGAGGGGATGCTCGTCGGCTCCCAGTCGAAGGCCGCCTTCCTCGTCCAGAGCGAGTCGGAGGAGAGCTCTTACGTCGCCTCCCGCCCCTTCCGGGTGAACGCGGGGGCGGTCCACGCCTACGTCAAGGTCGGGGATAAGACCCGCTACCTATCGGAGCTTCATGCCGGAGACGAGGTTACCATCGTCGACAGAGATGGCAGGACGGCGAAGGCCATCGTCGGGAGGGTGAAGATAGAGAAGCGGCCTCTGATGCTCATCGAGGCCGAAGCCGCCGGGGAGAAGATCTCCACCATCCTCCAGAACGCCGAGACGATCAAGCTGGTGGGCGAGGACGGCAAAGCAAAGTCGGTGACGGACCTGGCGGCCGGGGACCGGGTTCTCGTCCACGTCGAAGGAAAGGCCCGCCACTTCGGGATGGAGATCGAGGAGAGCATCATCGAGAGATGATCTCTTAGGGGCTTAAAAGGCGGGGTCGATATGGTCGAGACGGGGGAGCCGGAGTTGGAAGGCAAAGGGGATGAGAGGTCGGGGGGCAGAAGGAGCTATAGGACTCTCCTCCTCGACGGCCTGAGGATCGAGGCGCCGGCGGTGGTGGCGGTCCTGAGCGGACCGGCGGCGGAGCGGGACGCCTCGGCGGCGGAGGGGCTCGGGGCAGACCTGGTGGAGGTGAGGCTCGACCTCGTCCCAGGCGATCCGATTGGGGTGATCAGAAGGGTCCGGGAGGCGACGCAACTTCCCATAATCGCCACCAACAGGATCGCCGAGGAGGGCGGAGCCTTCCGGGGTGGAGAGGGCGAGAGGATACAGATCCTGGCGGAGGCCTCGGCATGGGCGGATCTGGTGGACGTAGAACTTCTGGCGGGGGGGCGCGACCGTCTGATGGAGGCGGTGGGAAGGCCCCTGATAATCTCCTACCACGACTTCGGAGGTATGCCCAGCCTCGAAGGGACGAGGTCGATCTTGGCGGAGATCTTCGATGCGGGAGCCGATATCGCCAAGGTCGCCCTCACCCCCCCCACCCTGAAAGACTGCCTGGGCCTGCTGCAGCTCGTCCATGAGACGGAGCGCCCCCTCTCTTTGATGGGGATGGGGGATCTGGGAAAGCACCTGCGAGCGGTCGCCCCGGTCTACGGCTCGGTCCTCACCTACGGCCATATAGGGGCGGCAACGGCCCCCGGCCAGATCCCGGTTAAGGCTCTGAGAGAGCTCCTCGACGCCCTCTTGGCCGAAGGCCGTTGAGGCCTCCTCAGAACCGGCCGCCCCGATAGGTCTCTTCTTCCGTTTGACCGATACGGGTAGGCGGGGATGAGATCTCAATTCCCATCCACACCTCTTACCCTTTAATGTAAAATGATTGCCCAAAATATGATCTTATTTCTCACCAAATCATCAAGAATGGTTATCGCTATTTTGTAAAATTATAGTTCTAAATCAAATCTTCTCTCTCCTATCCATGATAAAATATTAGTCAATTCTTTGTAAGATGACTAGTATAAATCTTCCCTTACATCGATATGTAAAGCCTTTTTCTTCCCTTTGACTGGAAAGATATGAAGTACTAATATGACAGTTATCCCACAAGGTTTATATCAAGCAATTAACCCACTATAGAGCGCGGATATTTATCAGAGAGAGGTGAGACGATGGATAAGATGGAAGGCAGTTTTGCTCTCGAGGACATGCAGAATGTCCAGATCAACATCGGCGCGATAGTCAAGGAGGTGGACGAGTGGGACCAACCGATGGGCCCCTTCCCCTACCCGAGCATCGCGACGCTCCGGGATTGGGATTTCAAGATAATGAACCGGTACAAGGTATTCTATTCTCCGATCTGCGATCGGTGTACCCTCTGTACCTACGGCCCCTGCGACCTGACGGGGGACAAGAGGGGGGCCTGCGGCATAGACCAGGCAGCCCAGCAGGGGAGGATCGTCCTCATAGCCGTCCTCATGGGATGCACCGCTCACGCCGCCCACGGCCGCCACCTCTACCACTGGTGCCTGGACAAGTTCGGGGACCTCCCCTTCAAGATGGGCGACGAGATCCTCGTCGACGCTCCTCTGACCAGGACGATCGCCGGGATCAAGCCCAAGACCCTAAAGGACTTCGGCCCGGTGATGAGCTACGTCGAGGAGCAGGTATCCCAGCTCCTGGCATGCACTCACACCGGCCAGGAAGGAAGCTTCGTTGACTTCGAGTCGAAGGCGCTCCACGCCGGGATGCTCGACTCCCTCGGCAAAGAGGTCTCTGACCTGATCCAGATCGTCGCCTACGACATGCCCCGGGGCGACGAGGACGCTCCTCTGGTGGAGTGCGGGATGGGGACCCTCGACAAGAAAAAGGCGATACTGATCACCTACGGCCACAACCTGGCAGGCTCCGCTGAGGCGATGTTCTACGCCGAGGACAACAACCTCTGGGACAAGGTGGACATCGGCGGCGTATGCTGCACCGCCATCGACAACACCCGAATCTGCGAGGGGATAGGCCACCCCGACAAGGAGTTCAACGACAATTACAGGATGGTCGGGACGAAGGCGAAGATCGCCGGCGCCATCGGCTGGTGGAGGAAGATGGTCCGGGGCGACTGCATGGACTGCATCATGGTCGATGAACAGTGCGTCTGGACCGACGCCATCGTCGACGCCGAGAAGTACAAGGTCCCCCTCATCGCCACCAACGAGAAGATCATGCTGGGCCTGCCCGACAGGACGAACGATCCCGTAGACGAGATCGTCGACGACCTGGTGAACTTCAGGATGCCGGGGGTCGTCGTCCTGGACCCGGTCAAGGCCGGGGAGGTAGGGATCAAGACGGCTATCGCCGTCAAGCCGAAGCGGGCCGAGATCAGAGAGGCGGACCCCTTCCTATCCGAGGAGGATTTCAAGAAGTACGCCGAGTCCTGCACCTACTGCCACTCCTGCCAGTTCGTCTGTCCCCCCCACATCAAGATAGGGGACGTCGTCCGGGCCGCCGCCGAAGGAAACTATGAGCCCCTGAGCACCACCTATGAGATATGCGTCGGATGCCGCAGATGCGAGCAGGTCTGCCCCCAGGATATACCGATCCTCAGCCTCTACGCCTATGCCAACAGGGAGTACATCAGAAACCAGAAGTTCAAGATGAGGGCCGGCAGAGGTCCCGTCAAGGACACGGAGATCAGGCGCGTCGGAGCGCCCCTGGTCCTGGGGACGATCCCCGGGGTCATCGCCATCATCGGATGCGGCAACTACCCCAACGGCACCAAGGAGTGCTACGACATAGCCCGGGAGTTTGTGGACAGGGGCTTCATCGTCGCCGCCACCGGCTGCATGGCCATGGACATGTCCCTCTACACCGACGAGGAGGGCAAGACGATCTGGGAGCAGTTCCCCGGAGGCTTCGACGGCAGAAACATCTGCAACATAGGTAGCTGCGTCGCCAACGCTCACCTCCACGGAGCCGGCATCAAGGTCGCCACCATCTTCGCCGGGAGGAACGAGAGGGCGAACTACGACGACATCGCCGATTACATCCTCAACAAGGTCGGCGCCTGCGGCGTCGCCTGGGGAGCCTACTCTCAGAAGGCCGCCTCCATCGCCACCGGCTTCAACAGGCTTGGGGTACCTGCCGTCGTCCAGTCCCACAGCGTCATGTACCGCCGGGCGTTTCTGGGCAGGGCCGACAAGAGGGAGGACTGGGAGATCATCGACGCCAGGGACGGCTCGAAGGTCTACTGCGAGCCGGCGCCGGAGCATATGCTCTACGTCG
Organism: Candidatus Methanocrinis natronophilus; assembly: GCA_029167045.1. Lineage (GTDB taxonomy): Archaea > Halobacteriota > Methanosarcinia > Methanotrichales > Methanotrichaceae > Methanocrinis > Methanocrinis natronophilus. Next base: position 19,423 of record JARFPK010000022.1, read on the forward strand.
CCGAGTCCGTCGAAGAGTGCATGCTGATGATGGCGAAGCTCTGCTTCCGCCCCAGCGACAACAACTCTGGCCGCATGATCAAGCTGACCCACTACTGCGACATCAGCATGAAGTACTTCGGCTGCATGCCCCCAGACTGGCACGTCTACGTCCGCCACGCCTCCGACCTCCCCCTCAAGTGGAAGGAGGATATGATGAAGGAGCTGGAGTCGAAGTACGGCTGGGAGATCGACTGGAAGAGGAAGGCGATCCTGAGCGGACCGATCCGCAAGTCGGACGTCAGCTTCGACCCGACGAACATCGAGAGGAAGATCAGGGTGAAGAAGTGAGGAGGCGGTAAAAATGGCAGTAGACACCACCAAGAACCCAGTTCCCTTTGAGATGGCCCAGATACCTGGGCCCGAGATGGCGAAGGCCTACAACACCGCCGTCATTGGCGCCATCCTCAAGAAGGCTAAGAGGCCCCTCCTCGTGGTGGGGGCCGAGCTCTTCGAGGACCCTGTGATTTTCGACAAGGCGATCGAGATCGGCAAGACGGGGGTTCCCATAGCGGCCACCGCCCACTCCATCAAGGGGTTCGTCGAGAGGGGCTACACCGATAACGTCACCATGATCGGCCTGCACCCCCTGACGAACTACCTCCGGTTCAAGGATTGGCAGGGGCTCGACGGGAAGGGGCAGTACGACGTGGTGATCTTCATGGGTATCTTCTACAAGTTCGCCAGCGCCATGTTCTCGGCGCTGAAGAACTTCAACCGGGATATCAAGAGGGTCTCCATCGACCGGTACTACCACGTCAACGCCGACATGACCTTCGGAAACCTCGCCTTCAACGTCGACCAGTACCACGAAGCCGTCGACGAGGTAATCGCCAAATTGAAGGGATGACCCCCTCCCATCCCCTTTTTTCTGGGGATGGCGATCCAGCAGATCGCCTGCAGAGGAGATCCATCAAAATGATATGACCGATGATCGAGCTCGTTAAACCCGGATCGACCGGGTTAGAGCTCTGTATGGCAGCGGAGGAGGGCGGAGATGGGCGGGGTAAGAGTCGGCGGTCTCGCCGGAGGATAATCGCGCCCGAGCCTCGGCTCGAAGTGGCCTGAAAAGATGGACCGATGATATGGAGGGTGATGGCTTGACCTCCTTTGCCCTCTGGTAAATCTAGCGGACTGTAGACGGGCCACGGTTGTGGGTGATGGAATGGATCTCTTGACCTCCTTCGCCCTCTCTCCGACTTCCATGCATCTTAGAGAGATGAGATCTCGCGGAAAGGGATCAACATGATCTATTCTATCCTTCCCTTCGCAGAGCGATGTAGACGCTTCTCGAAACTGTCAATGAAGCTGAAGAAGAAGGAACCTGTTGCAGCCGCCGCCCCCACCGCAGAAGCGGCGGCACCGGCCTCAGGGGCGGGGCCCCGCTTTTTCCATCTCGGCGGGCGGGGCAGGCATGATCAAGCTGATCCTCGAGGACGCGAAGGTCGCCATCGAGAAGGTGACGCTCGCCAAGGGAGGGTCCACCTTCTCCCTTCCCCCTCCATACCAATCTTTTTTTTGATCGCCTTTTTCCTGGTCTGCAAAATTATTCGATCATCAAAATGACCAGAAGGGAACGTTTAAGTATTAGTTTCTCAGGTTAATCTCAAATGAAAAGGATGGTCGGATGGAGTCGGCAGCGGTTCAAGATAAGGAGGATATGAGATGGCAGATTTCTACACCTATGGTTTAACATATTGGAGAGTGATCGCCCTTACCGCTTTGGTAGTGGGTGTTTGGATCTACGGCCTCTACTTCATGTTCAAGAAGTGGGGGATGGGGTCCACCGGTTATCAGGATGAGCTGCGATACAGCTTCTGGCTTTTTATTGCGACATGGATTCACGAAGCCTTCAAAGGCGGAGTCTGGGTATTCGTAAAGACCCTCGTCCTCGACGTCCTCCTCCTGAGAAGGACGCTCAGGCGAAGCCCGGTGAGGTGGGTCATGCATATGACGATATTCTACGGGTTTGTTACTCTGGCAACCCTCTCCGGCGTAGGACTTCTCCTGGACACCATCATTCACTTCAACATCCTTGGCTACGCTCCGGCGGCTGAAGAGGTATTTGTGTTGATGAAGATGCCCTTCAACATCTTCGGCTATATCCTCCTCATCGGGTCCACCATAGGGGTCACCAGGAGGATCATCTTCCGGGAGGTCAGGGCCAGGACATCGGCTTATGATGTAGTTCTCCTCGGCGGCGTATTTCTGATAACCGTCACCGGATTCTACGCCCAGTGGCTCCGGGGCGACTCCTTCCTCGTAGGAAACGTCTTCGCATACCCGATATACGCACCCTACTTCGCCCTGGTCCATACCATACTTGCCCTGGCTCTCTTCGCCATAATCCTTCCATGGAGCAAGTACCAGCACGTTATAGCCGCCCCGCTTACTATTCTCGCAAACAGAGGAGGCGAATAAGATGGCAGATGTAGGAAAAGAGAAGAAGCCCCTCGTATCAGGTTACCTCATGTCCACCCAGTTCATGGAGCTGGATGGATGCACCCGTTGTCAGGAGTGCATGAAGTGGTGTCCCACTTTCGACGTGAGGCAGGATAGACCCGGGATCACCCCCATGTACAAGATCTCCAAGTTCAGGGAGCTTCTGGGAAGCCAGGACGGCCTGCGGGCGAAGCTCTTCGGCCCCAAGCCCATCAACGAGGACGAGATCGACATCTGGAAAGACGACACCTACATGTGCACCACCTGCGGCGTCTGCGGTACCGTCTGCGAGTCCGGGATAAACACCGTGGAGCTCTGGGAGGCCATGCGCCCCAACCTGGTGGCGAGAGGGAGCGGCCCCTACGGAAAGCAGTCCTTCTTCCCCGGTCTCCTCGGCAAAGACAGAAACCCCTTCCAGGCGAAGCAGTCGGAGAGGCTCTGCTGGGTCCCTGAGGATGCGACGGTCCTGGAGTCTGAGAAGATAGCATACTTTGCGGGCTGCACCGCCGCCTACCGGCAGCAGGCTCTGGGGGTCGCCACAGTCCGGCTGATGAACGCCCTCGATGTACCTTTCTGCATGCTCGGGGAGGATGAGTGGTGCTGCGCCTCGGCTCTCATCAGGACAGGGCAGAGGCCGGTCATGCGGGACCACGCCGTCCACAACGTCGACGCCCTCAAGGAGAGGGGGGTCGAGACCGTCCTCTTCGCCTGCGCCGGCTGCCTGCGAGCTGCAACCATAGACTGGCCCCGGTGGTATGAGGGCTACATCCCCTACAAGACGATGCCCCTCTCCGCCTACCTGAGGGATAAGGTGAGGAGCGGCGATGTGGAGTGGAAGAGGCCCCTCGACTTCAAGGTCACCTACCACGACCCCTGCCACAACGGAAGACACCTGATGCACGTCAAGGGAAGAGACTGGTCCTTCGAGGCCCCCAGGGACATCCTCAAGTCCATACCCGGGGTCCAGTTCCAGGACATGACGAGGTCGAGGGAGTTTCAGAGGTGCTGCGGCGCCGGTGGCGGCGTCAAGGCCGGGATCCCCGACCTGGCCCTCGACTGTGCCAAGGCGAGGCTCGATGACGCCGATCTGATCGCCGCCGATATAATCGCCAGCACATGTCCCTTCTGCAGGAGAAACATCATGGACGGTCGGGCCGCCCTCACGGAGAAGTCCGACGTCAAGATCGTCGACGTCGTGGAGATGATGGCGGCGGCCATGGGCCTGGACACCACCATCCCCGACAACCCCTACATGGAGTTCCAGGAGCAGGACGTCATAGTCTGCGAGGAGGTCTGCGAGATCGAGACGGTCGAGAGGAAGGCCGAGGGCAAAGACCTGGTGGGAGAGGCCCACTGAAATTCCAAGAAAAAGGGGGGGTGGGGGTTTTTCGTAACCTCTGCCCCTCTTCTCCATCTCGTTTTCTCTTTTTTTTCCATCTTACGGGTCCGTTATATCGATCGCCTTTCAGAGGGTTCAGCCCTCTGCCCGACCTTACATCACAGGCCTTGCGTAGATGGTATCCCTGGTGTAGCTGATTACGTGGACCGTCCTCCTCTTAGGGGCCTCCTCCACAGGAGAGGGAAGCGCCATCTCGGCGAAGTCGGAGATCCCTCCCGAGACGGTCGGAACGAAGGATAAGGGCTTTTTGGCCGCCGGCTGGTAGAGGGAGGTATCCGGGGTCTTCATAGTCGCCGAGAACCCGCCCCTCCAGCCCGACCCCCTCTCGTCGGAGGAGACGGCGGTCCCCACCAGATCTCCCGGCTCCTGGAAGCTCCCGACCATCCTGAGGATGGTGAGGGGCTCGCGTATCAGAAGGACCTGGAGATCGACCCACCCCTCCTCGTAGCTTCCCGTCACCATACCGTTCCATGGGTTGGCCTCTCCACCGGTGGCGGCTCCTGATAGGATAGTTCCCTTATGGAATATCGCCGCCGTGAAATCCCCTACGGTGAGGGTATCGCCGAAGGTCTGATCCTCTTCGGAGCGGAAGGTCCACAGCCCCGTCAGGTCGCCTTCGGCCTCCGCGAGGCAGGGGGTCGTGATCGTCATAAGATATGCCAGGGCTGCCAGGATCAAAAGGGGGGCTCTGATAGTTCTTCTTCGCATATTTATGATCATCAGATCATATGGTATGGGACTTGGATCTATTAAAGGCGACGGAAAGGGTAATTTGAAGAGAGGTTCAAAGGGACGGCGAGGCTTTCATGACCACCATAAGGGACCCGGTCCACGGATACGTCGAGCTCAACTCCCTCGCCCTCGCCCTCGCCGACACCGGAGCGATGCAGAGGCTGAGGTGGATTAAGCAGCTGGGTCTGGCAAACCTCGTCTACCCCGGCGCCAACCACACCCGCTTTGAGCACAGTCTGGGTGCCTACCACCTCTCCGGCCTCCTAGCCCACCGGATCGGCCTCGATGAGGAGGATGGGGCAGAGATCCAGGTCGCAGCCCTCCTCCACGACGTCGGCCACGGCCCCTTCTCCCACGCCACCGAGAAGGTCCTATCTAGGTTCCTCCGGGAGGGACACGAGAAGGTCGAGGGGAGGCTGAGGAGGGGAGAGGTGGCGGAGGTTCTCTCCGACCGCGGGATCAACCCCCACCGCGTCCAGAGGCTGATCATGGGAGAGACGCCCCTGGGAGAGATCGTCAGCGGCGAAGTTGACGTCGACAGGATGGACTACCTGATCAGGGACGCCCACTATACAGGAGTCGCCTACGGGGTGATAGACCACCAGAGGCTGATGGAGACGATGGCCATGAGGGACGGCCACCTCGTCCTCGAGGAGGGTGGTGTCCAGGCCGCCGAGTCTCTCCTGGTCTCGAGGCTTCTGATGTACCCCTCAGTGTACTTCCACCACGTATCGAGGATAGCCCAGAAGATGCTGGGAATGGGGGTGAGGATCATGGTGGAGGCGGGGGCCGATCCCCGGAAGATCAGGGATATGGACGACCTGGAGCTGACGGCGGCCATGACGGAGGCGGGCGGCTACCCGGGGGAGATCATCGGCAGGATCAGAGCCCGTCGGCTCTTCAAGAGGGCGGTCTACGTCGGAAGGAACCGCCTCGATTCCCCGGGGCTCGTCGACCGGGGTAGGGAGGGGAGGATCGCCGAGGAGATAGCCGACCTAGCCGGGATAGACCCCCTTTACGTCCTCGTCGACAACCCGGACCTTCCGCGCATCGCCGAGGGGAACGTCACCATAGTAGGCAGGGACGGCGAGATGAGGCCGCTGCGGGAGGTCTCTCCCCTCGTCACCATCATGGAGAGGGCCCACCATGCGGCCTGGAGGCTTGGGGTCTACACCACCGAAGAGAACCGGGACCGTGTGAAGAAGGCGGCGACGAGCTACCTCAACATAGGGCGTAACCCCCTCCAGCATACCTTCGAAGACCTCTGAGCCGCCAGAGGCGGAAAACCTTTAAGTCGGCTCGGAGCCGAGGGTATAGAGATGGTGGCCGTTGACAACAAACTGATAGTGAAGACCGTTCAGTCGATGAACCAGCACCTTCCGGGGAAGAGGAAGAGGCTCACCGACCTCCTCGAAGAGGAGAAGCCCGGGGTGAGGGGGAAGGACAACGCCTTTTACATCATGGAGAGAAAGGAGCTGGACCTCATCGCCGAATCCGTACCCCGGTACCTCTGGGGCCGGCTCCGGCTTCCGATCCTGATAGAGATGGCCCCCCAGTACGGGTCCGGCTCGGCCCGCATCCAGGGGGAGGCGGAATGCATCTTGGTGAAGAAGCTCTTAAAAATAGACCGGGGTGACCGGAAGATGGTGATAATCTACATGCCCGAGGTCAGGGAGCTGAGGCGGAGCCTCCCCACCACCAGCCAGTACGCCTTCGTCACATCTCTTCGATGAAGTAGATTCAAATTTATACGATGACGCCAGATTATCAGGTTTGAGGCGTATTGACGATGGAAGAGAAAGGATCGACCGAGGCGGTCAGGCTCTTTGAAGAGAAGATGGCTCAGGGCAAGTACACCGAGGCGGCGAAGATCAGGGAGGACTATTCCATACCCGCCGATATGCTCCAGGGATCTGTAGAGAAGGAATATCACAGGCTCCTCAAGCTTGGGGAGCCCTCGATAGCTGCCGACCTGGCCAAGGATTATGCCCTCCCCGATGACCTCGCAAGGGCGGCGGCGACAAAGTCTTTTCGCAGGAAGGTGGATCACGAGCACTACAAGGCGGCGGCGGAGTACGCCAAGAAGTTCGACCTCCCCCCGGAGATGACTAGGGAGGCGGCGGTTCAGGCCTACAATAAGAGCATGGACTACGGCCTCGCCAAGAACGCCGCCGAGATCGCCGTCCAATTCGACCTCCCCGACGATATGAGGATAGCAGCAGCCGAGAAGGCCTTTTTCGCGCATATGGACTCCGGCCTCTACAGAAAGGCCCAGAAGATCGCCGAGAAGTACGACCTCTCGGAGGATCTCCTCAGGGAGGCGGCGACGAAGGCGAAAGGTCGGAGCTGATCCATGGTAAATCTCCTCCTCACCGTCGGAGGCTCCGACTCCTCCGGAGGCGCCGGGATCCAGGCGGACATCAAGACCTTCGCCGCCCTGGGCTTCCACGGCGCCTCCGCCGTAACAGCCGTCACCGCCCAGAACACGCGGGGGGTCGCGGAGGTCTATACCCTACCACCGGGGGCGGTGGCTGCCCAGATGGAGGCGGTAGTCGAAGACTCTGCCATATCCGCCGCCAAGACGGGGATGCTCTCCACAGCTGACGTCGTCTACGAGGTCTCTTTGTTCTTCGAAGGGGAGGGGATCCCCCTCGTCGTCGACCCGGTGATGGAGGCGGAGGCCGGCGGCAGGCTCCTCGACTCGTCGGCCCTCTCCCTCCTAAGAGGAAGGCTCATCCCCCTCGCCCGGGTCATCACCCCCAACATCTTCGAGGCGGAGGCGATCACGGGGATAGAAGTATCGGACGAGAGGAGCGCCCTCGAGGCAGGATACGCCATCCTGGACCTGGGGGCTGAGGCGGCGGTCGTCACCGGAGGCCACCTCCAGGGAGACGACCTTCTGGTGACGCCGGAGGCTCATTTCGTGGTAAAGGGGAGGAGGGAGGCGGGGGGCAATCACGGAGTTGGGTGCACGTACTCCGCCGCCCTCACCGCCTTCTTGGCCCGGGGCTGGTCCCTTGAGAAGGCGGCGGCAGCCGCCAAGAGCTTCGCCGCATCCTCCGTCAAGAGAAGCATGGACGTGGGCAGGGGTCCCTCGCCGGTCAACCCCCTCGGGGAGGCCCTGGAGGGGGCCGAGAGGTTCACCGTTCTGATGGAGGTGGAAAGGGGGGTCGATATCCTACTGCAGGAGCCGGCGGTCCTCCGGCTGATACCGGAGGTGGGATCAAACCTGGGCATGGCGATCTCGACGGCCCGGGGACCTGAGGACGTCGCCGCCGTCGAGGGGAGGCTGGTGAGGGCGGGCTCCAGGGTGAAGGCTTGCGGATCTGTACGGTTCGGGGCCAGCGGCCACGTCGCCAGGATCCTTCTATCGGCGATGACCTTCGATCCTGAGGTGAGGGCGGGGATGAATATCAGGTTCGGTGATGACGTCCTCGGAGTCATCCGGGTGCTGGGCTTATCCTCATCCCATTTCAGCCGGGAGGATGAGCCAGAAGCCTCGAAGACGATGAGCTGGGGGACGGAGGAGGCGATGAGGATCTATATCTCGGCTGTCAGGTCTGCGGCGGGATCATCCAGGACGGCGGCTCCTCTCCCCGAGGTGATATGGGACCGGGGGGGTTGGGGGAAGGAGCCGATGGTGAGGCTCCTGGGAACCTCGGCGGAGGAGGTCGCGCAGGTGGCGGTCGAGATAGCGAGGAACCTTCCGCCCAGACGGGAACCTATAAATTGATGTTTGGTGCTCTAACATTGCGGTTCTTTATTTGGAGTGTCCTATATGGGAAGCGTAAAGCCGAACTATATCAAGAATTTTGCAGACGAACTCATGAAGACCTACCAGGGGTTCTTCAACAACGATTTCGAGCATAACAAAGAGATGGTCTCCCAGTATACCGATATCAAGAACAAGGGCATAAGAAACAGGGTCGCGGGCTACATCACCCGCAAGGTCCAGATCAGAGGGGAGTAGGGTGGATGTTTGAAGGTCTGCTTCCAGCCCTCATAACGCCCTTCAAAGAGGACGGAGAGCTGGACGAGGAGGGCTTCAGGGAGAACATCGATTTTTTTTGTGAGGCGGGAGTCCACGGGATAGTCCCCTGCGGTACCACCGGCGAGTCTGCCACCTTATCCTTCGAGGAGCACAAAACGGTGGTAGAGGTCGCTGTAGACTCTTCGAAGGTCCCGGTGGTGGCGGGAACCGGCTCCAACAACACCCGGGAGGCGGTGGAGCTGACGAGGCACGCCGAGGACGCGGGAGCCAGCGCTGCCCTGCTGATAACCCCCTACTACAACAGGCCCAACGACCGCGGTATGATGGCCCACTTCCGGGCCGTCGCCGAGGGATCTGAGATCCCCCTGATCCTCTACAACGTCCCCTCCAGGACCGGGATCAACCTGAAGCCCGAGCTGGTCGCTGAGCTGGCCAGGATCGAGAACGTCGCCGGGATCAAGGAGGCGAGCGGGAACCTCTCCCAGGTATCGAAGATCATCGAGCTGACCAGGGACGAGGATTTCGCGGTCCTCTCCGGGGATGACGCCCTCACCCTGCCGATCATGGCCCTCGGGGGAAGGGGGGTAATATCGGTAACGGCTAATCTGGCACCGAGGAAGATGGTGGCGATGGTGGAGGCTATGCTGAAGGGAGACCTCGAGACGGCGAGGAAGATACATTTCTCGTTATCCCCTCTCGTCGAAGCCTTATTTCTGGAGACGAACCCCATCCCTGTGAAGGCTGCCACCCGGATGATAGGCCTGGCCGCAGGCCCCCTGAGGCTCCCCCTGGCACCGATATCTGAGATGAACGAGAAGAAGCTTAAAGAGGTCGTGGACCTTCTGGGCGAGTTCAGATGACTTTAAAGATAGCCGTAGCTGGCGCCAGAGGGCGGATGGGCCAGCTGATCATAGATGAGGTGAGAAGGTCTGAAGATCTGAAGTTCGTCGCTGGCTTCGACCTTCAAGGTCTCGGCGGACCTTTGGGGGAGGGGGTCGCCGTCCAGGACCCGTCCGATCTCGCCAGGGTTCTACAGAATACCGGCGCCGAGGTCCTCATCGACTTCACCGCCCCCGCCGCCACCGTCGAGAACGTCCGGACGGCGGCGGAGACGGGAGTCGACCTGGTGGTGGGAACCACCGGCTTCACCGAGGGTCAGAGGAGGGAGATGGCCGAGGCGATAGAAGGAAGGGTCGCCGCCGTCATCTCGCCGAACTACAGCATAGGAGTCAACCTCTTCTGGAGGCTGATCGATGAGGCGGCGAGGTCTCTAACCGGATACGACATCGAGGTGATAGAGGCCCACCACAGAAACAAGATGGATGCTCCCAGCGGGACCGCCACGGAGGCGGTGAAGGTCCTCGCCGAGGCGATCGGAAGGGGAGAAGTCGTCCATGGCAGGGAGGGCCAGGGGCTCAGGGGTGGCGAGATAGGGGTCCACGCCGTAAGAGCCGGAGACATCGTCGGAGACCACACCGTCCTCTTCGCAGGCCCCGGCGAGAGGCTGGAGATCAAGCATCAGGCCCACAGCAGGCAGGCCTTCGCTACCGGAGCCGTCAGGGCTGCCAGGTGGGTCGCCTCAGTCCCGAAGGGGATATACACCATGGCAGACGTCCTGGGCCAGAAATAGCCGCCCCTTCCATGAGGGATCCCTTGGCAGATATGTATAGTCTGGGTCGGGGAGATGATAGCCTCTCTATTGAGGGGAGGAGCCACCAGCCCCACTCCCTCCAGGCCAACTTTGTAGGGTTCTGCTCCCGGTGCGGGGGCGACCTCTCTTCGATAGCCTATTATCGGGTCTCTGGCGGCCGGGCGGTCGCAGCATTCTGCGACGGGTGCCAGAAGCCCTTTTTATTGCGGTTCGACGAGTCATGGTCTTTTAAGGATGAGTCGGAGCTGGGCAGGGACGGTGTGGGGGGATCCGCTCCGGCAGCCCCGGGGGCTTCGAGGCTCACGGACCTATCCCGGGAGGAGCTGGAGACGGTCTTCACCCCCGCAGAGCTGAGGGATATGGAGCGGTGCGAGAGGGGCGAAGCCTACACCCGTCAGAACCTCTACCGGGCCAGGGCCAAGTACGAGAAGTTCGAGAGGCTCTTCGGTGTGAAGATAGAGATCTGACGCCGGTCGTCCTATCTCGCTGCGATGGGGCGTAACAGCCAAAGAATAGAGAGCTTGCGGCCGCAGAGTCGGTGGAGGAAACCTCCAATCGTAGGATCTCCCCTTCTCGATCCCGGAAAAAAGGTATCAGAAGGGTGCGGGTCGAAAAGCCCGACGCCCCCACCTCAGAATATTATCGACAGGAGGTATATCGGCAGCATAAAGGCGACCAGAAACCCAGCGACCATCATTACCATTGCAATCCCATTATCTCCCATGAATCTCCTCTCCAGATCAGGTTCAACCAGTTGGCCGTAAGTTGGGGTGAGGTTGTATTAATTACTATCGGAAGGTCCCTTTCCGGAAGGCGCGGGCAAGCCAATACCTTTAACTATCTTAGGGCTGGAGTAAAAAATCGTGCGATCGATCCAGAAGACCGGTACAAAGGAGGTTGGCGGAAAGGTTGAGAGGAGCAGGACCTCCGGGGCGAGATACGTCCTGCTGAGGCCGGCGGGGTATCCTCTGAAGAGCGTCTTTCAGGATTACCCCGAGGTCGCCGACGCCCGTCTCTTCGAGCGATACGCCCGGGAACAGTGGTACGGGGAGGTGGTGAGGCCGGGTTGCTTTCTCTTCGACCGGAGGCTCTACCCCGACTTCGCCTTCAAGGTGATAAGGGCCCACCCCCACGTATCGGTGGTGGGGTCAGATACGAGGATCGTGGTGGAGAGGAAGAAGTCCGAGGCGGCGAAGATCAAGAGCGATGTCAGCTTCCATGACGTAGTCGGCCAGGTCGAGGCGAGGAGGAAGATGAAGGTCGTAGAGTCCTTCCTCACCGAGCCGGAGCGTTTCGGCAAGTGGGCTCCGAGGAACATCCTCTTCTACGGCCCCTCCGGCACCGGTAAGACGATGATGGCAAAGGCCCTATCCGGCGAGACGGAAGTCCCCATGATCCCCATCAAGGCGACGACCCTCATCGGCGAGTTCGTAGGAGAGGGGTCGAGGCAGATCCACGGCCTCTACAAGAGGGCGGAGGAGATGGCCCCCTGCATAATTTTCATCGACGAACTCGACGCCATCGCCCTGGACAGGAGGTACCAGGACCTCCGGGGCGACGTCTCGGAGGTGGTCAACGCCCTCCTGACGGAGATGGACGGGATCGACTCGAGGAAGGGGGTCTGCACCATCGCCGCCACCAACAAGATAGAGTTCCTCGATGAGTCGATCAGGAGCAGGTTCGAGGAGGAGATAAGGTTCGCCCTCCCCAACGCCGAGGATCGGCTCCGGATACTGGAGATGAACGTCCTGACTCTACCGGTGGAGGTGGGACCGTTGGACCTCGCAGCCCTCGCCAGGATCACCGAGGGGTTCTCCGGCAGAGACCTGGTGGAGAAGGTCCTCAAGGCATCCCTCCACGGAGCCATCATAGACGAGGTCCGGGTCGAGCAGCGCCACCTGGAGTTGGCGGTGGCCAAGGCGAAGAAGGAGACGAAGGAGCCTCCGGCGGAGATGTTCTCCTGAGGGGGACCCCACCCCCAGCCTTCTTCGCTTCAGTTCCTTCACCCCTTGTTTCTTCGCCTCACTTACATCAACGTCGTACCCCCCTCCAGCCGATCCGGTCTTCCGTCGGTCGGGGCGCCGATGAGGAAAGGGCTTTTGTACAGATTAGTCCAATACCCTTCAGAATGGCGATGCTATGTGGCGGGAGATTCTAGATAAGTTCAAGCGTTATCCTGCCCAGGAGAAGGTCGTGAGGCTGATCCTGGAGCGGGGCTTTCAGGTGAGTGAGCGGGGGAGGGTCGTCTCCGGAGGGATCGAGATACCCCACGCCCAGATCGCTAAGGAGCTGGAGGTGGACAGGAGGGTGGTGGACACCACCGCCGCGGCGATCGTCGAGGACGAATTGCTCTGGAAGATCTTCAAGAACGTCAGGCCGATGACCTTCCTCCCCGAGGTCGCTCCCGTCATGGGCCTTGGGGTCATCGAGATAACCCCCGTCGACGCGGCCCAGACCGGCCTCCTGGGGGAGGTGGCGAGCGCCGTAGCCGGGTACGGCCTCTCGATAAGACAGGCGGTATCCGACGACCCCTACTTCGTCGAGAGGCCGAAGTTGACCATCATCACCGAGGCGAAGATCCCCGGCGACCTGGTCAGGATCCTGATGGACATCCAGGGGGTCAGGAGGGTGACGGTCTACTAGAGCCTCTCCGGGATCTCAACGATCCCGGACCCATCCTGCCCTTGTCTTCTCCCTCTTCCCCGAGAGGGCGAAGCCGAGATCCTTCAAAAGCTCCGCCGTCCTTCCCCTGCTGTGGATCAGGACTTCCACCAGGTCCGGGGGCTCGTCGACGTCCGACCCGCACCGAAAGGACTCGTAGACCCCGGTCGACAGTCCGAGATCCTCCGCAATCCTGACGTGTTTTATGAAGCTCAATCCGTAGTATCTGACCCGAAACCTCGGATCTCTTATCAGGATGAGGTTCGTCCCGCCGCCCCTCCCTGGGACTATCACCACGTCTCCGGGGGTCTTGACGAGGCCTTCGACGTCGGAGGGGCTCATCAGGGGCAGGTCAGCCATGGCGATCAAGAGGTCTGAGGGCCAGCCCTTACTCACCTCGGCCTCGATCATGGAGTTGAGGGCTGGGTCCAGCTCCTGGGGACACTCGAGGAGATCAAAACCCCTTGACTTGAGGCGGTCGAAGGGGGCCTCATCGGGAATCGGATCCTTCATCAAAACCGCGACCTTGCCGAGCCCAGAGACGGCATCGATCACGTCCTCCAGCATCGCCAAGGCGAGCTTTTCCCTCTCCTCAGATGATAAGACCGATGACAGCCTGCTCTTCGCGCAGTCGAGCTTGAAGGGTATGACAACTTTTATCGGCCGCATATCTGTCCGTTAAAATTGCAGGCTATTCCTCTTGGAGGCGGTCCCTGATCACGTCCAGCTCCCTCGGCCTAAAGATCCTGCCTCCAGACCGGGGGTATTCAAGCCCCCGGACGACGACGACGGGGGTACCATCCCCCCCCTCTCCCATCAGGAAGTTCGCCATCCCGGCGATCTCGTCGACTATCGCCTCCAGGGTGATCTCAAGGACCCTCCCCTCCAGGTCCCGTTCCCCCCGCCAGTCCCGGAGGGCTCCTATCCCCGACCAGCCTATGGCGACGCCGGTGACGCCGCATCTGAAAGCCCTCCCGCAGGTGTCGGTGACGATGACGGCGGCGTCCCTGTCAAGCCCCGTCCTGATCCGGTCGGCGCTGGCCATGGGGTCCTCGGGGAGGAGGAGGATCTTACCTTCGCCGACGTTCGATCTGTCTATCCCGGCGTTGACCCCCACGTGGCCGAAGTTCGTCGCCACCAGGAGGAAGGGGCTATCGATGAGAACTTCCCGGGACTCCTCCAGGACCGCCTCGACGAACCGCGGGTCCTTGCCTATCCCTTCAGCTATAGATGCCGCCATCGCCGAAGGGGCGTAATCTTCGAGGATCCTCGACCTGCCCTCCGCCTTGGATAAGACGGTGGAGGCGATGCAGACGACGTCTCCGTCCCGAATAGGAAGACGCTCTCTTATCATCGACGCCAGGTCGTCCCCCTCCCGGATGGAAGGCAGGCCCCTCACCAGATGGAAGCTGACGGGGTCTCTCAAAATCTGCTCCGCTCCGGCTTGAGGCTACCTGAACCGCTCTTCGCAAGGCATTCTGCTCAGGTGGTATAGCCTCGCATGGACGAGAAGGTCGAGGAGGTAGGAGTAGTTCTCGGCGACGATGGCGAGCCTATCATCGGTCAGCTCCTCCCAGGGGAGGGAGGTGTAGCTCTCGGCGAAGGCCCTCCAGTACTCTGGAGGGGAGAACTCCATCCGGTAGAGGTGGCGGTCGGTGAACTCGAGGCTGATATTCGGCTCCACGGCTCTTTCCCCCCTCAGGAGGAGCCCTTCCTCTCCACGACCTCTGAGAAGGCGAGGGTACCGCTGATCTTCTTGATCTTCGCCCGGACGATGTCGCCCTTTGCGGTCCCCGGGACGAAGATCATGAACTTATCGACCCTGGCGATGCCGTCGCCCTTCCTACCGACCGAGTCGATCCGAAGCTCATAGGTCTCGCCCTCTTCGATGACGTCCTTGGGGACGATCGTCTTCGTCTTCCTCTTCCTGACAGGCCGGTGGGCGCCGCAGGCCTCGCACTTGAGCATCAGCACCCGGTCGGACCTGATGAGCTGGGTGTCAGGCCTATGGCATTCGGAACAGATGACGTACTCCTGAACGTAAGAGTCGATGTGACGCTCGAGGGTCTGCTCTGTGAACTTCCCCTGAAATACCGCATGCTGCCCCTCGATCTTCCCTGCAGTCCCCATCTCCTGGAGGATGAACTTCATCAGGTGATCCCCTTCCCGGTTGAGGGCGTCGGCGATGCCGGCGAAGTTGTCGAGGACCGTCGTCTTCCCCTCGTAGAATATCTTGGGGGCGGGTATCACAAACCTGTCTTCGGTCCCCTTGGAGGCGGGTAGCCTCCCCATGGCCCGCTCGAGCCCTTTCATGTAATCTTCCATCAAAACACCGATCGACCTCGATTATTTTATCAGCTCGCCGCCCTTATCGACGACGATGTACGCGGGTGTGGGCAGCTTGTGGCCCGCTCTCTTCAGGGCCATCTTGGCGTGAGATACGTTCTGGGGGGTGGTGCTGACGGAGAATACTTTCTGGTCTGCCATCACCCGGGCGGCGGTGCCGACGGCCTTTCCGAAGGCGTGGCGCATGCCGCTGGAGACCCTGTCAGCCCCGGCTCCTGTCGCCTGCTTGTTCTCCCTCAAGACCTGGTGGGGGTAGACCCGCAGCTTCATGTGAAAGTTGAGCCTTCCGACGTTAGTCATGAGGTAACGGTTGGCGGTGATCCTCCCCGCCTCAAGGGCCGTATGCCTGATCTGGCAGGGCTCCTTGGTTACCAGGGTCAGAGTCACCGGAAACTCGGCGGTGAGGTTGCCCATGTCGTAGTGGACGACCTTGCTTCCCGGAACGCCGCCCATGTACTTCCTCCTGGTGTAGGGGCGCTCCAGTCTTCTATACATGCTTGCTGGTTTACGTGCCAAAACTGAATTCCTCCATAGTGAACTTGAGCCTGCCTAATGTATCTATATGGTTTATAAGCGTTGGGGGAGGTCCCCGCAGGACGGTCCAGGTCATACCGGGTCCTCCTCTCCGGGTCCTCCTCTCCTTCAGACCGTCGTAGGCGTGGAGGCCGATATCTCTCCCGCCAGGGGGGCCATCATAATCCTCTTCGCCTCGTCGACGGTGGGAGCGTTGGCGAGGGCCCACATCAGCTTCACCAGGGCGACCTCCGGGAGGATGTCGCCTCCCTCGATCCCCCCGGCGGCGAGGATGTCTCTGCCGGTATCGTAGACCCGGTCGCAGACCCTCCCTCGGAGGCACTGGGATGTGATCACCACGGGGATCCCGGCCTCTGTGGCGGAGCTTATCGATCCGATCCAGTCGGAGGCGACGTGGCCTAGGCCGGTCCCCTCCAGGACGATCCCCCGGTACCCTGATCTTATGTAGTAATCGAGGATATCCGGTTCTGCGCCGGGGAAGTACTTTACGAGGGCGCACCTCGGCTCCAGCTTCTCCCTCACCTCCAGGGCGGCCTCGCCTCTCCTCCGGTATTCCCCCAGGACCTCGATATCCCTATTGCGATAGTTGACCCTGGCGATCGGGTGGCAGTTTATGCTCCGAAAGGCGTCCCTCCGGGAGGTGTGCATCTTTCTGACCCGGGTACCCCGGTGGACGAGGGCGTAGTCGTCGCTATCCGTCCCATGCATCACCACCGTCACCTCTCCGATATCGCTGGTGGCCACCGCCGCCGCCGAGACGGCGTTCATGGCGGCGTCGCTGCTGGGTCTATCCGAGCTTCGCTGGGAGCCGACGAGGACGATCGGGACCGGGGTCTTTATCATGAAGGAGAGGGCGGCGGCGGTGTAGGTCATGGTGTCGGTCCCGTGGGTGACGATCACCCCGTCGGCCCCCTTCTCTATCTCCGAGGCGACGGCCTTTGCCAGGACCTGCCAGTACTCTGCCTTCATATTCTCGCTTAAGATGTTGTAGATCACCCTCCCATCGTAGTTGGCGATCTCGAGGAGCTCAGGGATCGAGGATATTATCTCCTCGGCAGAGAACCGGCTCGTCACCGCTCCCGTCCTGTAGTCGACCTTGCTGGCGATAGTCCCTCCGGTGGAGAGGATCGAGACCTTCGCCAGCCCCTCGCGTCGCGGCAGCGGCGGAGGCGTCGGGACCATCGGCGCCTTCCCCTTGGCCACCAGCTCCACAGCAGACCGCTCCGGATCAAAACCGGCGTTGTAGCCGCTCTCCATCTTTATGACGACGTGGCCGGAGACGGAGGGCATCAGGACCCCCTCGCGCCGGACGCCTTCTTTTGTGACGGCTATTCTATCCCCCAGTTCCAGTTCCACCTCATCATCTCCTGCCTTCTATCCGTCCTGGCCTTTATGCCGGGGGATGAAAAACATTCCCCTCAAAGAAGGCTGATCAGATGGCATTTCCCCAGGAAATGGAGGATCGGGGGAGTAGATCTCTTCTTTCGTAATTGGCTGATCTGAAGAACAGAGAACGAAAGCCGATTAATATGAGCTCGATGGAAGATGGTCACAGGTGGTGGAGAGATGATAAATTTCGTCACAGGAAACAGGGGAAAGTTCGAAGAAGCCCGGGGTATCCTGGGAGATCTCCTCCAGAAGAACCTCGGGTATGTCGAGATCCAGGCGGAGACCCTCGAGGAGGTGGCGGCCTATGGCATAAGGGAGGTCGCCGGGAGGCTGGAAGGTCCCGTCATGATAGAGGATGCAGGGCTCTTCATCGAGGGTTTGAAGGGCTTTCCCGGGGTATACTCCGCCTATGTCTTCGATACCATAGGAAACGGAGGGATCCTCCGGCTGATGGAGGGGATGGCCGATCGGAGGGCGGCCTTCAGGTCGGTGGTGGCTTACGCCGAGGCGGGGGGAGAGCCGGTCCTCTTCAGGGGAGAGGTATGGGGAGAGATCGCCACCGAGCCCCGGGGGTCCGGAGGCTTCGGGTATGACCCCATCTTCATGGTGGGGGATAAGACGATCGCCGAGATGGAGCTATCGGAGAAGAACGGGATCTCCCACCGGGGCGCCTCCATCCGAGCCCTCAATAGCTGGCTCTCCTCCCGGTGATCTACCCCGGTGATCTACCCCGGTGATCTACCCCGGTGATCTACCCCGGCAGAATCGCCCTTCAGCACTTACCCCTCTTCTGGAGGGCGCATTTGGGGAGCATGCTGCTGTCGATCCTCTTTATCCTGGGGGCCTGGACGGCGGAGATGTAGAGGGTCCTCCCCTCCACCTCCAGCTTCTGGTCCATCGGCTTTGAAGGGCTTATCCGGAGGGGGAGGAGGATCGGCCCCTCGCAGGTGGTGGATATCCGCAGCTCCGAGAAGCTCTCTCTTATGTAATCCCTCATCTCCGGGGATATATCCGGGGCAGAGAAGGGATCTTTTTTTGCTGGCTTTACGGGCATCGTCGAAGAGACGTCCCCTCCCCTAGAAATAGTATATCTTTTATATGGGCTGGCGTTGAGGCTATGGCTGTGTCCAGAAGGAAGAAGGGATACTACAGGGCCAGGGAGATAGCTAGGGAGAGGATCGAGCGGCTATTCCTCCTGGCCGAGGAGGAGCACCTCCGCCGTCCCGATCGGAGCGACAGGTACGTCGCCATCGCCAGAAGGATGGGGATGAGGATGAGGGTGCGGATCCCCCGCCGGCTGAAGAGGCGGGTATGCAAAGAGTGCCGGTGCTACCTCTCCCCCGGGAGAACCCGGGTGAGGCTGAGGGACGGTATCATGACGGTAACCTGCGCCGAATGCGGAGAGCAGATGAGGTATCCGTACCGGTGACCCCGGGCGCCCGGTCGGGGCGCCTGGGAGCCGGGAACCTGGAGTCAGATGGGTGCCAGGTCATCTTCAGTCATCTTCGCCTTCAGGACTCATCCATGGAGGTTCAAAAGATATCGTTCTCCATCTATCCGCAATTATCCCATCCGAAGGCGAGCCGCCGGGCGTACTCCCCCCGCTCCCGACCGCCCCCGCCGTCGGAGATTAAATCGTTCAGTTTATATAAATCCACGGGGCGGAGGACCACCCGGCCCCTC
>JARFPK010000023.1 GCA_029167045.1 Candidatus Methanocrinis natronophilus
CCACCGCGACGGCGAAGGCGTCCGCCGCGACGGCGAGGGCGATCAGGAGGATGGATATGAACTCCATGAGACTCTCCATCCACCTGGAAGGGACCCATCTATAACCTTTCTGCCCGGACGACGACGAAAGAGCCCCGGCCGCATCCGGGGATGGGAGGTTCGAGGTATATCATATCCTCCGGCTCAGAGAAGAGCGTCTCGGCGAAGGCCAGGTCCCCAAACCCCGCCCCTTTCAGGAGGGATGCCATCTCCTCAGAAGAGAGGAAACGGGCATCTCCGTAAAAACCCCCCCGATCATCCTCCCCCCCCCCGTCCCTCCCCTTCTCCGCTTCGTACCGCCTGCTGAGGGGGCTATCCCCGTCGATGAAGCCGACGACGATCGAGCCGCCCGCAGCGAGGACCCGTTCAGCCTCTTGGAAGGCGACCGCCCTCTCCCTCAGCAGGAAGTCGACGGTCACCATCAGGAGGAGGTCGAAGGCGCCGTCCCGGAAGGGGAGCCGCTCGGCGACGCCCCTGACACAGAGGACGCCCCTTTCCCGGGCCACCTCCATCATCGGGAGGGATGGGTCGAGGCCTACGGAGACGCCGAGGGGGGCTGCGAACCTCCCCGTCCCCACCCCCACCTCCAACCCCAGCCGGAAGGGAGGGGTCAGGGATCTGACGGCGGCGAGCTCCGATAGGTAGGCGGCCCGGTTCCTCTCAAACCATCGGTCGTAACGGTCGACCTGGTCCTCGTAGGGGGTAGATCCCCTCAATGGCCCATCACCTCCTCGCCCCGCTCCTTCTGACGATCACCTCCCTTGAAGCCCCCTCCCGGAAGGCCGACCTGCGGCAGGTGGGACAGAGGTCGATCCACGAGGGATGCGAGCTCTTTGCTCTGATATCCTCTGGAAGCTTTCCTTTTACGTAATCCAGCTCCCTCCCGGTGGCGAAGGGGGCTCTGCACCTGGGGCACCGGACCATATCGAAGACGAGGGAGAAGCTATCCTCTCCGGGGATCTCGCCTGGGGAGATGATGGATATGGCCCCAACGGGGCAGACCTCCTCCAGCCCTCCGGCGATCTTCGTCTCAGACTCCTCGACGATCCTGGGAAACATGACCGTCCGCTCCGGCCCCCTCTCCGATAGGGAGAGGGAGGTGGATATCTCAGGCCAGAGGGAGGAGCATGCCCGGCAGCCGATGCACCCATCCTCGTCGACGGCGAGGATCCTCCAGACCCCCTTCCTTTCTTCATTCATATCCGGCCCCTCCCTGCGGCATTGATATCCGATCCCTCCCTGAGGACTCTGCGTAATATTGAGCCACCCTTCCAGCAGCCCTCCTCCTCAAAACCCCCGTTCTCTCCACCCCGTCGCCCCAGACCAGCGCCTCAGCAGGACATGTGAGAACGCATGCCGGAACCTCCATCTCGGGACAGAGATCGCACTTCTGGAGGCCGTCGGCCTCGCCGAGATAAACGGCTCCGAAGGGGCAGGCGATGATGCAGAGGCCGCATCTGGTGCACTCTTCGGCCTCGAAGATGACGGAAGATTCACCCTGGGTGAGGGCACCGCCGGAGCAGACGGCAGCACAGGGGGCAGGATCGCAATGGTGGCATAATACGGGGACGCAGGCCCGGTCCCTCACCGCCTCCAACGATATCCTCGATTCGCCGTGGACCCTCTCGCAGGCGATCTCACATGCGTGACAATAGATGCACCTATCGATATCGACGTAAAGATACAACCTATATCACCCCCTTCATACTTCCTATCCTGCAGGCGGCAACTTTGAACTCCGGTATCCTCGCCTCCGGGTCGATGACGTCGCTGGTGAGCATGTTGGTCTCGGGGAAGTGGAAGGGCATGAAGATGACCCCCTCCTCCTGCCGGGTGGTGACCCTGGCCCTCGCCCAGGCCGCGCCCCGGCGGGTCTCCACCTCCACCAGATCGTCGGCGATGATGCTCCACCGGTCGGCGTCCAGGGGGTTCATCTCGACGAAAAGCTCGGGAGCCCTCTTCATCAGGGAGAAGCTCCTCCGGGTCATGGACCCGGCGTTGTGATGGAGCGCCTCCCTCCCGGTGGTCAGGAGGAGCGGGTAGTCGAGGGTCGCCTCTTCGGCGGGGGGGAGATAATCTACCGGAACGATCCTGGCCTTCCCCCCGGGGGCGGTGAAGCCCTCCTGGTGGAGGATGGGGGTCCCCGGATGATCCTGGAACGGGCAGGGCCAGATCACCCCGCCCCTCTCCTCGGCCCTAGCCATCGATATCCCGGCATAGCTGGGAACCACCCTCCCGATCTCCGCCAGAACCTCTTCAGGGCCGGCGTAATCGAAGTCCAGTCCCAGAAGCCTTGCTAGATCCAGGATCGTCGACAGGTCCGACCTCGCCTCTCCAGGAGGATCGAGGGCTTTGGGGCTCCACTGGACCCGCCGCTCCGAGCTGGTGAAGGTCCCCTCCTTCTCCGCCCAGGCCGCCGCGGGGAGGACCAGGTCCGCCATCTCGGCGGTATCGGTCATGAAGATATCCTGGACGACCATGAAGTCGAGGCTCTCCAGCTCCCTTCTCCCCCTCGACGAGCTGGAGTCGGAGTTGACCAGGTCCTCGCCTATGATATACAAAAACCGCAGGTTCCCTGACGCCGCCGCCACAGGCATCGTCTCTGCCGTCATCCCCATACCCATCGGCAATGGGCCCGTCCCCCAGGCCTCTTCGATGAGCTGGACCGCTCTAGGGTCGTGGACGGATACGGAACCGGGATAAAAGTCGGCGAGGACCCCCATATCGCAGGCCCCCTGGACGTTGTTCTGGCCCCGGAGGGGATACAGCCCCGCCCCCGACCTTCCCAGCTGGCCGGTGAGGAGGGCGAGATCAGCGCAGGCGGTAACGTTGTTCGTGCCGTGGGAGTGCTGGGTGATCCCCATGGAGTAGACGATCGCCGATGAATCTGATCCGGCGTAGATCCTCGCCGCCCTGACGATCGCCTCCGGCGTTGAGCCGATGATCCCCGATACCTTATCCGGGGTATATCCTGCCACCTTATCGACGAGGGCCTCAAATCCGACGGTCCTATCGGCGACGAACTTTCGATCCCAAAGACCTTCATCGATGATGACGTTCATCATCCCGTTGAGGAGGGCGACGTCCGTCCCCAGTTTGATCTGGAGGTGGAGGTCTGCGTGCCACGTGGTGGGGGTGATCCTGGGGTCGGCGACGACTATCTTCGCCCCCCGGTCCTTCGCCCTCAGAGCCCACCGGGCGACGATGGGGTGGTTCTCGGCGAAGTTCGACCCGATGACGAAGATGCAGTCGGAGTTGGCGAGGTCGGAGATGGGGTTTGTCATGCAGGAGGCACCCAAGGCCCTCTTGAAGGCCGGGATCGTAGGCGAGTGGCACCTCCTGGCGCAGCAGTCGACGTTCTTTGAGCCCAGGGTCCGGGCCATCTTCTGGAAGAGGTAGTTCTCCTCGTTGGTGGACTTGGCAGATCCGAGAAAACCGAGGGCATCGGGACCGTGATCCCTTACCGTCTCTCCGATCTTCCCGGCTACGGTCGCAAGAGCCTCATCCCATGAGATCCGCGACCACCCTGCTTCCGTCTTTTTGAGAGGGTGGCGCAGGCGATCGGGATGGTTTATGATCTCCATGGAGGCGTTCCCCTTGGCGCATAGGGACCCCTCGTTGGTGGGATGATCGAGCATGTACTCGATCATGGGGCCGCCCTCGTTTATCTTTATGTAAAATCCGCAGCCCAGGGCGCAGTAGGGGCAGACGGTGGGGACCAATCTTTCGTCGGCCATATCGATTTTCTCCTAGATCATCTCATAAAAAAGAGGGGAGGGATCCCCTCACCGGATCTCGGCAGAGGTGACCCCCTGGGCCAGCTTAAGAGCCGCCATGGCACGTTTCGACCCCGAGAACTCATCCACCTCCTTGTACACCAGAGCCCCGGTGGGACAGGCGGAGACGCAGGCGGGACTCTCTCGGTCCGGGCACCAGTCGCACTTGATGGCGACCCTCTGTTCCCTGTTTCTACCGATCATCCCGTAGCTGCAGACGGAAGTGCAGGTCCAGCAACCTATGCAGGCCTCGATATCGTGGGTCACCACCCTGACGATCCCGTCCTGGCGGAGGGCGCCGGTGGGACAGACCGAGACGCATGATGCGTCCTCGCAGTGATGGCATACCATGGGAACTGAGATGACGCACTCGGGCACGAACTCGACGTAGATCCTCTTTTTTGGAGGCGACTTTTCGGCCACGGCTCCAAAGAGACTCTTGGAGCGGGAGTGCTCGACGGCGCAGGCTATCTCGCAGGAGCGGCACCCCATGCACCTTTCAGGCCTTATCAATATCTCTTTCATCTAATCTCAACTCCTGGATTTGGGATCTAGGGGCTACGCACCCAGGCCTAGCCCCTCCCTCTTCTCTGCGATCTTCTCGATCATCAGCTTCGCCGCCTTGAAGGGGTCCGGCTCCACGGCGAAGGATGCACCGACGACCCCCTCCGTCCCTTTGGTGAGGACGTCTGTGACCTCAGGGCTTCCGAGGACCGGCGGCACCGTCCCCAGGACGGTGTATACCCCGGAGGCGATGACGTAGGCGCCGATGCTGACCGCCTTCTCGCTCATCCATTCTGGTGCGGCGCCGGCGGCCGGAAGGTCGCTTATGTCCACACCCAGGTGGTCTGCGATGGCCGCCGCCAGAACGAGGATCCGGCTGATGTCGACGCACGAGCCCATGTGGAGGACCGGCGGGACTGCGAGAGCCTCGCAGACCGCCTGCAGCCCCGGCCCCGCCTCTTTGGCCGCTTCGGGCTGGAGGAGGCCGGCCTTGGCGCAGGCGATGGCGTTGCAGCCTGTGGTGACCACCAGAACGTCATTTTTGATCAGCTCCCGGACGAGATTGATGTGGCCAAAGTCGTGCTGCACCTTGGGGTTGTTGCAGCCTACTACGGCGCCGACACCCCTGACAGCTCCTGAGACTATGGCGTCTATTAGGGGCTTTGGCGTCCCGCCAAGGGCACCGAGGATCGCCTCGGCGCTGAAGCCGACCATGCAACCGGTCTTCTCCTTAGGTATGTTCACCCTGGCCCTGTCGCGGTTCGGATAGTTCTCGACGGCGGCCCTGACGATATCTTTTGCGATCTCGAGCGCCTCATCCTCGCGGAACTCCATCCTGAGGGCGCCGGGGAATTCCGCCTTGGGCGATGTGGAGATGAACTTGGTGTGGTAGCATCCGGCGAGGTTTCCGAGGGCCGGCATCACGCACTGGACGTCGACGACCATCGCCTCGACGGCTCCGGTGATGACGGCCAGCTCCTGCTGGAGGAAGTTTCCGGCCGTCGGAACCCCGTGGCGCATGAGAACCTCATTTCCGGTGCAGCAGATTCCAGAGACGCTGATACCCTTTGCGCCCATCTTCTCCGCAAGGGCGATCATCTCGGGATCCTCGGCGGCGGCGACGATCATCTCCGAGAGGATCGGCTCGTGGCCGTGGACTATTATGTTCACCTCATCGGCCTTCAGGACCCCCAGATTTGACTCGGAGGTCGTAGGAGTCGGGGTCCCGAAGAGGACGTCCTGCACCTCCGTGGCGATCATCGAGCCGCCCCAGCCGTCGGCGATGCTCGTCCGCAGGCCGTGGAGGAGGAGGTGGACGGGGTCGTTGTCGACGCCCATATGAGTTCTGTGCATGCACTCGACGATCTCCCGGTCGATCCCCCTCGGCTCGATCCCGGCGGCCTCCCATACCTTCTGCCTCTTGGCGGGGGCCCTCCGGGTGAACTGGATGGGGCCCGTCTGCTTTCCAAACTCCGAGAGGAGAAGGTTGGCGAGGTCCAGGGCCACCTCCTCGGGGCTGCGGTCTTCGGTGGAGATGCCGTACTCGGCGGCTAGGGCGGCGAGCTTCGCCCCGTCCTTTATCTGGTAGCCCCTGGCCTTCCCCTCGGCCATCTCTTTGAATGTCATGACGGCATCCCGGGCGTGGTCGGAGTGGGCTGCGGCTCCTGCGGCGATCATCCGGAGGAGGTTTCTCGCTACGATGATGTCTGCGGTGGCACCGCACACCCCTCTATCAGGCCCCTCGCCGAAGGGGTCTATCCTGCACGGCCCCATGTTGCAGTTTCTGCAGCAGACCCCGAGCATGCCGAAGCCGCACTGGGGCTGCTGTTTTTCGAAACGGTCCCAGGCGGTCTCGATCCCCGCCCGATCTGCCTCCAGGAGCATCGCCCGGGTGGCGGGATCGATGCTCTTATCTTGGACGTTCTTCGCCATTCTAGTGACCTCTCTTGCCTTCAGGAGATTTGAAGTTGTATGACAGGATCTAACACAAAGGGGGTATTTAGCTTTTGTCACAATTTTATTTTTACATGAGCATATCTTTTGATTTTGATGTATTATATTGTGATAATACGCCTTTAATGTAAATTTTATCATAAATTAGTTGGCTTCTAATGGCACAATCGGCCAATACGATATGTCTAAATCTTGTTGAAAAAAATGTATCATCAAAGTTCTAAGATATACACTGACGTCTGACTGCGGAGGGGAGGCGACATGTATCTTGACGAGGATCTCATTAAAAGGCTTTTGCCCTCTCCCGCATCCTAAGCCCTCATTTATCCTCAGACCTCCCCCTTATACCATATCTGTGGCATGATCCTGGACGGTTTGACGAGAAAGCTTAAATCAATTCGGAAAAGAGATATGCATCAAAGAGCAAAAAGTGGGTGGTTAGTCATGAGACGATTGAGATTAGTGCAGATATTGTTGCTTGTCGCGGCCCTCTTTATCGGGCCCTCCGCCGCGGAGGATATCACCCCCGATGATATCATGGAGGAGATGGGCGATGCGATCGTAATAACCGGAATCAGCGTCGCCGTCGATGACGAATGGGTGGAGCTGGCGAACGCCGGGATGCTGAGCCAGGAGTTCACCTTCTGGACCCTCATCGACGAGAAGAACAACACCTACTCCTTCCCGGAGGGTTTCGTCCTGGACCCGGGAGCGACGGTGAAGGTCCATACGACCCTGGGGAACAACACCGAGACCGACCTATTCTGGGGGCGCGAAGATCCCGTATGGGATGATGGAGAGATGGCGACCCTCATAGACGCGAACGGCGAGATCGTGGCCATTTACCCTCCAGCCTCCTGAAGGGTGGGGGGGTGAAAGCCCCATACAGGCGGAACCCCAACGGTCCCGCCAACTTCTTTTGTTCCGTCAACTTCTTTTTTGGTCCAGCAAACTTCTTTTTGCTCCGTCAACTCCTTCTATTTCTATTCATCATCTCCGCGAAATTCCCCACAAATTATCCTTTTATTCCGTCAGAGGCGATCACAGTTACATATTTATGTAATCAATGATCCTCAAAATAAAAGATGTTATTGTAATATTATGTCATATATTGACGTCGATAATTCGGCTATATCATCCTCTGACTAATGAACAATATTTGAGATAACTTTATATCTTTTGAAAATATGTAAGCATCCAGGAGGTGTCACTCCATGAGCTCGATATCAATGGTCAGAGGACTGGTGCTGATCTCGGCCCTGGTCTTCGTGGCGGCAGGCCTCTCTCTGGGAGAGGATGCAGAAAAAGAGATGGAAGAAGGCACAGATGCGGTTTACGGCGTCGTCATCACCAACGCCAGCTGGGTCGACGAATGGGTTGAAATATCTAATCTGGGCGACTCCGCCCAGGACTTCACAGGCTGGAGCCTCCGCGATGAGCAGAACCACACTTACGCCTTCCCCGAGGAATTCGTCCTCCTCCCCCAGGGAATAGTGCTGGTCCATACCGGTGTCGGCGATGACACCGCCAACGACCTCTACATGAACATGGGAAAACCGATCTGGAACAACGCCGGGGATGTGGCCACCCTGATGGACGTCGACGGGAGGGTTGTATCTCAGTACCCTGAGCCGCAAGAGGGTTAGAAAGAAGGGTCAGACCTAAAGCCACCGGAAGGCGGTGGTAATATCCGACCTTTGAAGATATATCGGCTTCTTTGATGGCGGGACCGGGGGATGGTCCCGCCACCTTATATATTATCCTCATCACTTCTCCTCGGCGCCGGTGGAGTTTGAACAGACCCCCGCTTGAAGACCGTGACCCCATCGTACCTGATCCTGAGGATCCTGTGGTATGGTATCATCCTCTCGCCCAAGGTGAAGAAAGACCTCCCAAGGGAGATCTCGCCGCCTCTGATGGTGATCATATCATCGGCCGCGCCCCGGTGGAGGACCTCGATCTCGCACTTATCCATATCAAGGCCGCGCCACTTTATCTCGTTTAAGATCGGCTTTGGGTGTCTGCCCTCGGGATTCAAATCATGCGGAGTCGGATCCCTCCTCACCACTTTCTCTCCACCTCCTCACCACTTCTTCTCCCCGTCCTCACCACTTCTTCTCCCCGTCCTCACCACTTCTTCTCCCCGTCCTCACCACTTCACCTCCCAGTCCTAAACTCTTCTTCAGCTCATCTTATTTTTCGCCAGCCCTTGAGAAAGCCTTTTAGGGTACCGGCCCCTTCGTCCTCCCATTCCCTTTACATCGGACTTGATCGAAATGTTCCCCGAGGACGCTTACAATCTGGACTTCTTCAAAGAGGAGGGGTTCATCCGGAAGAGCTGCGATAAGTGCGGCGGCCGGTTCTGGACGAGGGACCCCTCCAGGACCACCTGCGGAGACCCCCCCTGCGACCCCTACACCTTCATCGGCTCCCCGGTATTCCGCCGGGAGATCGGCCTGGACGAGATGCGGGAGCAGTACCTATCCTTCTTCGAAGAGAGGGGTCACACCCGGATTAAGAGATACCCTGTGATCGCCCGGTGGAGGGACGACATCTACCTCACCATAGCCTCCATCGCCGACTTTCAGCCGTTCATAACGTCGGGGGAGGTCCCCCCGCCCGCAAACCCCCTGACGGTATCCCAGCCCTGCATCAGGCTCGACGACCTCGACTCCGTCGGGAGGAGCGGCCGCCACCTCACCACCTTCGAGATGATGGCTCACCACGTCTTCAACACCCCCAGCCAGGAGATCTACTGGAAGGATAGGACAGTAGCCCTCTGCGACGAGCTCCTCCTGGGCCTCGGAGCCGACCCCATGGAGATAACCTACAAGGAGTCTCCCTGGGCCGGGGGCGGGAACGCCGGCCCCTCCGTAGAGGTGATGATGGGGGGGCTGGAGCTGGCGACCCTCGTCTTCATGGACATGAAGGTCTCCGCCGGGGGAGAGTATGAGATCAAGGGGGAGATGTACGAGAAGATGGATAACTACATCGTCGATACCGGCTACGGCCTCGAGAGGTTCGTCTGGGCCTCCAAGGGGAGCCCTACCATCTACGACGCCATCTTCCCCGACGTCGTAGAGCAGATATCGGAGCTGGCGGGGATCGAGCCCTCGGTCTGCGACGATGAGAGGGCCAGGATCCTCGCCCACAACGCCCGCCTCGCCGGGATGGTGGACCTGGAGGACGGAAGCCTCCGGGACCTCCGGTCGAGGATAGCCTCCGATATAGGGATCCCGCCAGAGAAGCTCGACGAGATCATAACGCCCCTGGAGCGGATCTACGCCGTCGCAGACCACACCCGGTGCCTCGCCTACATGCTCGGCGACGGTATCATCCCCTCCAACGTAAAGGCAGGCTACCTCGTCAGGCTCGTCATCAGAAGGACGATAAGGCAGATGAGAGACCTCTCTATAGAAGTCCCCCTATCCAGCCTGGTGGCGATGCAGCTGGCTAAGCTCGACTACGACGACCTCGATGAGAGGCTCGGGACGATAGTTGAGATCCTCGACCAGGAGGAGGAGAGGTACGCTGAGACCCTGGAGAAGGGGCGAAGGCTCGTAAAGAGGATCGCCGAGGGGCGGGGGAAGAAGGGGGAGACGATCCCCCTCTCAGAGATGATATCCCTCTACGACTCCCACGGTATACCCCCGGAGATATCAAAGGAGGCGGCCCTGGAGGTGGGGGTCGAGGTTGAGCTCCCCGACAACTTCTACTCCCGGGTCGCGAGCACCCACATAAAGGCCGAGAAGGCCGTTAAGGATGAGGTGAGGATCGATCTCCCCGAGACCCGGCGGCTCTTCTACGAGCGCCCCTCCGAGAGGAGGTTCGCCGCCCGGGTCCTGGACGTCATCGACGGGAACTTCGTCCTCGACCAGACCCTCTTCTACCCGGAGGGGGGAGGCCAGCCCGGGGACCGCGGCCTGATCCGGAAGGGAGAGAAGGCCTTCCGGGTCGCCGACGTCCAGTCGGCGGGAAAGGTCGTCCTCCACAGGATCGCCGATGAAGAGGCGGAGGCGGCCGCCGCCGAGGTCCGGCCTGGCGACGCTATCGAGGGAGAGGTGGATATGGGCAGGAGGACGGCCCACGCGCGACATCACACCGCCGCCCACATAGTCCACGACTCGGCGAAGAAGGTCCTCGGAGGCCACATATGGCAGGCGGGAGCCCAGAAGTCGGAGGATCGGGCGCGGCTCGACATCTCCCACCACAGGCGGATCGGCCGCTCAGAGCTGAAGGAGATCGAGGTACTCGCCAACAGGATGGTGATGGAGAACATCCCCATATCGACGGGATGGCTCGACCGGACCGAGGCGGAGAAGAGGTTCGGCTTCGAGCTCTATCAGGGGGGCGTTCCCCCGGGAAAGTCCATCAGGGTCGTCCAGGTGGGGTCCGACGTCGAGGCCTGCTCCGGGACCCACTGCGCCAACACCGGGATCGTCGGCCCCATCAAGATCCTCAGGACCGAGAGGGTCCAGGACGGGGTCGAGAGGATCGAGTTCGCCGCCGGCGAGGCCGCGGTCCTCCGGGGGCAGGAGAGGGACGACCTCCTCTTCGAGGCCTGCGAGGCCCTCAGCGTCCCGCCGGAGCAGCTCCCCAAGACCGCCGCCCGGTTCTTCGTGGAGTGGAAGGACCTCAAGAAGGAGGGGGGGCGCCTCAAGGAGGAGCTGGCAAGAGCCCAGATGGAGAGCCTCACCGGCAGGGCCGTCGAAGCAGGCGACCTCAAGGTCGTCGTCGGAACCCTCGATAACGCCGACGTCGAGGAACTGATCAAGGCTGCCTCCATGATCTCGGGGGAGGACTACGTCGCGATCCTGGGAAGCGAGAAGGAGGGGGCGAAGATCGTCGCCGCCGTCGGGAAGACGGGGCTGGCGAAGGGCCTGAAGGCGGGAGATATCGTCAAGGCCGCGACGAAGGTCGTCGGCGGCGGAGGCGGCGGAAAGCCCGAGATCGCCCAAGGAGGCGGACCCCAGGGTGAAAAGCTGGCGGAAGCGCTGGAGGCGGGGCTGGCGAAGGTCAGGTCGGCCTCTGGGGCCTGAAAGACCCTTTTTGCTTTTATCCCATCCCTCTGGGCTGCCAGGATAGAGGATCCCGGATAGGCCGAACCCCATTTCTCTGAAGCTGCCGTGATCAGGGCTCCGGAAAAGGTGGAAAGGTGGGGGGATGGGATCGATAGAGCCTGGGCTGATATGGGCGGCGGCGATCTTGAGTCCCTCGTGAAAAGTCGATAATTCGGGTTCTCATCGATGGGCCAGTACCTGTGGGAAAGGGTCGCGGTTCCGCCAGGATCGGGCCATGTAGATCAGATCAGCCTGCATATCCGAGTCGTCGACCCCGAGCCTCTTCATGATGGTTCGAACCTCCCGCCGGGAGTAGCTGCCGCAGATAAACTCGGCGACTATCTCCAGAATCTCCCTATAAGAAGGCTCGGCCTCATCAGCGAATACCTCCGTGAGGAGGGAGAGGACCGCTGGGCTGAGGGAATCGGATTCTATCCTTATGCCCGTCCTCTTGCTCACTAGGTTCTCCAGGCTTCTCAGGTCTTTAACTTCCAAACTTCCTTCATGCAATCAAATACACCCCCGAAATCGTCCATTTCGGGCCGTGTTGTCCGGGCTATAACTATCATAAACCATCCTCCAACGGCGTCAGATTATTTATAACTTTCTAATATAAATTACCTGCACGTTATATTATTTATAATCATTAATTGTGGAGAATCGCCCCTTTCCGGATCAGATGGTCGGGAAAAGAGAGAGATATGCGATGGAGGGACGATGGTGGAGCGGCGTAAGGCCGGGGACCCCTGAAGCGTACCGATGTTGTAGTCGATGGGCTTAGATCGCCTCCTGCACTTGGCCCCTGTGGATATACCCTCCTGCAACATCCTCTTGAGGAGGGAGGGCTGTACGGCCCCCACCATCTCCTGGACCGGCCTTCCGCCGCAGAAGAGCTTGAAGGTGGGGGTGGCCATCATCTCCTGACAGTAGGGGCAGGCGGGGGAGTGGAAGATGGCGAGGACCGGCATCTTCGACCTCTCGACGACCTCCCCCCAGGTGAGATCGGCGGCGGCGACTACCACGCTCATATTATGATGGTTAGCTTATTTATATAAACACTTTTCTTGATACCACCCAGAAAGATAACTATTTCTACGGCGAGACCCTCCAGGCGGCTGTGGTCGAAGGCGTAGACCTGCCGACGATCCCCGGCCATAGGTCAGCAGCGCTGGTGGTCCTGGGGCTCGTAGCCTACTTCGGGTACCTCTACCACCTCGGTTTCGACGATGTAACAGCGAGCCTCGCTGAGGTGAACCTCACCATCTTCTGCCTCGCCTTCCTCTTATCCCTCCTCGACGTCGTCTTCAACGCCCTCGCCTGGGAGACGGTCGTCCGGGAGCTGGACTACCGGATCTCCCTTTCCGACGTCTTCTTGATCTACATGTCCAGCATATTCCTCAACAACCTGATCCCCTCGGGGTCGGTATCGGGGGAGACGGGGCGGCTCTACTTCCTGAGCAAGATCGCCGGGAACGCTAGGCTCGACTCCAGCACCGCCAGCGTCGCCGCCACCAGGATCATCACCGCGGTCCCCTTCCTCCTGGGGATGTCCTTCGGCCTCGCCTACCTCGTCCTCTTCTACGAGGTCCCGAACTGGGCCCTCACCACCTGCTTCTCGATGATATTACTGATGGCATCGGCGGGCCTCCTCTTCCTCGGTTTCTGCTTCTCGGAGAGCTGGCTGTTGGGGACCGCGAACCTCGTCATCGACCAGGCGGAGAGGCTGCTACATAGAAGCGTCAACCGAAGCCTTTACTGCGGGATAACCCGTCAGTTCCAGCAGAGCATGCTCCTGCTGAGAAATAGAAACGGACCGATCATCTTGAGCTTCTTCTGGGCGGTCTGCGGCTGGCTCTCCCTCAACCTCGTCGCCTTCGCTGCGTTCCGGTCCCTCGGGGTGGAGATACCGATCCTTGCTATATTTGCCGTTTATTCGGTGATCATGGTATTCCAGAACATGCCCCTGATACTTCCAGGGGGCCTGGGGATAGTGGACATCCTCATGATCGCCCTCTTTACGGCGGTGGGGGTATCCCTCCACGAT
Organism: Candidatus Methanocrinis natronophilus; assembly: GCA_029167045.1. Lineage (GTDB taxonomy): Archaea > Halobacteriota > Methanosarcinia > Methanotrichales > Methanotrichaceae > Methanocrinis > Methanocrinis natronophilus. Next base: position 13,377 of record JARFPK010000023.1, read on the forward strand.
GCCGCGGCGGCGACGATACTGGCCAGAGTCGCCCAGCTCTGGTTCCACACCCTCCTTGGGGGTATATGCACCGCTTACCTCCTGAGGAAGGTGGCAGACCCCGCCGATGGACGGGGAGCTTCGAGATCTCCGGCGACGCTCCCCTGAAAAGAGGCGGTGATCGATGCTATGTAGCCCTATAAATCCTCTCCAGCCTGTTCATCCCTCGATCTCGGCGTGGTACTCCTGGAGGGACTTGACGCTGGACTTTCCGTTCAGGAAAGCCGCGATCCCCTTCGCTGCCGCCGAAGCGGCGGCAGGGGTGGTGATGTAAGGAACCCTGTACTTTATAGCCGCCTTCCGTATGTAGGAGTCGTCGTACTGGCTCGCCTTGCCGACGGGGGTGTTGATGACGAGGTGGACCTCCCCGTTCTTTATGGCGTCGTCGATGTTGGGCCTGCCCTCCTGGAGCTTCATGACCGGTTCGGAATTTATCCCCTTCTCCACGAAATAATCCCGGGTCCCGGAGGTGGCCCTGATGGAGAACCCCAGCCGGGAGAACTCCTTTGCCGCATCCAGGACCTTCGGCTGGTCTTTGGAGGCGACGGTGATCAGGACCGAGCCGCCTTTGGGGAGGGTCTGCTTAGCCGCCTCCTCCGCCTTGTAGAAGGCCATCCCGAAGGATTCGGCCATGCCGAGGACCTCGCCTGTAGATCTCATCTCCGGCCCCAGGAGGGGGTCGACCTCCGGGAACATGTTGAAGGGGAATACCGCCTCCTTGACGCCGAAGTGGGGGATCTGCCTCTCATGGAGATCGAGATCGGCGAGCCTCTCTCCCATGATCAGCTCCGTCGCGATCCGGGCCATGGAGACGTTGCAGACCTTCGATACGAGGGGGACGGTCCGGGAGGCCCGGGGGTTCGCCTCCAGGACGTAGACCGAATCCTGGGCGATGGCGTACTGCATGTTCATGAGGCCTACGACGCCGAGCTCTCTTGCGATCCGCCGGGTGTACTCCTTGATGGTATCTAGGTGTTTTGCGGGGATCGTCACCGGGGGTATGACGCAGGCGGAGTCGCCGGAGTGGACCCCCGCTTGCTCTATATGCTCCATCACCGCGGGAACGAAGGTCTCAGCGCCGTCGGAGAGGGCGTCCGCCTCCGCCTCCAGGGCATCCTCCAGGAACCGGTCGATGAGGATCGGCCGCTCCGGCGTCACGTCGACGGCGGCGGCCACGTACCGCTCCAGCATCTCCTCGTCGTAGATCACCTCCATCCCTCGCCCACCCAGGACGTAGGAGGGTCGGACCATGAGGGGGTAGCCGATCCTGGCCGCCACCTCCAGGGCCTCTGCGAGGTTGCTCGCCATCCCCGACTCCGGCATGGGGACGTTCATCTTATCCATCATCATCCTGAACCGGTCCCGGTCTTCGGCTAGATCTATGGCGTCGACGGTCGTCCCGAAGATCCTCACCCCCGCCTCCTCCAGCTCCCTTGCTATATTAAGGGGTGTCTGGCCCCCGAACTGGACGATCATACCCTCCGGCTTCTCCTTCTCGTAGATGCTGAGGACGTCCTCCACGGTGAGGGGGTCGAAGTAGAGCCTGTCGGAGGTGTCGTAGTCGGTGGAGACGGTCTCGGGGTTGCAGTTTATCATGATCGTCTCGTAGCCGAGGTCCCGGAGGGCGAAGGCGGCGTGGACGCAGCAGTAGTCGAACTCGATCCCCTGGCCTATCCGGTTGGGGCCGCCTCCCAGGACCATCACCTTACGCCGGCCGGTCGTCTTGGTGGCGTCGGATCCGTGGTAGGAGGAGTAATAGTAGGCGGCGTCTTCGACACCGCTGACGGGGACGGGGTGCCACCCCTGGACGATCCCCAGGGCTTTGCGGCGGCTGCGGACCTCCGCCTCGGAGAGGTCCAGAAGCTTGGCGAGATACCGATCTGCAAAACCGTCCATCTTCGCCCGGGCGAGGAGTCCTTCGGGAAGCTCCCCACCCTTCCCCCGGTACGCGAGGATCTCCTCTTCGAGGAGGACGAGCTCCTTCATCTCCTGGATGAACCAGCCCTTGATGTTGGTGATCTCGCTTATCTCCTGGACCCCCGCCCCCTTCCTGAGGGCCTCGTAGATGATGAACTGCCGCTCGCTCGTCGGCCACTTCAGCATATCCAGCAGCTCTGCCAGGGGCCTCTCGTGGAAGTCTTTGGCAAAGCCGAGGCCGTACCTTCCGATCTCAAGAGACCTGATAGCCTTCTGGAAGGCCTCTTTGTAGGTCTTGCCGATGGCCATCGCCTCCCCGACGGCCTTCATCTGGGTTCCGAGCCGGTCCTGGGCACCTTTGAACTTCTCGAAGGCCCAGCGGGCGAACTTCACCACCACGTAGTCGCCGGAAGGGGTATACTTCTCCAGGGTCCCATCCCGCCAGTAGGGGATCTCATCCAAGGTTAGACCGCAGGCGAGCTTCGCTGAGACGAGGGCGATGGGAAAGCCGGTGGCCTTGGAGGCGAGGGCCGAGGAGCGGCTGGTGCGGGGGTTGATCTCGATGACGACGACCCGGTCGGTCCTGGGGTCGTGGGCGAACTGGACGTTCGTCCCCCCGATCACCTCGATCGCCTCGACGATCCGATAGGAGTAGTCCTGGAGCCTCTCCTGGAGCTCTTGGGATATCGTCAGCATCGGGGCGGTGCAGTAGGAGTCGCCGGTATGGACCCCCATGGCGTCGACGTTCTCGATGAAGCAGACGGTGATCTTCTGGTTCTTCGCGTCCCTGACCACCTCCAGCTCCAGCTCCTCCCACCCCAGGACCGACTCCTCGATGAGGATCTGGCCTATGAGGCTGGCGGAGATGCCGCGGCTCGCCACCGTCCGCAGCTCCTCCACATTGTAGACGAGGCCGCCGCCGGTCCCGCCCATGGTGTAGGCGGGCCTGACGACGACGGGGTATCCCAGATCGGCCGCCACCTTCTCCGCCTCCTCGACGGTATAGACGGCGGTGCTCCTGGGGATCTCTATCCCCAGCCGGTTCATAGTCTCCTTGAATATGATCCGGTCTTCTCCCCTTTCGATGGCGTCGAGCTCGACCCCGATGATCTGGACGGCGTACCTCTCCAGGACCCCGGCCTTCGCCAGCTCCAAGCTTAGGTTCAACCCCGACTGGCCGCCGAGGTTCGGCAGAAGGGCGTCGGGCCTCTCCTTATCGATGATCTGGGCGAGCCTCTCGACGTTGAGGGGCTCGACGTATGTGGCGTCCGCCATCCCCGGGTCGGTCATTATCGTAGCGGGGTTTGAGTTCACCAGGACTATCTCGTAGCCCAGCTCCCGGAGGGCCTTACAGGCCTGGGTTCCTGAGTAGTCGAATTCGCAGGCCTGCCCTATGACGATGGGCCCAGACCCGATGATCATGATCTTCTTGATGTCTTCACGCTTCGGCACCTTTCCGCCTCCTCTATCCTCTCGGTTCTCTCCGTCGGTCTCGTCTATTCAAAAGCCACAGTGCCGTACATGACATGGGATAAAAAGGCTGTTGCTGGAAAAGATCCGGCGAGGTGGCGTGGCCGGGATGGGGGAGGGGAGTTGGTGGGCCGTCCCTCCCACCCTTCTCCCCTACATCCCTTCCTCCCACCCTTCCTCCCTTCCAGGGAAGGTTCAAGCTGGGGCGAGTTCAATGAACCTATACTTTGGCGGAGGCCATAACGCCAATAATAAGGAATTTGCGGCAGACTTTTATACCGAAACCGTCATCTATTTCCTCCAATGAGGGACGGGACCGCCGCCGGATTTCATGGGGACATCTTCTGTCAGGAGAGGTGGGAGGATTGAGGACCCTGGGCCCCGACGGCGGAGGAAGGCGGAGCGAGCCGCCCGGGGAGGCGGGGGCCGTCGTGAAGGCGATCAGCTCTTCGGGAGGCGGATCCGCCCCCTCCCCCCGATATTCTCGATATCCCGTGAATTCGACGAGATCCCCCGAGCTCCGCCGGGGCCCGGAACATCCGCCAACCGTCGGACGCTACGCCGTCGGGGGCCGGCCGCCGAGGCTCACCGACGGGATCATCCTGGCGGAGAGGGTCCACGCCGCCCTCGTCGAGCTATCGGACGGCTCGACGACCTTTACCGGCTGCGATGAGGCCGGAAGGGCCCTCGTCGGCCACAACCACGCCTTCATCCTCCCCGAGTCGGTCGAGGCCCTGGGCCGGGGGAGGGAGGGCGAGGTTACCTCCGTCACCGTATACGCCCCCGCGGGCTTCGGCTCTCGCGAAAGGACCGCTTTAGAAGCCCTCCGGGAGGTCCGGGGCGACGGGATCGTGGCCGACCTAACCCTCCTCGGCCTCGGCTTCCCCGGCGACTTCGGCGGGGCCGACCCGGCCAAAGGTGGCTCAACCCTCCTCGTCGAGTCCAAGACATGGACCTCCCGGACCCCCTTCATCCCCACAAGACACCCCAAGGCGACCCGGGCGGGAGCACCGAAGCTCGACCCCGCAGGAAGGCAGATAGGAAGCCCCGAGCACGAGCTCTTGCGCCTCCTGGCCCTGGCGGGTTTTGCCGAACCGGTGACCGTCGAGCCGGTCTCCTTCACCGAGATCGCCGGGGAGAGGGTCGAATGGGCGAGCTTCCGGCGGGGGCGAAACAGCGGGGACGGAAGGAGGGCGGGGTCGGCGGGATACGGCTTTCGGATCGAGTTTGCCGAGCCGGTCCGGGGGCCGGTGGTGGTGGGGTACGGGGCGCATTTTGGGATGGGGGGGTTTGAGGCAGTGATGGATTATGGAGCAGGTCATTATTATGAAGGTTAAAATAAAAACAATAACGCCACTCTGGACTGGGGGCATCAACGGCAGTTGTGATCGCATTCACGAGACCGGCATCATCGGGAGCATGCGCTGGTGGTATGAGGCCATCGTTCGGGGTCTAGGTGGAGATGCATGTGATCCGAGCCAGCATGAGTGCCCCGACAAAGATGGCTATTACTGTGATTCATGTGCGATCTTCGGAACAACTGGACTTAAGCGATCTTTTCGAATTGATTTGCCAATCATTGAGAACCCAAATAACAAAGAACAATTAACGATAAAAGTTTGCAACAACCGCGGCTGGTATTTGAAGCGTGGCCTTTTTGAAAACGAGGTTGAAGGATACTTAATTTCTGGGCGCCTGTCCAATTGGACCGAATGGGAAGATGTAAGCCAGTTCCTTGCTCTGGCACTTCGTCTTGCTTCGGAATGGGGCGGATTAGGAGCACGAACTCAGCAAGGATACGGAGTTGCAAAGGTTGAGACGGACCCAGTACTGAATATAAATAAAGCGCTTTTATTCAATGGAGATCTCAACCAACGTCCAAGCCAGAGAACGAATACAGGACAAGAATTGCCCAGGTTTGACGAGTTTTTCTTTGCAAGGATACGTTTCTACTCTGAAGATCCTTGGACTTTTATTAAAAACAATACAACAAAAATCATTCCATTAGAGGAGTTTCAATATTATCAGGATACGGGAATTGTTCCAATCTCCTCTTTGGTTCGTTACTATCTTCGGAAGTTGATCCGCCAAGAGATCGGGCACAAAAGCAAATCCAATTCTGTAGCTCGTTGGAGGCTCATGGGCGTTCTGAGTGGAAGATATCATAATGGTGATTTCGGAAAGGTAAAGGCTATTGAATGGAGATGCCAAAAATGCGGAGGTTTATGGGACCATAAACCAACTCGGAATGAGCATTTGAACTGCAGGGGCAGAGCAGCCGAATGGATATGGCAGTGCGAGAACTGCGAGAGAGAGTGGGGAAAGTTTTATCTGATGAATAAAGAAACAAGTACGATAGAGCGTTGCAAATCGCTTATCCAAGTATCTCACGCTTATTGCGTTGGCGAGAATCTATATGAATTCCGTATCTGGGGCTGGATCCCGCAGGTATTACCAGGAAGCCTAAAGCGAGAAGATGTATTGGATAAGTTAATTGAGTGGTTAGGAGTGGAAACACGAGATCTTCGTGAATGGCAAGATGCATATGTGGGCAAACTGTGGGATGCAAGCCTCGTGAATCTGCAGCAACCTCAAGTCCTTTGTTTTGACAAGAAAGAAAGCGAAACATCTGAGGACTACCTACGGGCTTTATCTAATTCAGGAGGGAAATTATGATTTATGAAGTCCAAGCGTTTAATAAGTCTCCAACAGAGATTCGTGGAAGAGACATCGACAGCTTGCTTGAAGAAATTAATAGAGATATTTGGCACCGTGTTCAATTGCTCGCTCACACCTCGATAACCCAAAGAAAAACCTACGCCCAAACAGGTGATCGGCCGGATCGTCCCGGAGGTCTTCGCAAGTTGATAGAAGACAAAACGCTCGACGAATATTTCGAGATGCAACACAAGACATTCTTAGAGCCCCTGTCCCTAAAGGCAGCTTGTCCGGACATCTCCCTCTTTCCGGCCGGTTCCTGGTCCCTTCAGTTCAAATTCACACTTCGCAAGCCCTACATCAGCCGGGACGATACCGACTTCTACATCCTTGATAATCCAGTCAAAAAAGAGAAGGTTTTCAAGGTGCCGTATGTGGCACCCAGTCAGTGGAAAGGGGCACTGCGATCGGCGATGGTGCTCGAGCTTGCGAAGGATTGCCCATTGCAGCCAGAAGATTTCGCACAAAGACGATTTAGGATGGCTGTACTTTTCGGCGACGAAAAAGGAGAAGAACCCAGATCTATCAAGGGTCTTGCAAAGTATCTAGATGAAAAAGGGGGCGAGGAGGCTTCAGAAATATATCGTCAGCTTGTGAAGCAGTGCTTCAACGGAGAGCCAAACGAATCTCTTCCGCATCACCGGGGATGTCTTCATTTCTATCCTACCTACTTTGACCAGATCGGCCTTGAGGTCATTAACCCTCACCAACGCGATACAGGTGCGGGAAAGTTGCCCATTTACTTTGAATGCGTGCCCGATGGTGCAGAAGGCACCTTTACTCTGCTCTACGTTCCCCTCAGAGGACCGGAGATAAGCCACGAAGATGCAAAAAAGCATGCTTCGCAGGATCTTGAGGTCGTTGCTGAGGGCATACGTGCGATGATGACCACCTATGGCTTTGGAGCGAAGACAAGCAGTGGATTTGGGGTGGCAAGAGACGATAGCAAAGAGACGACCGTAAAACCTGAAGAATTCCAAGATATATTCAAAGTAGCATGGCAGGAGGAGCTAAAATGATCGACCTTAGCAAACTTGAAGAATGTCGTGATTCGATGATATTGGCTGCGACGGGCGCTATGTTGCATAACCTGGGAAAAGTTAGTAGCAAATTTATAGAGCCCAAACTAACGAAAGAAGGTACTAATTTTCTATATCAACATATTTTAAACCTTATTGATCCTCTTTGTCCCAAATTACCTGAAAAATTATGGGATAAATGTCCCAATCTTCCTCAATCGGATATTCTAAATGCTGCTACGAAACAGATGCTATCTAGTAATTCATTTAATCTTCCCTGTCCATATAACGATCGTGTATATGTACCGGGAGATTTGATCGAATATCTTGGCCAACGTGAACCATGGTACGCAGATTATAGGGGAAAATTGGGGATATTTTATCTATTTGAAAATGGATCACTATTGACTCATTTGATGAATCGTGCCCACCGTGGAGCGTCTGGTGGGGAAAAGGAGGATATGTATAAAGAAGACCAAACAGATGGGCGTAATCTCTGGATAGCCACACCTTTTGGTTGGGAGAGACCTGCTCTTAGCCTCCCTGATATCGACGACTTGCGCATTCAAGTCGAAACTGCAATCCAGAAACACCTCGGGAATAATCCATCTTCTAGCTCTTTGGAGCAATTGTCTATCGACCTTCAGATGCATTTATCCAAAACTATCGCGGATACACGAAGACCAGTAAACGATGTTACAGTATGGGACATTGGACACACTGGTATGGCGTTCCTTGTGACAGAGGCTATTGGCCATATTTTGGCTGGCCGACCTCTGGAGCACAATGATTTTTGCAGGACCGAAAGCCAGAATATGCTTTTTTGGCGAGTTCTATCCATTCGTACTTGTGGCTTAAGATATTTGGAGGAAGCTAATACTCTTGCTGATTTAAGAGTGAGAAAAAGATTATTAGAACAAGCTCTTGAGAGAGTTAGAAGTGCACTGGAGAGAAACTTGCTAGCTATTCAAGTATATAAAGATGAAAATGGAAGTTATTATATATTTCCTGAATTTGAGTGTGATGTAGAATCTATCCTCAAAGTAGTAAATTCCATAGTTAGTCCCCTTGTTGAAATTGACTGCCGAATATTGGAGGTGAAATTAAGCTCTGATATTGTAGTTAACCACCCTAAAGACAAGGGTGGGAAAAATATTGGAGATTATATTCTGGATGATTTAATTAAAAATCCCTCTGATAAATCAGATCCGGCGTTAATTAATCCTGCCTGGAAGGAGCCATATATTAATGATGAAATCTGCTCAGAATGCGGAATTCGGCCTCAAGGATATGGGCCGGACAAAGTATCATCTTATCGAAATAACCCCGAAGATTTTAGCGAGAAGGCAAGACGGCGCAAATTGTGTTGCTTATGTATGCATCGCAGATCTGGCGTGGCCGAACAATGGGTTTCTCGCATAAGGAAAGGAGTCGACAGTTGCACCGTATGGACTGATGAAGTGGCCGATAAGAATGGTAGAATAGCATTGGTCGCTGGAAATTTACCGGCAGAACAATTTATCCGCTTCATGGCATATCCCCATGAAGATCATTCTTGGAATAAATTTAAGCATCATGTTCAATGGGTAGGGAGTCCACCTCCAGTAGATACTACTATTCAAATTAAGGGACAGGGCCAATTTAAGTGGACCGGAACAGTTCTCATAGGTGAAGATGAGCTGAGAACCTTTAAAGATCCCAATCTCAATATTCACTATCCTCACAGCATGAATTTAGTCTCTGATCAGATCGAATCGGATAATGGTGGTAATATATTCATAGAAGTATCGAACAATTTAATAGATGAATTCGGTATTAATGGGGCGATTAAGATCTGGGGTAAAGATTTCACTGTTGTAGATAACCATAGGCTTAAAACTACAAATAGCGATTCAGTTCTAAAAGTCAGAAATATGCTTCTTTGGAGCGACAATAGTGCCAACTTCTTCTTTTGGGTACGCAATGCTAAGCCAGTATTTCTAACAGAAAGTGAAGCGGCCACAAACAACTCCTTTGCCCGCATTCGTCGCGTTTGGGAGACAACCCATAACTTCTGGAAGGAGGTCTGCCCCTCCGACGTAGAAGCTGAGATGGCTCAATCATTAGTACGGCATCAGCTGAGACAAAAAGAACACAGGTTCATGATAAAACCCAAGGATGTAGAAGAGCTCGAACTCGGCTCTTTCAATGCCTACGACCTGGTGCTTCCGAAGGGCGTACGAATGAGCGTAGTGTGGGATTCTATCAAAAATATTTTTATTACCAGTGACAACTTGGATTACCTTGTAACCAAACAACAGTTAGATGAACCACTTCAAAGTGCCCTTCAAAGGGGGGTCAATTTAACCATCGAAGAGCCCGTGGGCTATGGTGCTAAAACCAAAATTCGAGGAGCATTCGAGATTGCAGAGGTTGCTAAGATACCCAAGAGTGCCTATACCCCGGTAATCCCCATATTAGCCGAGCCACGAAACTTTATGGCCCTAGTGCCTGCCGACAGAGCGCTAGAGGTGATAGAGGCCATCAAGGCCAAATACGAAAGAGAAATGGGCAAGGTACTAAATAGGCTGCCTCTACATCTAGGGGTTGTCTATGCTCGCAGACGCACACCATTGAGGGCGATTCTTAACGCCGGAAGGCGGATGCTCGATCAATCTGCAACCCCTGAAGGTTGGAAGGTCGTGAAGGCTGACCCAAAATCTATTGAGAATGGAGACAAGCTTCCAAAGCGATTCAACGATGATGAATCTGGCCAATTCAACGAATGGTACGAGATCTTCCTTGAGAACGATGGTAGGCAGCTTAAATGGTACGTTCCCGCAGTTATGGGGGATGGCAAAACTCCTGACCTGTGGTATCCTTACGTATTTCTGAATACCTTAAGCGAACCTTCTTATCGAGATCGAAGTTTTCAGGCGCTCAACCCCTGGACGGGTTCTGATGGTTGGCTTGTGCATGTAGCTGACCTAAAGACCGACGATTCCGTCTACTTCACCCCAGCGACCCTGGACTTCCAATGGCTGGACAGCGCTGGACGGCGCTTCGAGATCGCCTACGATAACCAAGGCCAACGCCGCGGTCTTCACCGTCGCCCCTATTTGCTGGATGAATTGGAAGATTTGGAGCGTATCTGGAAAACGCTCAAAAATCATTTGAGCAAAAATCAGATTTACGCCATCCGAGATCTGATTGAGGCAAAACGAGCAGAATGGCAAGAGATGAACCCAGTTCTTGCAGAATTCAATCCACAAGGTGAGATAATAAAGCCGCCCGAGGACGTCTTTTGGCAGTTTTGTTATAACGCGCTGGCTAATGCTGAATGGCGTGATGGAGAAAAGCCATGGCAGGTCGGTAAGAGAGACCGAGATATATGGCTCGCCCAATGGGCAAATTACCTCGCCAGCGGGTGGTTTACTGATGTAGTTGAGCTTCACCTACAAATTATGAAAGAGGAGGTTCAGATATGAGCTTTAGTACCTATCGATACCTGCTGATGACCACCGATCCTGTCCACATCGGGACCGGAGGAATGCGTCTTGGGCGGGTGGACAACAGCATCGTACGAGAGCCTGGAACGCGCCTGCCAAAGGTCCCAGGAACATCCCTAAGCGGAGCGATACGTTCCTATTCGGCCTATCGCTACGGCAAACGAGGGTGTTCCGGTCAGGGTGGCCACTGTGGTCGGCCCACCTGTCCAATCTGCTATACTTTCGGCTCGGTCGGCGATGGGCGATCGTATTCAGGGGTAGTTTCCATCGGCGACGCCCGTCTCTTGTTGTTCCCGGTCTACTCAATGACAGGTCCAGTTTGGGTGAGTACAGAAGGACTCCTAAATGAGGTCGGTTTTACTTTAGATTCAAGCGACACACATCTGGCGAAAGACTCAAGCGACGCGCCTCTGACGACGATGGACTGGGATAAACCGCTGAATCTCGGCTGGCTAATGATAAAAACGCCAGGCAAAGTTAAGATCAAACCACCAAACGAAATAAGTATTAAAGAGGAGTGGAAGACAATTGGAGGCCGCATCGTCCTCATCTCTGATAAACTCTTCTCCCAAGTGGTCAACTCCAACCTGGAAGTTAGGACTTCTGTTGCCATTGATCCAGAGACTGGCGCAGCAGAAAAGGGCGCGCTTTTCACATACGAAGCTATCCCTCGGGCAGCTTTCCTATGGCTCGATGTTGTTGTGGATGATTTTCGAGGTGCTTTTCCATCAAAAGAGCAATTGGAGGACTGGATGGAAAAGCTTGGGGGAAGCAATGGGCATGACCAGAAGAATCTCGTCAGCAATTGGCATCTCTGGAAAAAGGACGATGGTCAAGCAAAATTGAAGGAGGAAGTTCAAAAGTCACTGGGTTGGATTAAGGATGACCTGAAGCGCTACGAAATGAGTACGATGCCTACTCCAAAAGATGGGTGGAAGAACAAAATGCAGAAAGATAATCAAGACGGACCTCAGTATGTGATCACTGCAGGTGTTGAATGGATAGAGCACTTAGGCATAGGTGGAATGGGGACACGCGGCTTTGGCCGCGTAAGAGCTTTGGCGTCGTGCGAAGTTGATTACCAAACGCGAACGTTAAACGATTGCCAGTCTGTGAAATCCAGCAGCAAGGGGGTGCCATGATGACATTACCGACACTGGATAAAATAGCTGGACATTATGGTCAACTCATCGTGAAAGAGTCCAAAGATAATAAACAGCACGATCGGCTTGATGTTTTTGTAACCAAGGCTCTTGGAGTTCTTCAGGAGCAGGGCGTATATGCCTGTATGCTCTTTCTCTATTCCCGCTCGGATACGGAGAAAACCAACGCACGTATCGTGAGGGAACAACTTCGCGCCATTCTACCGATGCTAAAGGATAATTACGGCATTATATGGAAGAATGAGAATAGCAATCTCGTCGAGGTTCCGCCAAGTGCCAAAGATGATAAAACAGCAGAAAACGTGCTAAATTTTTATACTGATACAGTCGCAAGAGACCTCGATACCCTTCTCTTAGTCCGAGACCTATATGAGCAGACTCTGATCTACGCTCGCTATGGCGCCAAAGCGGCAGGGGAATGATATGACCTGGACACACCACACCCTTAAGTTCCGCCTTCTGAGCCCGATGCATATCGGATACCGTAAGGTGGGCAACCTGATGCAGACCCGTCAGTACGTGCCGGGCAAGAACATCTGGGCTGCCCTCACCGCCCGGCTGACCAGAGATTATCACGATGGCAGCCAGGGCAAATGTTATCAGAGGATTGGTGACCTGATAAAACTGCACTTTCGATTTGGCTATCTGTGGCCTAGTCTGGACGGAAAAGACCCTTACTTTCCCTGGGTTCATAATGACTTCGACTACCAGCTCCTCAATAGCTACGCCAGCACGGCTCTCGATTATACAGTTAACTCGGCTCTTGAAGGCAGTCTCCATGAGACCGAGTATATCGCCCATGTTGCACGAAACACGTCTCAAGTTTTCATGTTAGGTGATCTATGGGTGAAGGCCACTCTTCCGGAGGAATTACACTGCTGGAAGAAAGAAATGAATAAATTGCAGCTGGGAGGCGAGCGCGCTTATGGATGGGGGCGCGTATTCTGCTGTTCGGATTTGAATGATGGTCATCAAGAAGGTGGCATAACAGTTTCTCATCATAAATGGGAGGGAAAGGGTGGGAAGATAGTTCTGACACTCGATAAGAACGATAAGATAAAGGCTCATGTTTTGGCTTCTGGGCCAGAGGCTGCTACAAGTCTTACAGGACCAATCGAGCCTCTAGTAGGGCGTAATTGGGGCGAGCATGCAGGTCAAAATATTTCCTTCGAAAAGGTTCATTTCTCCCCCGGATGTGAGATAGAGACAGAACACGTTGAATTTGAATTAGGTTGGGATGGACGATGGAAATGCCATAGAAGATAGCAGAATGAGGAGGGAGATATATCGTATCCAACAAAAAGCAGCTTGAATCTGCCCCCTTCCTTCCAATCCCGCATGAATCCCATTTATATGTAGGTGTCTACAGTATTCGGAATCTGCTGGTCGGGATGTACTAGATCTTTAATTGATGCGAGCGATAATAAAGTATATATTCCTTAAATGAGCATTAATTGATAGCAGGTGTGTTACAAATGGAGTTCACATTGAGAAAGGGAGAGGCTAAAGGTTTCGTAATATCTAGAGGACAGACGATCAAGATCTCATGCAAGAGTGGTGGGCAATTGTCTGATTTAGTCTTCCTTAACTATCACCAGGGGATTACTTTGGATAGGATTCGTAGGTTCATTTTAAAAGTAGATGATGAGTTATTCGACGTAAATGAGGAAGCTGTTCTTAAAGTAACTTCGATCGATTCAGAATCAAATACTAATATTTTATATCCAGGATGTAGGCGGAGATTATACAAAGAGCATTTCTCCAAAGAGAAAGATGGATGCAGAGACTTATTGGCATCGGCATTAGGAATCAATACATCCGGGCTGCCGAGCACAGTTAACCTTTTCATGGATTTTAAGCTCAACTGTTCTGACTATAGTTTCAAGACTGAAATCTCCCGAGCAAAGGACGGTGATTCAGTGAGTTTTAAAGCACTTAAGAATTGCACGATTGCAGTTTCTGCATGCCCTTGTGAAGCTGATTCTTGCAGATCCGAGGGAGATATCTTAGTGGAGATATATGATGATTGAATTTATTATTGATGTTCTAAAAATTAGTCTTGCAACCTCTGTGATTACTGGAATAGGAGGTATATTTGGTTTCATTACATCATTTCTTTCCGTTGTAATAACAAAGACATATAGTCGAAAAGCTCTTTTCAGATGGAGAGTATATCTTTGGTATTGCATGTTGGGGTTATGGATAGGAGTAATTCTTATTATTCTGGACCTTATTAAACCGATATCAATACATTCATATTTAAACTTGGGGACAAAATTTGGAATACTTGCATGGGTGTTGGGATTATCAGGTCTTATGTGGATATTTTTTCGAATTGCCCGCCTCGAGACAATTATCTTTAATAAACCTTCAGTAAATTTTCAGAAAAAGTTCATAGAATTCGGTGGTGAATGCATAGATAGAGTAATTAAACAACCTTTTCAGAATCAAAAACCAGTGTATCCGATCATCCTGGCGGCAGACGAAAGCTGGAGGCCCTGGAGGATTGCCGAGAAATTTTCAGAAAATGCCTTAAATAAAGGCTCAGGCATCATATGGTTCTGGTTTGCCAGGCCACCTCACAATATAACGAAGAATCCAAACAGAGTTGACATAGATTGTTTTTCTGCTTTTGCAGAAAGAATTTTTAAGGATGATATCAGGAATGGCATTCTTTATGCTGATCCAAGAAATCCACATGAAATGAATAAAAAGTATGAAGAAGCCATTGAACATTTAAAAAAGTCTAAATGCCTTTGCGTAATTTATGATGCGCTCTCTGATTTCTTGTATTTTAGTGATGAGGAGATAGCCGCTCAATACTTGAGGCATAATATGTTCTGGGAAGAAAAGAACCACATAAACTCCTTATATATATTCCGAACAGGCACTCTAAAGCAAGAACTCGAAGGATATATATTATGGTTCGCAAATTCAGTCATAACTCTCACAACAGATAAGCAAGATAATCCAATAATGAAAACAAGAGGTTTATTTAATGACCCTCGATGCTTTAAAATTGATTATGATTTAAATTTATGTGAAATTTCGGATTGTAATGTATAATAAAACACAATCTTTCATTAGTTATACAAATTTTATAGGGTGGTTCTATTACAATAGAGGTTGTACGATACAATTGACAACGATAACTGTAAGTAGTAGCCACAAGATCCAACTAAGTATTAAATATTTTTTTATATAAGAGTTTTTTTTTCCTGAGAAATAAAAAATATTAGTCTTTAGTGGGCTTGTTGCAGGACAATGGTTAAACTGAGTTTCAATGGGGCCACGACTTTTCAGCCATGGATAGTCGACATCTCTGTGGGGCATGATCATTGCTTGGCTCTGTTTCAATGGGGCCACGACTTTTCAGCCATGGATAGCTGATGCCAGGTGGGAAACCAGATGTCGCTTCGGCGAGGTTTCAATGGGGCCACGACTTTTCAGCCATGGATAGGACAAAACCAAGGTTGCGGCTTGGCTCGATGAGCTGAGTTTCAATGGGGCCACGACTTTTCAGCCATGGATAGATGATGGCGGGGGCGATCAATAGCACTTTATTTTGGTTTCAATGGGGCCACGACTTTTCAGCCATGGATAGGATGTGGGTCACGGACTTTAACAATTCATGGGTCCCGGTGTTTCAATGGGGCCACGACTTTTCAGCCATGGATAGTAGGAGTGATTAAGATGAAAACAGTTATATCGGTTAAAGTTTCAATGGGGCCACGACTTTTCAGCCATGGATAGAGGACGTGATATGATCTACATCCAGCCCGACCTGGCCGCGTTTCAATGGGGCCACGACTTTTCAGCCATGGATAGGGGTCATGGGGGGCCTCTTCTCGCCGGGCCTCCTGTTGGTTTCAATGGGGCCACGACTTTTCAGCCATGGATAGAAGAGAAGCTTCCGCCTGCATTAAGAGATGGCACTAGTTTCAATGGGGCCACGACTTTTCAGCCATGGATAGCTCGCCATGTACGACGCCTTCCAGTTCAGAGCCGGTATGTTTCAATGGGGCCACGACTTTTCAGCCATGGATAGGAGGGCGTTCGACCTCGCCTTTCAGTTGTTGGAGGATGTTTCAATGGGGCCACGACTTTTCAGCCATGGATAGGCGCCAGATCGAGCTTTCGAGGCCTGCAGTAAATATGGTTTCAATGGGGCCACGACTTTTCAGCCATGGATAGGCCTTCCCGATGGCGGCGTTTGCTTCGAGCAAATAAAGTTTCAATGGGGCCACGACTTTTCAGCCATGGATAGTCCAAGAAATCACAGAATTGCAGAACACCCTGAAGTTGGTTTCAATGGGGCCACGACTTTTCAGCCATGGATAGGTCGAGTGTGTATCCCATGCCGTTGGAGTCTGCCGAGTTTCAATGGGGCCACGACTTTTCAGCCATGGATAGACACAGAGCTGTAGGTTTGATCGAGAGACAACGCATACGTTTCAATGGGGCCACGACTTTTCAGCCATGGATAGTCTATGAGTATTTTCAGGATGGTATGAAGTTTGAAGATGTTTCAATGGGGCCACGACTTTTCAGCCATGGATAGGGTAAGATAGTTTGCGTTGAATGTGGCGCTGTATTTAATAGCAAGTTTCAATGGGGCCACGACTTTTCAGCCATGGATAGGCACTTGAAGCAGTGTGAGAAACCAGTAAAGAAGATCAGGTTTCAATGGGGCCACGACTTTTCAGCCATGGATAGACCCACAATGATGGCGCACTATGAACCTGAACCCTAAGTTTCAATGGGGCCACGACTTTTCAGCCATGGATAGCCAAAGTCCGCTAAAGACCTGATTGCCGCCATGAACAGTTTCAATGGGGCCACGACTTTTCAGCCATGGATAGCGGGGCCAAAGAAAACAGACGATAGCGAGGAGGTGAGTTTCAATGGGGCCACGACTTTTCAGCCATGGATAGGGCGGCCGTATTTCGGCCTTTACTGCTATCGAAAAAAAGGCGATTTTCACGAGGGTCGTCAATTGCTGCAGTTCTTTCTAAATGTTGACGATCTCAAAGGGCTGTTTTCGATAGCTGGAGGCATTTCACGAGGGTCCCAGGGTTTCAGGCACCACTGGACCTCGTGAATTTGCGAAAATAGGTCCATCCTTCTGGCTGGATGGTCCTCCCATAGGAGGGGGCTTGATCGCCAGAATCTGAGTGCTCTTTCAGTTATTTCTCAGTGCTTAAATACGTTGCGCTTTTTTCTCGCCTGATCTGCCGTCGCAGCCTCGGCTTCGACCTCGCTCCAATCTTGTCGAGCAAGGAAAGATGGTATCAAACTTTCGAATCGCTACACGATAATCGCCCCTCGATCCGGTTCTCTGGTGCGCACACCCAAAAACTCAATCCTCTCCGCGACTCTGCCATCCGCTGGGCCGAGATCGATTATCATAACCCTGTCCTGGTCGTGCTGGATCAGCTGATGGAGCGCGACGAGCAGCTCAGCCCGCCCTTTGAGGGTCAGATCGCATCGGAAGACCGAGTAATGAAGCGGCTCGCCGAAGCCCTTCATCGTCTTGTGGACCTTCTGCAGCCGCCTCGGGTCCATGATATCGTAGCTGACCACATAGTAGTTTCTCCCGCTCAATATTCCACCCCCGTCATCTCCGGATGAAGGCCGGATATTCCTTCAACTCCCCGTTAAGTACTCTTGACAACAGGCGGGCCTGCACCTCGATGGTCCTCCGATAACTCACTGAGTAGCCGAAGAGGGGGTGGGTGATCTCCGTCTCCATCCGCTGCTCGTAACCTCTGATGACCCTCCTCTTTCCCTTCGTTGTAAGAGAGACGCCAAGCCCCGTCTTGATGAAGTCCTTATCAGCGAGTTCGCGGTTGTTGAAGAGATTGATCGTCGTGGAGTCCGCGATGATCGGCCGAAACTCCTCCATCATGTCCAGGGCCAGAGCTGGACGGCCGTACCTCGGCCGGTGGTAGAACCCGAGATAGGGATCGAACCCCACCGCCAGAAGGGAGACGAAGACGTCTTTGGCCAGCACTGCGTACAGGTAAGACAAAACGGCGTTCACCGGGTCTTTCGGCGGCCGTTTGTTCCTGTTAGCGAAGGAGAACCCCTGATCGGCTTTGAGCAGATGATCCATCCGCCCGAAATAGATCCCAGCCGCAGCGCCCTCGATCCCCAGGAGCCTCTCGATGCTGGATGCGCTCGCGGCATCCTTGGATAACTTAGCAAGCCGGTCCAGGGCATCTCTGGGAGATTCAGGATCGTTTCTCCTTATCTGCGTCCTGCAGTTTCGAATCTTTCCGTCGACGATCGATCGGGCGATGGAAAGCGACCTGTTCCGGTCCGCCGCCCAGGCGAACTGTCTCATCCGAAGCTCCACGTTCTTGGAGGTGTGGCCGACGCTCATCCCCTGGAACCATCCCCCTCGGGTGAAATGGAGGACCGGAATGCCCCGCTGCATCAGATCCGCCAGCACGGGAGTAGAGATCTCCACACCTCCAAAGAGGTTGACCTGGGATATCTCCCTCAGCCGGGCTTCGACGACCTTGTTATCTATTTCGCCCTTTCCTTTCTTGGCGCCGTCTTTCTTATCGTCTCGTCCGTTATCCCCTCGATCGACCTTACCGATCGACCGTATCTCCAGCCGGTCGCCCTTCTTCCGGACGGTATGACCATGACCCACCACATAGACGGGCAGGGAATCGTCCCTTGCCGGCAGAAGCCGTCTGATCTTTCCCATCAGGCCCCCGTCTCCACCCCTGCCTCCTACGCTTCTCCCATCCATCTCCCGGAGAAGGTTTACCTCGTCGGGAAGACAAATCCCTGCCAATGAGCAGCGAACGCATTTGGGACTGTCTTGCAGGGGAGGAGGTATCTCTCCCTTCTCGGCCACCCTCCTCAGTGTCGCGCCAACTATCTAGTGTCGGAAAAAGGCGAGATAGACTAACTCGCATCCGCCGTGATGAATTGCCAGTTAGCCTTTTCATTTTTATTGTTTCTGAGCTTTTGCCATTCTGCTACTTCTTTCTTAACAGTTTCAATATTGTCAATTCTTCTCACCAGGCATTGACCAGTAAGCACATTCAACCAGCAACCATGCTTCGGTGTGTATACGGTGTGTATACAAACTCAAATCTATCCAGTAACTCCTTTGTTTTATATGGCGGGAATTTCTCATAAAATGATACTGCATTATGCGTGTTGAGGTTATCCATCACCAGTGTTATCTCTTCTGCATGTTCTTAATGAGCAGCGATCTCTTCCATAAAGCAAGCCCAGTCCAGCATAGTTTTCCTTTCTGTAACCTTTACTATGCGCTTGCCGGCCAATGGCTCGCAAGCAAGGAATATATTGGATAAACCGCAGCGTTTGTATTCATAGTCATGTTTCGCCGCCCTTCCTGGAGATGCTGCGATGGGGATTCTTGCCTCGGATATCAGTTGCTTTGGAGATTCGTCCATGCATACAACCGGATGACTCGGATCGAACAGGCGCTTATAAACATCCAATACTATTTCCATATTCGCAACGAAGCTACCGTTTTGATTTGGTGGAATTACCCATCCCTTGCGTTGCCAAGGTTTGATCTCGTTTTTTTAAAATTCGACGTACAGTTTCATGAGAAATGCTGTCAATGTAGTTAAGCTCAACAACCTTATCAGCTAATAGCCTCAAAGACCACCGCGAGAAACCCTCTGGCGGCTCGCTGCAACTGCTGCAACTTAATGCAACCAAATGGGCTTCAAAACCTCCATCCGTCTTTTTAACATAGAAACGGGTTCCCATTTTTCTATCAAGAGCAGCATCAATCCCCTCTTCTACAAATCTCTTTTTTACTCGGTCAATATTTCTCATGCTGTTATGAAGCACACGGGCGATTTCTTCATTCGTCGAGCGTTCTGTTTGGTGCTCACCTTCATCGCACGCTAGCAGAATTAATGCGTTAAGGATTTTCTGCGATTTTTGTTTTCCCTTGGATGTAAGGTCGCTCAAAGCTTTCCGCTCGTCCTCAGAAAGGAAAGGGTTATGATATATTTCTTCATATACTATTCTCCTAACTTGGATATGAAGATAATATATCTTGAACTTTACGACATTTCAATTTTGACGCGACACTAGCCGGATAAGATCTTCTGGATGATGGCCATAATCCCGGCCTTTCCGGTGGAGGGGGCCGCAGGTCGGCAGGATCTTCCCATCCCCATCGACCCGAAGAGCTCTTTATTGAACCGGTCGGAGATCTCGTCGAAGATCCTCTTGTAGGCGGCGCAGTGGGGGTCGACCCCCAGAAGCTCGCCGCCGGAGGGGGCTATGGCGTTGTAGGGGCATCCCCCCCTGCAGTACCTGAGGTGCCGGCAGCCTTTGCAGTCGGCGTCGACGATCGTCTTGAAGGCCCGCATCTTCCTTCCCGCCGGCGACGCCGCCAGCTCTTCTTCCGTCGGCCGGTCCCGGACGCTTCCCATCGCCCACTCCTCCATCCCGACGAACCGGTAACAGGGGTAGATCGTCCCGTCGGGGCCGACGGCGAATGTATCCTCCATGCAGTCGACGTAGGTGCAGACCGTCCCCCGGCCGGTGAAGACACACCGGGCCAGGTCGTTGATGTTCCTCACCTCGATCCCGTCGATATTCTCCAGGTATCTGTCCAGGAGGTAGACTAGGAGGTCGCCGTACTCTTCGGGGGGGAGGGCCCACCGGTCGGGGTCGGCGGACTTCAGGGAGGGGAGGGCTGGATGGAGCTTGAGGGTGAGGCCGTTCTCGAGGAAGAAGTCGAAGATCTCCTCCCTGAAGGCGGCCGAGTATGAGGTGAAGGTGCAGATGAACTGGACGGAGAGGCCGTGGTCCTTTGCCACCCGGTAGCCTGCCATCGTCTTATCGAAGTAGCCCGCCGACCTCTGGTGGTCGTTCAAGTCCCTGGGGCCGTCGAGGCTCGAGCCTATGGGGATCTTGAATTCGGCGAGGACCGCGGCCATCTCCGGGGTCATCCTCCAGAGGTTCGTCTGGAGGGCGAAGGCGATCTTCCGGGGGCGGAGCCCCTCGGTTATCAGGGCGAGGGCCTCCCGGTAGAAGTCGGGGCCGGCGAGGAGGGGCTCGCCGCCGTGGAAGGTGAAGGTGACGGGGTCGTCCCGGAAGGTCCCAAGCCACCCGACCATCTCTTTGACCGTCTCGATCTTCATTATCGGCGACCTCTCGTCGGAGGACCAGCAGTAGCTGCAGCTCGACGGGCAGCCGAGGGTGGGGATGACCATCACGTGGAAGGGCCTCTTCGAAGACACGGCTCTCACCAGATATCCCAAGCTACTAAAAGTTTTCCGGGTCTGCAGCCCTCCCGGCGGGGCGGTCAGCCCCCGCACAGGCCGCACCGCCCCGGAAGAAGGCGGTCTTTGCCGGGAAGCCGGGGCGGCGCCCCTTCAGCCGGCCTCTCAGGGGCCGGGGCTGATGGGGCATCCGGAGGCGGTGCAGCCGGCGGAGGAGGTGAGAAGCTCGCAGGCGATGAGGTCGGTGTCGGGATCGGGGTCGTATCCGGAGTGGTGGAAGTTCCAGGCCGGAGGCTGCCAGATCCCGCAGCCTGTGGCCTCGCAATCATCGGAGGCCCCCACCTGGACGACAGAGGCGACGTAGACCGGCTCGACGACGGGGCCGTCGACGGACCGGGCGTCCACCTCGACGACGTTGGTGTACCTGCCGGGGAAGGGGGCGAGGGCTGTGAACTCGATCGTCGCCTTCTGCCGGGGGGCGATCTCGGGGAGGTGCCAGACGACGACCCCGTCCCTGATGGAGGAGACCTCCGGGGAGGAGGAGAGGAGGGTCATCTCCCGGGGGAGGTGGTCGGTGACCGTCGCGGCCCTCGTCGCGCCGGCCTCGTTCTCGATCTCGACGGTGTACCTGACGGCCATGGGGTTATCCGGGTCGACCTCGGCGGTCTTGACGACGGAGATCTCCTCGGGGCAGCAGGTGAGCCACCTCATCTCCAGGGCGGAGTAGTTGGAGGCGCAGGTCCCCTCAGAGCCGCCGCCGTAGCCGCTGCCTCCGCCCCACCGGGATGGACCGGCCCGGCCTGCTAAATTCGCGATCCTCCTGGCGCTCCCTCGCCCCTTCCCCCCCTCCGGGACGCGAGGTCCGGCGGGGCTGCCGGGCGGCCTGCCCTCCCTCCCGTCGGTGT
>JARFPK010000024.1 GCA_029167045.1 Candidatus Methanocrinis natronophilus
CACACGTCCTCGAGCACTGACCCATATTCAGAGCTGGTATGAAGGTACGATCTTATCTGAAGACCATCCGGATCTTCCTTTATCTTCCCAGAGCCTTTCTCGACTGTTAAGCCGTATCGGCGAAGGAACCGCGAATCTTGAGTTCTCCCGCAAACTCATTGAGCAGATATCGACGTGCAGCACTCTCGTCTACGACATAACCTCCTTGTCATCTTACTCTCAGAGGATCAGCCTTCTGGAATACGGTTATAACCGAGATGGTCTCGACCTGCCTCAGATCAACTTGTCCCTGATCGTCGATAAAGATCTGGGCATACCGGTAATGTACGATCTCTATCCGGGAAGCATTGCAGATGTATCTACGCTCAAGAACACTGTCAAGAAAATGAAGGCTCAGGGCGTTAGAAATTATACCCTGATCATGGATAGGGGTTTCTTCTCAACCGATAACATCGAGGAGATGGTCTCCGCCGACTTGTCGTTCATCATTCCGCCAACAAGCAATCTAAAGAACGTCAAGGAAGCGATATCTGCAATTCACAAGTGCATCGATGACCCTGACCATCTTAGGCTCTACGAAAAAGAACCGCTCTTTGTGATGCCCGTGAGCATTGATATAGGTGAGAATAGGTTGGATGGATACGCATTTTACGATCAGAAACGAGAGCAGCAAGAGAGAAACACCTTCTACAAGCGGTTATACGATCTGATGGAAGTGTTAAAATCCAAGAGCCTGAAACCTTGGATGAACCCTGGCGAGGTCTTCAGGGCAACAGCAAAGAGGGATGCGAAGTTCATCGAGTGGAAAGCGATAGACGGCAAGTTCCATGTATCTCTCAGAAAAAACGCGGTCTCTCATGCCGTTAATAAAATGGGCAAGTTTATTCTGCTTTATCGAGGCGAGTTTTCTTGGATGGAATGTCTCTCACTTTATCGAAGTAAGGATGTCGTCGAAAAGGGATTCGACGTGTTAAAGAATGACATCGAGTTGATGCCAACCAACCTGAGGACTGACAGCAGTCTAAGGGGGGTATCTGTTTATCGCATTCATCGCATTGATATTGAGGATGAAGTTGATGAGGATGATGATCGATGCGGAGCTGAATAAAAGATACTCCGTCGAAGGATTCCTTACTTGGCTAGAAAAAATTAAGATCATGATCTTGCCGAATAAAGAGAAGATGACCCCTGAGATATCCAAGAAACAGCGCGAAATCCTGGATGCTCTTCATATGTGTGCCTAAACGCTGGGGAGGTCAGCTTTGACTGACCATGATTGGTCGTTTAGGGAGCTGTTGACTTATCCGTATCATAGAATATCAACCGGTTGAGGGTGCAGTGCCAAAGTTACGATAAAGAAGAAAAAAGAGAAAAGGGAGAGAGGTTTCACCCGAAGAGGGCGCCGAGACCCTCGATCCCGCTCTCTTCAGCCTCTTCCTTATCTTCCTCGGCTTCCTCTTCTACCGGAGCTGCAGCGGTGGCCGCCGCTGCTGCTGCTGGGGCTGCTGCGGCCGCCATCGTCGGCGCCTTGGAGAGGACGTCCTCGATGTCCACTCCCTCCAGGGCGGAGACGAGCGCTTTGATCCTGACCTCTTCGGGGGTGACTCCCACCGCGCTGAGTACGGCCTTTATGCCCTCCTCGGAGACTTCTTTGCCTGAGCTGTGAAGCATTAATGCTGCGTATACGTATTCCATCTTAATCCACCTCTTTATCTCGATCAACCAAACAGGGCAGAGAGTCCGCCAAGTTCGGCTTCTTCGCTATCTTCTTTCTCGGCCTCTTCGGCCTTCTCTTCGATCTTCTCCGCCGGGGCTGCTGACGGAGCTGCCACCGGACCGCCTTCCGCAAGGCTTTTCAGCATAGCCGCATCCGACGCCGCCTTTGCGAGGAGCGCCTCCATCATGCTGGGGACTGGTATCCCGCAGCCCAATACCAGGATTCTGGCCTTGGAGGTCGCCCTCTGGAGGATGGGGGTTATGGTCGTCGGGGTTGCGTATCCTATCTCGACCGCGAGCCCCAGAGCCTGGGCTGAGGCCGTGCTCATCTGAGATAGGATGGCGCCTATGTCGATGGCGAGATCTTCCGCCCTGAATACGAGGCCGCCCTCGTAGACCGCCCGGAGCTGTAGTCCCACCTTCCTGGGGAATATCTCCATCGTAGCCAGGACTTCGGCGAGCTGGGCTGATACGATATCGCCCTCCTCGGCCACCACCTTCGTCTCGTTGATGACCACCTTGCCGCTCTTTATCGCTGCGGGAATTCCAGCGGACTGGAGCTTGCCGACCATCGGACCAGGTGAGAAGGGCGTATCCCCCTTTTCAATGACTATATCGGTGGGGGCCCTACCCCCGGCCTTGATCGGCATCGGCCTCTTCTTCTCCTCCAGCATCTTGGCGAGCCTGAAGGGGCTGATCTCGGTGAAGATGAAGGCCGTCTGGGCTTCTATGCCCTCTGCCAGAGGCAGGAGGTCATCGGAGCACTTCTCTATAGCACGGCGGGAGATGTTGTTTCTCACCATCTTTATGGTGGCGATATCCCTCATCTCCGCCCGGAGATCTTGGATCTGCTTTGCGGGGATATCGGTCAAGCCCACAAGCCCCACGACGGGCGATGAGTGTATCCTCTCCACCAGATCCTCTACCTCACGGATCTTCCATTCCGGGACGTGCTCTGTATGGCGTGCCTGGACGGACATTTCAAATCACCTTTATCGAGGGACCCATGGTGGTCTTGACGTAGACGGACTTCAGGTTCTGCTTGCCGTCCTTGAGGGTCTGTTCGAGCTTGGTCGTGACGGTCTCTACGTTCTCCGCGATCTTCTGGACGTCCATATCCCTGGAGCCGACGCCCAGATGGAAGGTGAGCCGGTCCCGAGACCTCACCCTCACCAGGTTCCTCTGCCTCTTTATTATGGGGGTGACGTCGACGTTTGGGGGTAGTGGCATGGGCATCTTCCCCCTCTTTCCCAGGATGGGGCCGAGCTTCTTTCCTATCGTCGGCATGAAGCTCGTCTCTGCGATGAAGTAGGTGTACTCGTCGGCGATCTTCCTCGCTCGCTTCTTGTCGTCTCCCATCTCATCCAGCTCCTCCGGAGATATCACCAGATCGGCGCCGGCGCGCTGGGCCAGAAGGGCGGTCTCCCCCCGGGCGAATACCGCTATCTTTGCATCCCTGCCCCGGCCGTGGGGGAGGATTATCTCCTCATCCACCCTGTTGGCAGGCAGGCTCATGTCGATGTTCTGCAAGTTAATCGCCAGGTCGACGCTCTCATTGAACCTCCTCTCAGGGGCCTCCAAGATCGCCTTTCTGACGGCTTCCTCTATCGTCTTGTTCATCTCAATCCTCCGTAGTCCACGACTTGCGGTCTACTACGGCGTCTCAAAAAGAGAGTCTTGATCCCGTCTGCAATCCTCTATAATAAGTTTTCGTCTATGCCAGGAGGTCATCGAACCTTCCCTCATCGACGGCTGCCTGGGCTTCCTTCCGGGGCATCCCCTCGACGGTGATCCCCATGGTACCGCAGGTTCCGATGACCTCTTTGGCTGCCCCCTTGAGGGAGACGGAAAGTAGGTTGTTCTTCTTGATCCCCGCGACCTTGATGACCTGATCCATGGTGAGGTTCCCCACGGCCTGGAGGGCGTTGGCGGACCCTTTCTCCAGCCCTGCCTCTTTGAGGACCAGAGCTGAGGTGGGGGGAGTTCCTACATCCACATGGTATTCGGTCCTGCTCTTCACCGTGACCTTCACCGGGACCTGCATCCCGTTTAGATCTGCTGTAGCCTCGTTGATCTTCTTTACCACTTCTGCGACGTTGACACCCAGGGGTCCTAGTGCGGGGCCCAGGGGGGGTCCTGCGCTGGCTTTTCCGCCAGGTACCAACACTTCTATAAAATTGGCCAAGAAATTCACCTCTGAATCTCATCTTTGCTGAGCACGCGGACGTGGTCACCCCTAACAGTTATGGGGATGGGCACCATCGCCTCGAAGAGCTCTACAGTGATCTCCTCTTTTCCGATGTCTACCCTCTTGACCCTGGCCATCTCGCCCTTGAAAGGTCCCGAGATCAGCTCCACTATGGCACCTTCGTTTATGCCGACCACCGCCGGTTTCGGCGTCAGAAAATGCTCTACCTCCCCGAAGCTTGAAGCCCCCCTGATCACTGAGCGGGCGTGGGGTACTCCCTGTATCGCCTCCTCGACGATCTCCGGAGCCTTCGCTTCCACCAGGACGTATCCCTTCAGGACGTCGGGGACGAGTAGAGCCGTTATGTCGTACTTCTCTTTGCGTGCCAACTGGGCTATTAGGTTAGCAACGGAACGTTCCTGATTCGCTGTGGTCTTCACTACGTATATGCTGGTCTCGGCCATTCTGACGGAAGACAGTCGAACCGGATATATATAGC
The DNA here is from genome assembly GCA_029167045.1 of Candidatus Methanocrinis natronophilus. GTDB lineage: Archaea > Halobacteriota > Methanosarcinia > Methanotrichales > Methanotrichaceae > Methanocrinis > Methanocrinis natronophilus. The sequence goes on from JARFPK010000024.1 coordinate 4,404, forward strand.
TTTGCAGCCGTCCAAGGCGGAGCCGACTCCTCGATATCGAATCCTGGGAAACGGATCCTCTTTCCATCCTCCTAATCCCCATACGCTTTTATCGGGGATCGGGTCGATTTCGCCCGCCCTCTTCATTCAGATAGTCCCTTACCCTCTGGGAAGCCGTTCGGAGGGGCTCCCAGGCCCGAAACGTTCATATAGAAGTTTAAACACCTCCCAAGCCATCAGCTCGAATGGAGGAATAAAATAGATGGCAGGATTGGGGGGAACCCCCGTACTCATACTCAGAGAGGGCAGTCAGAGGACCGCCGGACGCGAGGCTCAGAAGTCAAACATAATGGCCGCCAAGGCGGTGGCGACGGCTGTCAGGACGACTCTGGGACCCAAAGGCATGGACAAGATGCTCGTCGACACCCTGGGTGACGTCGTCATAACCAACGATGGCGTAACCATCCTCAAGGAGATGGACATCGAGCACCCGGCCGCCAAGATGATGGTCGAGATCGCCAAGACTCAGGACGACGAGGTGGGAGACGGGACGACCACCGCCGTGGTTCTGGCCGGCGAGCTCCTCAAGAAGGCCGAAGAGCTCCTGGATCAGGAGATCCATCCGACGGTCATAGCCGCCGGCTACAGGGCTGCGGCGGAGAAGGCCATGGTGGTCCTCAAGGATATGGCGATAGAGGTATCCAAAGATGACGATGATCTCTTGAAGAAGATCGCCGTCACCGCCATGACCGGGAAGGGGTCCGGAATAGCCAGAGACGAGCTATCAGAGCTCTCGGTGAAGGCGGTCAAGGCGATCATGGACGAGGACGGGACCGTAGACGTGGACAACATCACCGTCGAGAAGAAGGTCGGCGGCAGCGTCACCAACTCCGAGCTTGTATACGGGATGGTGATCGACAAGGAGCGGCTCCACCCCAACATGCCAAAGAAGGTAAAGGACGCCAAGATCGCCCTCCTGAATTCCGCCATCGAGATCGAGAAGACTGAGGTTGACGCCAAGATCGAGATAACCTCTCCCGACCAGCTCCAGGCCTTCCTGGACCAGGAAGAGACGATGCTCAAGGATATGGTAAACAAGATCGTCAGCACCGGAGCCAACGTAGTCTTCTGCCAGAAGGGGATAGACGATCTGGCCCAGCACTTCCTCGCCAAGGCCGGGGTATACACCATCCGCAGGATCAAGAAGAGCGATATGGAGAAGCTGGCCCGGGCCACCGGAGGCAGGATCGTCACCAGCATCCACGACCTGACGGAGAGCGAGCTCGGCCACGCCGGCCTCGTGGAGGAGAAGAAGATCGCAGGCGACGATATGACCTTCGTCGTGGAGTGCGACAACCCCAAGTCAGTATCCATCATCCTCAGGGGAGGGACCGAGCACGTCGTCGATGAGCTCGACCGGGGGATGGAAGACGCCCTCAGGGTCGTCGGCGTAGCCCTGGAGGACGGTCTTCTGATGCCCGGCGGCGGCGCTCCTGAGATAGAGCTCGCCCTTAGGCTGAGAGAGTTCGCCGCCACCGTCGGCGGAAGAGAGCAGCTGGCGATCGAGGCCTTCGCCGAGGCGTTGGAGATCATACCCAAAACCCTGGCCGAGAACGCAGGATTCGACCAGATCGACACCCTGGTAGCCCTTCGAAGCAGCCACGAGAAGGGCGTCAAGACCGCAGGCCTCGACGTGGCAACCGGAAGCCCCATCAACATGGAGGAGAAGGGGGTCGTCGAGCCGATGAGGGTCAAGACCCAGGCGATCAACTCCGCCACCGAGGCGGCGGTGATGATCCTCAGGATCGACGATGTCATCGCCTCCAAATCCGGAGGACCCGGCGGCGAGGGCGGGATGCCCGGAGGAATGGGCGGGATGGGCGACATGGGAGAGGACTTCTGAGCCCCTCCCATCTTTTTTTTTCATCCTTTTTAATATCTCGTCGCCGTTTATCCAGAGGATAGTGGCGGTTATGGCCCACTTTAGAGGGCTTTTCGCGCCACCTTCCCTTCCAGGGCGGGTCTGTAGAACTTCTCGGTGTACTCTTTGACCATCCTTCTGGAGGTGAAGTGAGGCCCTGTGACCCTGATCGCCTCTTTCATCAGCTTGACCCAGCCCCTGGGAACTCCCCCGTCGTCGACCCTGTAATAGAGGGGGACTACCTCCTTCTCCAGGATCTCGTATATCGATGCGGCGTCCCTATCGTCTTTATCGTCCCCCTCAGCCCCCTCGAACCCCCATCCGTTCTTGCCGTTGTAGCCCTCAGACCACCAGCCATCGAAGACGCTCAGCTGAGGGACGCCGTTGAGGGAGGCCTTCATGCCGCTCGTCCCCGACGCCTCCATCGGTGGCCTGGGGTTGTTCACCCAGACGTCGACGCCGTGGACGAGATACTGGGCGAGGTACTGATCGTAGTCCTCGACGAAGGCTATCCTCCCCTGGAACCTCTTGTCGGCGGCGGCGTTGTAGACCTGCTGGAGGATGAGCTTCGACTGCTGGTCGTCGGGATGGGCCTTCCCAGCGAAGATGATCTGAACTGGGTGGCGGGGGTCTGTGAGGATCTTCTGGAGCCTCTCATAGTCCCGGAGGAGGAGGGTCGCCCTCTTGTAAGAAGCGAACCTCCTCGCAAAGCCGAGGGTGAGGACCTGTGGGTCGAGGAGGGTTCCAAAGGCGATTATAGTCCTGGAGTCGGATTCGGGGTCTTTCCACTTATCCCTCGCCCGATCGTTAATCTTGTTTATAAGGGATCTCTTCATCCTGCTGTGCTGTCTCCAGAGGACGTCGTCGGGGATCTCGTCGATCAGCTCCCAGATGGATGCGTTGTCATGTTTTTCGAGCCAGTCGCGGCCGAGGTACTTGATGAAGGTGACGTTTCCAAGCCTCCGGTCGATCCAGGTGGGGACGTGGATCCCGTTGGTGACGTAGTCCAGGGGGAGATCCTCTTCGTCGAGGTCTGGCCAGAGGTGGCGCCACATCTCCCTGGTGACTTCGAGGTGGCGTCTGCTGACGCAGTTTCTATGGTCGGACATCCTGAGGGCGAAGGCGGTCATATTGAAGCCGCTGGCGGGGTCCCGAGGATCGATCCCGAGCTCGAAGAACTCCCTCTGGCTCATCCCGATCTTTTGGATGTAGGACCCGAAGTACTTCTCCATCAGTGGGAAGGGGAACTTGTCGTGGCCTGCGGGGACGGGGGTGTGGGTGGTGAAGACCGTCCTCCTCCTGACCTCCTCCTCTGCTTCCTGGAGGTTCATCCCCCCCTCGACCTTCTCCCGGATCCTCTCCAGGATGGCGAAGGCGGGATGTCCCTCGTTGAGATGGAGGACGGAGGGGTTGATCCCCATAGCCTTCAGTATCCGGACCCCACCTATGCCGAGGACGATCTCCTGTCTCAACCTCTGCTCGGGGTCGCCGGTGTAGAGGCGGTCCGATATCGTCCGGTCCCATGGGTCGTTTGCGTCTACGGCTGTGTCCATCAGATAGAGGTCGTTTCTCCCCACCTGAACCTTCCAGACCTCGACGTAGATGTGGGAGTCGAGGAGAGGTATATCCACCAGGAGGGGGTTTCCGTCGTCGTCCCGGAGCCTGCGGACCGGGGCGTTCTCCCTGTCCAGCCTCTCGCAGGCCCCCGCCTGCCATCCGTCGGGGGTGATCCTCTGGAGGAGGTAACCCTCGGGATACATGAAGCCGACCCCTACGGAGGGGACGCCCAGGTCGCTGGATTCCTTCAGATAGTCTCCGGCGAGAAAGCCGAGCCCTCCAGCGTAGACGGGAAGGGCGTGATGTAGGCCGTATTCGGCGGAGAAGTAGGCGATGCTATGCTCCCGAGGGTCGGCGATCTCGGAATGAAACCAGCCACCAGCGGGGTCCATATCCCCCAGGAACCTCGCCATGACGGCGTCGTAATACCGGAGGAATCGAGGGTCGAGGGATGCCAGCTTCAGTATTCCGTCATCGAGCTCGTGCATCATCTTGACGGGGTTGTGGCCGCTTCTGCTCCAGGCCGCCCTCCCTCCCAGCATCATGAAGAGCTCTCTACCTTCGGGGTGCCAGGACCACCATAGGTTGTAAGCTAGATCGCCTAGGTCTGCGATCCTATCCGGCAGGTTAGCAAATTTGTCTCTTGGTCTGTAGTGCATGATCAATCCTTCCCAACACCGCTCTCGCAGAGCCACCTTTGGTCTAGGGTGATTTTACCTTTTCGCGGGATGAGATGGATGGAGGGTATCCGGGAAGGGTCTCGATCTTCCGGAGGGGGGCCTCCCTTCCGACGGCGAAGGCGTAGAGGCTCTGCCAGTCTGTCCCCGAGAGCCCCAGGGCGGAGGCGAAGAGGTCGTCGAAGTAGCAACCTATGCCGCAACCCCTCAGCCCCCGCCTCTCCGCCTCCAGGTATAGGGCCTGGCCGACGATGCCGCACTCCCAGAAGAGCCTGTTGTAGAACCAGGGGCCATGCTCCTCGAGGCACGATCTGAACCTGGCGATCATGGCGATGGAGAAGCAGCCGTCGGAGGCGATCTTCTGGCGGCAGGAGAGGGCAGCCGCGATATCCCTGAAGTCGCCCCTGGCGAGCCTGCGAAACCCCTGGGGCGCCCCTTCGGGCCTAGACCACTCGAACTCTCCTCTCATCGATTTCCTCAGGAGGTCTTCGTGGTCGAGGTCTCTTACCAGGAGGTAGAGCCCCCGATCGAGGCCCAGGACCCGGTGGACGAAGATCGCCAGATGGACCTGTGGCATCCAGGGGTGGAGGTGGTGCGGAAAGGTTCCTGGAGCCGAAATCATCCTCTCCAGGGCGGAGTAGAAGTCGTCCCGGCTGATGGAGAAGGCCGGGTCCATGACGATGGCGCTGCGCCTTTCGCGGATTAGACTTCGTAGGGATGGAGATGGGGATGGGGGCGTGGACGGGGACGGGGATGGAGACGGGGGATCGACCTTGGGTGAAGGTACTCTTCTCGCGACGCTCTCAGAGCCGATCGGTGATCCCGATTCTATCACCAGGGATCGGGGTGGTTTTGACGTCGCCTCCGCCACTCCTTCGAGGAGGGGCCAGTAGACCCTTCTCGAGCTGAGCCGGTCGGGGACGCCATGCCACCGGAGGCCTCTGAACTCGTCGAGGACCCGGTCGGAGAGGGCGAAGCCGGATATCGACCTTCCCTGGGGGTGGACCGCGACGATGCAGTCGGGGATCTCAGTCTCCGGGGAGTTCGGGGCCCGGGGGTCTCCGGCCGGCTCATCTACCGGCTCATCTACCGGCTCCCCGATATCCCCCTCGAAGGCCTCAGACCCCTCCGTCTCGCCGGGGGCGGCGACCCCGAGGAGGAGCCCCACCTCCCCGGTCCCGAGGCCGTCGAGGAGGGTCGCCCTCCATCCCAGGGCGGCCGAGGCGAAGCTGATCGCCGCCAGGGCGTGGCCGAGGTTTATCTGAAGGTAGCGAAAAGCCCTCTCACCGTACTTCCAGGACTCCCGCCAGGGGATGGAGGTGAAGCCGACGAGGACCGTCCCCGCCGGCAGGCCGGAGGAGATATCCCGCCACGCCTCCTGCGAAAACCGCCCCCTCACCTCCAGGGCGTGCTCCTTTGGGGCGTAGTGGGCGACGGTGGGCCGATCGAAGAGGTCGGGGACCGGCCCCGATATCAGGTACCCTTCGGTGGGGTGGAGGTTGCCGCTGGAGGGGTTCGCCCGAAGCGCCCAGGCCGCCCCTCCCGCCCGCGGGCGCGCCCAGGTACCTCCTGAAGGCGGCGGGCTCGTTCTCCCAGTCGATCCCCCCGGGCCCCGGGGCCATCCGGGCGGGGGCGTGCTTCGTCGCCTCGTGGTAGGCGAGGACGATTTCGAGATCTCGTGACATATTAGGACACCATTAGGACACCATAATGGAGGCCGGGGACTTTTGGCCTCTCCGGGAGGTTCGGTTCCTCTCCATCAAAGAAGATGAGGTCAGGATAGGAGAAATTATTTTCGGCATAGGAGCGGCGGGTCGGATCGATTCTTCGAAAGAATAATTTATAAAATTGTCAGAATACTCCCGGCGGCGCGGGATCCCAGCTCCCCCCGGAAGGCCCTCTCCAGCACCGCCGGGAGGAGGGCGTCCAGCTCTTCCGCCGTCCGGGCCTGGCATCTCTTGAGGCCGTCGACATGGGCCTGGAGCCCGTCGAGGTGGGCGACGATGCGGCGCTGTTCTGTGAGCGGTAAAATCGGAATCGAAAACGAGGCAATATGACCTTGATTTATTTTCCATATTCCTGAAGTTGTTTTGGCGGTTTCTTCGATGAGGTCACGCATTTTCTGTGAGTTCCACCATGCAACAAAGAATTCTGGAAGGATTTGATTTTTGTCCAGAGGAACCCGAATAAACAAGTCTGGAAAGATCGTCCCGGGAATAGCTCCAACGACCATTCCAGCCCGTCCAACTAAGCTTTTGCTGCCGTTTCCACGAACGATGAAAACATCGTAATCCTTAATCAAGTAAGGTTTTGCCTCTATATCTGTTATAGGTATTGGTTTTGAATCCGAGCAATCGATCTTACCATCTCGAAGCCCAGAAAGTCTAAGACACTTGATTTGAGAATCGTCGCCAATAGTCCGGATCGACAATCCATTTTTGAGGTTTTTCTTACCTACAATCTCTTCGATCGTGGCCATAGAACTTAACTTAAAATTGAATATAAAACGTGTAGCTGCCGCAAAAAGCGCCTCCGCCTCCTCCGCCGCCTGTCGCCGGAGATCTTGCGCCTCCTCGATCTTGGCGGCCAGCTCCTCGATCCGCGCCACCATCCGGCGCTGCTCGTCGATAGGTGGAACGTGGAATTTCACGTTATCCAATAACTCTTGCGGTTTAAGATACTGTCTGTTTGTAGTACCAAGACTTGCATTCGTTAGCTCTTCATAAACTAGAGGAAGACGGAATAAGAATTCAAGAAATTTAGGATTAAATATCTTAGTATTTATATCAGCTAAACACATATTAGACGAGGCAAGTGATCCGAGATGGTTATCCTTAGTAACTCCAAATGCTCCGTTTTTCGTATCAACCTTGCACCACATGAGCTGATTATTAGAAGCAACTTGGTATCGTCTCATCGTCAGTTCAAATCCCCGAACCATCCTTTTTATTGCAATTCCCACCCCCCTAGACGTGACACCGAGAATGTTATATTCTGTTAAATTGTCAATTTCGATCCACGAGTCCTTATTGATCTCTAATCCATCGCCAAGAGACCGAATCGGCCAGTTGGTTTTTTCTCCGAGCCTTTCGAACATAACTCACCTCAGAGCCCACTTGATCTCGTCCATGATCTCGATGATCCGCTCCTCCTTCGCGAGGATGCTCTCCACCAGCTTCTCGGGCGGGAGGTGCTTCAGCTTCTCGCCCCCGTCCGGGTTTTTGATGTCCAGGTTCGCCGAGAGGAGGCTTCCTCCCTCGTCGTACTTCAGGACCTCCTCGACAGGGACCCGCCAGGCCCGGCCGTTCTCCTCGCGATCCTGCCACCAGGCGAGGAGCGGCGCGAACTCCTCGAAGGCGAGGGGCTTGGTCTTGGTGTAGTTCTTCCTCCCCTCGGGGAGGGGGTGCTCGTAGTACCAGATCTCCCTGGTGGGGCCGGACCGGTCGAAGAAGAGGAGGTTGGTGGGGATGCTGGTGTAGGGGGCGAAGACCCCGTTCGGAAGCCTCACTATCGTATGGAGGTGGAACTCCTTCAATAGCTCCTCCTTTATCCGAGCGGCTACCCCGTCGCCGAATAGCGTTCCGTTCGGAACTACGACGGCGGCCCTCCAGGGCCTTGGATGGCGGCGAAGCCGTCTCATGATCAGCTGGAGGAAGAGGAGGGCCGTCTCCGCCGTCTGCTTGTCGTCCGGGAAGTTGCCCTTGATGCCCGCCTCTTCCTCGCCCCCGAAGGGGGGATTTGTCAGGATCACGTCCACCCGGTCTTTTTCGCCGATCTCCCTTATGTTGAACCGCAGGCTGTTCTCGGGATCGATCTGGGGCGACTCCATCCCGTGGAGGAGCAGGTTCATCTGGCAGAGCATGTAGGGCAGGGGCTTTGCCTCCCCCCCGAAGATGCTCTTCTTCTGGAGGACTTCTAAATCCTCCACCTTCTTGCACTGATCCTTCAGGTGGAGGTACGACTCCACCAGAAACCCGCCCGTCCCGCAGGCCGGATCGAGGACCGTCTCCGCGAGCCTCGGGTCGGTCACCGCCACCATCAGCTTGACGACAGGCCGCGGCGTGTAAAACTCCCCCGAGTCCCCGGCGGCGTCCCTCATCTCCTTCAGCATCGACTCGTAGAGGTGGCCCAGGACGGAGATCTCCTCCATGGAGTCGAAGTGGATCTCGTTGACCTTGTTGATCACGTCCCGGAGGAGGTAGCCGCTGATCATCCGGTTGTTCGTATCCCTGAAGACCTCGGCGACGACGTCCCGCCGGTCCCGCCCTTCTGAGCCGTGTAAACTTCGAAGATATGCGAAGAGCCCCGGCCCCCTCTCCCCGTCGGGCCGCATCGCCTCGTCGTTGTTTATGAAAGAGATCAGCTCCGGGCCGCTGATCCCGCCCGGATCTGCGCCCCAGTCCCTCCACCGGTACGGCGGCTCGATGGCGGGGACGAACCTCTCGCCCCGGAGGGCCGACTCTGTCTCCCGGATCTTCTCGGTGTCGTCGAGAAACTTGAGGAACATCACCCAGACGAGCATCGGCAAACGGTCCAGCTCCCCGCTCAGCCCCTTGTCCTTCCTCATGATGTCCCGGGCCGACTTGACGATGCTCCCGAGCCTCTGGGCCGTCGTCAGGGGCCGGTCCCCTCTTTCTTTGCTCCTCCTTGCCCGCGCCATCGCTGGTTCACCTCAACCTTACACCGCATACAAGAGAGTCTGCAGCTCTCGGACCGCCGCCCTTAACCTTTCCGGTCCGCCGAAGAACCCCGAGATCTCCTTCACGTTCCCGTAACCCGAGATCGGCGGAAGGGTGAGGGCCTCGGGGATCTCAAACTCCCCGATCCCGTGATCGGCGTACTTTTCGAGAAGCTCCTCTAATACAGCCCTCGCCTCCGGTCCGTACCGGTCGAAGAAGTTCCTCTCCTTCTTTCGCAGCTTCTCCGCCCTCTCCAGGCGGGTGAGGAGGGGAGCGCCGTAGGCGAGGTGGCAGAGGAGGTCGAAGGGATCGGCCTGGGGCCTTCCCGCCGCCTGCGCCAGCTCCTCGAAGTCTATCCCCCTCTCCTCGAGCCGGGACAGGATCTCGGCCCGCTCCTCCAGGTCCGCCCACTTCTCCTTTAGCTCCGAGGCGGGATAGAACGTCCTCACCTTCTCGGCGGTGTAGTCCGTCAGCTTTACGACCCGGAGGAGCTTGCCGTCCTCAGCCAGGACGTGGACCATATGGGCCACGATCTCCACGTACCCATCGTCGACGTAAAACTTTCGGGGCCCTCCCTCCGGTGGCTCAAAGATCTCCGGCTTTCCCAGACCCCCGCCTTCGCCGGACCCTTCTTTCTCCTCGGGCTCCACTACCTTCTTTGACCCCCCTTTCGTCCTCCCCTCCCCGTCCATCTCCTCGGTGGTGACGATCGCCGGATCGCCGTCGAACTCGGGGTCGGCGAAGAGCTGGGTCGCGCTCCCGGTGTAGTCGAGGATGCTGAAGTAGAGCTTGCCGTAGTCCTCCCTCACCCGCGTCCCCCTGCCGATGATCTGCTTGAACTCGGTCATGGAGCTGATCACCCTCCGCCAGGACGACGTTCTTGCAGGTGGGGGCGTCGACCCCCGTGGTCAGGAGCTTAGAGGTGGTGAGAATTACGGGAACCCTTGTCTCCACATCCTGAAAGTCGCTGAGATGGCCCCGCCCCACATCCCCCTCCTCTGATGTCACCCGGCAGACATAATCCGGATAATCCACCGCGAGGTCCGCGTTCAGGTTGCTTATCGCCCTTCGCATCTCGTCGGCATACTCTTGGTCTACGCAGAAGACCATCGTCTTTGCGAACCGGTCGTTCTCGTTCAAAAAGCCGCTCAGGTGGCGGGCGATCGCCTCCGTCCTCGCCCGCAGGGCGATGATCCGGTCGAAGTCCTTGGGGCCGTAGACCCCGTCGGGGATCTCCCGGCCGTAACGATCGATCTGCCCCTGAGTGGGCCGCCATCCTTGGGCATCGTACTCCGTCACCACCCGATGAACCCGATAAGGGGCGAGAAAACCGTCCTCGATACCCTGCTGCAGGCTGTATTCGTAGACCGGTTTTCCGAAATAACGATAAGTATCCCGGTTATCCTTCCTCAAGGGCGTCGCCGTCATCCCCAGCTGATAAGCTGGCTCAAAGTACTCCAGAATCTCCCGCCAGTTGCTGTCGTCCCGGGCGCTTCCCCGGTGACATTCGTCAACTATGATCAGGTCGAAGAAGTCTCGCGGATACTCCCTATAGAGGCCGGGGCGGCGCTCGTCTTTTGCGATCGACTGGTAGGTGGAAAAGTAGATGTCTCTGCTCTTCTTCGCCTCCCCCTTCTCGATCTTCCAGCGGGCGTCCCCGAACTTGCCGAAGGTCTTGTCCTTGGGATCGTCGATCAAGACGTTCCGGTCCGCGAGATATAGGATCTTTGGCCTGTTGAAATCCCCGGACCGATTCCAGCCGGATTCCCAAAGCTTCCAGCAGATCTGATAGGCGACGAAGGTCTTTCCCGTACCCGTCGCCATTGTGAGCAAGATCCGCGTCTTCCCCGTCAATATCCCCTGGATGACCCGATTGATGGCGATCTCCTGGTAATACCTGGGAGTCTTTCCAGAACTCAGGTCCAGAGGGGCGAGGAAGCGTTCTTCAGCCTTTCCGTCTCCGAGCTTCTCGTAGGATCTCAGCCGAGACCAGAGCTGGTCGGGGGTGGGAAAGGAGTCCAGCACCCTTTCGATCCCCGTCGTATAGTCGAACTCGACGATCCCCTCTCCGTTTGTAGAGTAAGCGAACTTCAGGCCGAGCATATCTGCGTACTCTTTTGCCTGCCCCATCCCGTCCCCCGCAGACTTGGAGCCCGCCTTGGCCTCGACGACTCCCAGCGTTAAATCGCGGTTGTAGCGGAGGAGATAGTCTGCCCGTTTCCTTTTACGCCTCCTGACCTTATCTCCGGCGACGACGATCCGCCCGTCGGTGAAAGCCCTCTGCTCTGCTATGGAGTGGGGAGGATCGTCCCAGCCGGCTTTAACGAGGTTGGGGACGACTTGCTTTCGACATGTGTCAGCCTCGTTACTCATCAATTTGTTCTCTGTCAGCCCTTGTCATAAACCTTTGCTTCATCGTGACAAAAATTCTGACATGTCTCCCTCTATCAGTATAATCGGATCAAAAAAAAATCAAGAATATTATCAGTCAGAGGGAGATCGTACTGGAAAATTTTTGTGATCTAGCGTTAGATGAGACCGAACGAGGCGGAACGGGGGAGGGAGACGCCGTTCCGCCGTAGGACGAGGCTGCGGCTGAACCTGATCTTCGGCTCGTCGGTCGGGGTAAGCGCCGCCCCCTCTGCCGCCTCCTTCATCCGTCTGAAAGCGGATTTTGAGACGTGGAACTTCGGCTCGGAGATCAGGAGGCTGGCATCCTCCTTCAGGAGGGAGGCGACCTCCCTGAAGAACCGCCCTTGATCGGCGACCTCGTGGACCATGTAGAAGGCGAGGGCGAAATCGACCCGGTCGCTGATGCCGATCTGGTCGGCCTCGCTGCGGTGGGTGGTTATACGGGATGAGAGCTCCTCCTTCGCCGCCTTCTTCCTCAGGATCTCCAGCATCTTTTCCTGAAGATCCACGGCTATGACCCGCCCCTCTTCCCCCACCATCTTGGCTATGGCGATGGTGAAGGTACCCGAGCCGCACCCGAGGTCCAGAACGGTATCTCCCTCTCTGATATACCGGCGGAGGATCTTCTCGGGGTTGTGGACGAGCCTTCGAATCGGGTTATCCAGAGTCGGCGCCAGCCACCACGGACAGATGCGGGATAGCGCGGCCATGTAAATCTCCCTCCCGTCGAAGAGACGGCGCTAAGGGTCTATAGAGCTATCCGTTTCGTGGATCCGCAAGCGCCGGAGGATCACCCGAATAGCCACCGCCGCAGCGACCCCCCGCCCCGGAGCCGGGAGGCTCTTGCCATCGCCTCTTCGCTCTCCCTTGAGAGGGATACGGCGATGGTGGCGATTATCATGCATACCAGCATCAGGAGCCATACGCTCTGGTAGGCCTCCAGGGACCTCGTGGTGAGGATCAGCCCTGAGACCTGCTGGAGGACCGCCCCTCCGGCGAAGGGGAATATGTTGAGGGCCGCCGTCGTCGTCCCAACGATCGCCATGGGGAAGAGCTCTTTGATCTGGGCGTAGCTGACGACGAAGAACCCGCCAAAGAAGCCGAAGAAGAAGTTTATAGCCATGTAGGCCTGAGGGCTTGATATCGATCCTGCGGTGGACCATATCACCGCCCAGATTATGGTATATGCTACAGATCCCGTGACGAGGACCTTCTTCCTAGACCCCAGGATCTTATCTGAGATGTACCCGGCGGAGGTGCAGCCGATGATCATCCCCGTGGCGATGAAGGTGAGGACGAGGCCGTAGGTCGTCTTCTCCCACCCGAGGACGTCGTGATAGAACGGTCCGGCCCAGAGCCCCTGATAGACCATGACGCTACCGTACATGAAGAAGAACCAGACCGCCATCGGCCAGAACTTTCTCCCGGAGCCGAAGGTCATCAGTAGGGCCGTCCTCATGGGGATCTTCCCCGGTTCGCAGGCGAGATCCGATCTGCCGTTCTCGTACGCCTCGATCTCGGATATGCCGGGCAGGCCCATATCCTCGGGCCGGTCCCGGATTATCTTCCAGGATGCGGCGGCGATGGCGATGGTTATCGCTCCGAGGATGAGGAATACCTGCTGCCAGCCCAGGGCTGCGGAGAAGTAGGCGAGGGGGCCAGCGGCTCCGAGGGCGCCGATGTTCCCCACCGCCAGGAGGATCCCGGAGAGGGTGGCGAACTCGTTCTTCCTGTACCAGGTCGATATGATCTTCATTATGGGGATGTAGACCATCGCCACCCCCACGCCGATCATCACCCTTCCGACGACCACCAGCTCGAAGGAAGAGGCCATCCCCGTGAGGACCGCCCCGGCCGCAGCGAGGAGGGTGAAGGCGCTGACGGTCTTCCTCGGCCCCCAGTTGTCGGTCAAGAGCCCCGCAGGAAGCTGCATGATGGTGTAGGCGTAGAAGTAGGCGGAGCTGAGGAGGGCGATGGACGCCGCTGAGACGGCGAAGGTCGCCTCCAGGTCCGTCGCCACCGCCGCGGTGGAGACCCGGTGGAAGTAGACGAAGAAGTAGGCAGAGGCGAGGATGCCGAAGACCGCCCATCGACGGCTCATCACTCTGTCAACATCGCTCTTCTCTAACGGCTTTATAAAATCCTCCTCCCCATGAGACGGGACGATCGAATTTTTGCCCTTCGTCGGCCAGCTCTCGGAAGGTCGAGACGACTATATATCACCATGGTCTGATCTCCAGATGAATCCTCTCGGAAAAGTTTTTTCACGAATTCTATTATATGACTTGATTTAAATGTTATTTGATCTTCTCACCTCTAATTGTGACCGTAAGAGATATCGTTCCTCTAATATCGTGCCTCTGAAGGCAGCAAAATCGATATAACGGATTAAGATGACGAGGATAGGATTATGTCAATGACATACATCAGGATCACTTTTTCAATCCTCCTGGCCTTCGGCCTTGTCGCCAGCTCGGGGGCATCTCTCGTCCCTGATGAGGCTCCCGCCCCCAATCTGGCGCTGATGGAAGGCCAGACCTCCGTGGAGGAGATGGCATCCATCCTGGACGAGGCGAGAGATCTCCTTCTCGAGAACGGCAAGATCGAAGGGCTGAAGGCCATCAGCGACCCCCATGGAGAGTTTTTCAGGGGCGAGCTCTACGTCTTCGCCTACGACTTCAAGGGACGCTCCTCGCCCACCCCTATCTCCAAAAGCTGGTGGGCAGAAACAACCTCGACCTCGTCGACCCCAACGGCGTCCCCATGATCAAAAACCTGATGGCTGTGGCAGAGCGAGGCATGGGCTTCATCTACAATGTCTACCCCAACCCCGCCGCCGATAACGTCGATGAGCTGAAGCTCGTCGGCGTCCAGAAGGTCGACGATGACCTCTGGATAGGCTCCGGGATCTAAATCTCAGCCGAGCCGCCCCGGTCCAGCCTTCAGTATCGGGAAGCTCTGAGGAATTTCGTCGATGAGGCGGTGAACTATTCCATCGAGAACTGCAGAAAGAGAGCTCTTGCGGCCTTCAACGATCCTGCCGGGGAGTTCGTCCGGAAGGGCTCTACATCTTCGCATATGACTTCAACGGCACCGCCCTCGCCCTCGCCCTCGTCCCCCCCTTCCAGCCCGATATCGTCGGCGAGGTCCGGATCGATGTCGAAGACGTCAATGGTGTCGCCTTCGTCCGGGATTTCATATCCCTGGCCAGGGGAGGGGGTGGGGAGTCGTACTATATCTATCCAAACCCCGAAAATGAGATCGCCGGGGATCTGAAGCTCAGCCGCGTCTCGAAGGTCGACGAGACCTGGTGGCTCGGCGCCGGGATATATGAGCGGTAGCGCATGCGGCCGCCGCCGGGGCTGATCCGGCCATATTTTTGCTTCGAGGATCGAATCGGGTCTATCTTGCTCCTCGAAGATCGCAACCGGTTTATCTCAGCTCGAAGATATCGATCATCGCCCAAGAAATATCGGCCCATTGAGAGGCCGGGAGGAATATCTCCATGATGGAACTTTTGCGCAAGAGAAGAAGCATCAGAAGTTACAGGGACCAGGATATCGACCCAGGGATCGTGGAGCTTCTCAAGGAGGCGGCCCTCAGGTCGCCGACCTCCAGAAACTTCAGGCCCTGGAGGTTCGTCTTCGTAGAAGATAAAGAGAAGCTAGCGGCCCTCTCGAAGGCGAAGCCGTCGGGGTCGTCCTTCCTCGCGGGAGCGCGCCTCGGGGTCGTCGTCTGCGCCTATGATGACGAGTCGGACGTCTGGATAGAGGACTGCTCGATAGCATCGATAATCCTGCAGCTGGCGGGCTCGAGCCTCGGCCTCGGCTCCTGCTGGATCCAGATAAGGCTTCGGATGCACGACGGCTCGCAGACGAGCGAGGAGTACGTCAGGTCCGTCCTCGGCCTTCCCGCTGGATTGAAGGTGGAGTCGATCATAGCCTTCGGATATCCCGACGAGGAGAGGGGGCCGGTGCCGGTGGAGGAGCTCGAGAGGGAGAAGATCCTGTCGGGTTGAGGGCCGCCAGGATAAGCACTACTCCCTCATCTCCCACCGAAAGGGAGATCTTCAGACCCGCCGATCCAATACCTATGAAGGTCGGAAGAAAGGCGAAGCCCGAATCCCCCGAGGAGATGGCCCTCGTCCATCACGCCCTCGAAAACCCCATCAGAAGGAGGATGATCATCCTGATGGTGGAGGGATGTCTATCGGTCGAAGGGGTCGCCAAAGCCGTCGGACCGAAGATGCTCGACTACCACCTCCACCGGCTGGAGCTGGCGGGGCTGATCGAGGTCGACGACGGGAAGATAGCCCTGACGGAGTCGGGAGAGGCCTACGGCGGACTCGTCAAGTCCCAGGCGGAGAAGGGGGGCGCACGGTGAGATCAGAATACCCCCAGGAGTTCGGAGATCTCCCGCCACCGCCGCCAGGAGGCGGACGGCCTCTATCCTCGATTCTCCTCTCATCTTCAATTTTTACTCCCCTCAAAACTTATACGTACTTATATTGTGGAAATATATTCTTAAAGATCTCCCTCAAGATCCCCGGTCCGACCGATCCAATCCCTGCCATAGTTCGCGGCCTGCCTGCTGGGCCAATCGGAGGATGGAACGGTGGAGTAGGCAGGCGCCCTCTACTTCCGGCAGGAGGGGAGGAGGATCATGGGGCGGGGGCAAGACCCCTCTTCCGCCGATTAGTCTTGGGAGCGGGCCGTCTCCCCTCCCCCGTATATCAAGAGGACCACCCCTCAGACCTCGGACTCCAGGGAATGCTCGATCAGCGCCCAGAGGAGGTCGGAGTCCTTCAGCATCCCGGCGAGCTTCTGATGGGCCGTCACCACCGGGAGCTGGTCGATCTTCTCTTTTCTCATAACCTTCGCGCACTCCGAGACCTTGCTGCTCTTGATGGCGGTGACGGCGGGGACCATCGCCTGCTTGACGGGGATCTTGCGCAGGGCGATCCGCGAGACGCCGTAGTAGAAGCTGAGGGTGTCCCTGGTGCTCTCCCACGTCCACTCGTCCTCGTCGGAGGGCGAGGACATATCCGCCACCTCCACGGAGTCCTCTATGACGGAGGCGTTAATCAGGTCTCGGTCTGAGACGATCCCCACCAGGTTCAGGTCGGAGTCTATCACCGGAGATGCCTGGACATCGGCGTACTCCATCACCGACCCTGCCACCGGTAGGGGCATCTCATCCCAGAGGGCGACGGCGGTCTTCTCAAAGTACCTCTCGATCGGCCTTTTTATATCCAGGTCTGCCATCATCCGGATTATGTCGGCGACGCTGACGATGCCGACCAATGCTCCATCCTCCACCGCTGGAAGACGCCTGATATCGTTCTCTGCCAGAAGCTTAGCCGCCTCCACTATGCTATCGTCGGGATGGACGACGAGGGGGTCCCGGGTCATCAGGAGGGCGGTCTGGTCCTCCTCGGGGTTTCGAAGGAGGTCGGTCCTGGTGACCATCCCCACCAGCTCTCCGCCCTTGACGACCGGAACACCGGAGACGTGCCTCTCCTTGAGGGTCTTCAATACCATGTCCCTGGAGCCGGGGATCGAGACGAAGGCGACGTCTGCCACCATCACCTCTCTGACCGGAATTCCGTTCAAATCTTCTCCCCCGGCACTGTCAGGACCGGCACCCTGGAGTTGCGGACGACCTTCTCGGCGACGGACCCCAAAAGGAACTTGTCGAGGCCGGTCCGACCTACGCTCCCCATCACCAACACATCGAACCCGGACTGAGAGGAGAGCTTCAGAAGCTCCTCGCTGGGGTTGCCCTCGATCACCATCTTGGTAGAGGAGACAGCGGCCCTCGTCGCCATCTCCTCTACGTAACCTGTGGCGTCCTCCCCCTCTTTGATGAGGAGGCTTCTGATGCTCGCTATGGCCATATCCTCGGGAAGGTGGCTCAGCCGTCCCGTATCTGCGACGTAGACGATGGTGATCTCCCCTCCAGAGAGCCTGGCTAGCTCAATCCCCACCTCTGCCGCCCGCTCGCTCTGCTTCGAGCCGTCGGTTGCTATCATTATCCTCTCAAACATGAAAAAACCTCTATAAGACCGCCAGAACGTCCGAGGGGGCGGCCCTCCTGACCAGGCTCGCCAGGGGATCTCTCACCCCCCACATCTTATCCGACCGATTATCGATGACCATAATTCTGCATCTCTTCCCGGGGCGGATGGCGCCAGCTTCGTCGTCAGCGCCCAAGATCCGAGCACCGTTTAGAGTGCAGATCATAAATACCTGTCTATCGTTATGCAGCAGCGCCTTGGATAGAAACTCCATCTCGGAGAAGAGGTCTGGGGAGTTGAGCATGACGTTGTCGGTCCCCAGGCCGACGAGGATCCCCATATCCAGCATCCGGCGGACTTCTGGAAGCCCCACCCCGGTGACCAGGTTAGACCGGGGGCAGACGACGACGGGAACCCCCGCCTCCGCCACCATCTTCAGGTCCCCCTCCTCGGCTTTTGTGAGGTGGACGAGGAGGTCGGGCGATAGGCTGAGGGCGTCCTCGATGTCGTCTCTTCCCGATTCGCCGGCGTGGAGGGCGACCCGCTTCCCCTCGGACCTCGCTCTCTCCACCACCTCCTCGACCAGGTATCTGGGATGGTCTCTCGTGCTGCTGATCCCCACCCCCCAGCACCTCTCGTCGACCCGGACCGATCCGGGATCAGGCCTCCCAAATACCCTTCCTATCATCCCAAAACCATCCATCGCCTCATAGAGCATATCGACCCCGTCGACCCCCCCCTCCCGGAAGTCGGCGAAGGCGCAGGTCCCGGACTTGGTCATAAAGGAGAGGGACCTTTTCATCCCCTCCACCTGCTCTCTCCGGGGGGTCTCTTGAAGGATCCGGTGCTTCAACCCTCCCGGCCCCACCAGCTCCTCGAGGGGGAGGTAGGGCGGGTCTTTGAGGACGGAGTCGCCTAGGTGGATGTGTCCGTTGACGAGGGCCGGGCATATTATCCCATCGAGGTCTGAGTCGATCCTCCCGGACCCGACCTCGGCTACGACCCCCCTCCGGAGGACGAGGTACCCCTCGAAGGGCTCGAAATCCTCGCCGAGGAGGATCGTTCCGGAGAGGATCCTCTCGCCTTCCACCTCTTCCATGGGGTGGAGATGGGGGAGGCAAAATATTTAGCTTTCCTCCCCCGGATGAGAAGACCATGGAAAGGCCCTTCGTCATCATCAACAGCGCCATGAGCGCCGACGGAAAGATCAGCTCTTTTCAGCGCGAGCAGGTGAGGATATCGGGGCCGGAAGATATGGGCCGGGTGAGGGGCTTGCGGGCCGGCAGCGACGCCGTTATGGTGGGGGTGGGGACGGTCCTCGCCGACGATCCCGGGCTGAGGATCAAGTCTTCAGACCACAGGAAGATGAGGAAGGATGAGGGGCTCTCAGAAGAACCCCTCCGCGTCGTCGTCGACAGCCTGGCGAGGACCCCCCTCGGATCTGAGGTGCTGGGGAAGGGGTCGATCCTCGCCGTCTCCAAAGCAGCGCCGGAGGAGAGGCTGGATCTCTTGAGGGATAAATGCGAGATCGCGGTCTGCGGCGATATTCGGGTTGACCTACCTCTGCTATTATCGATTTTGCATAATAAAGGGGTAAGGCGACTGATGGTGGAGGGGGGCGCCACCCTCAACTGGTCCCTCATCGAGGCGGGGCTCGTCGACGAGATATCCGTCTACGTCGGGGCCATGATCATCGGTGGGGAAGGGGCGCCTACCCTGGTGGACGGCCCCGGCTTCTCCACCGACTACCCAAAGCTCTCCCTCATATCCGCCGACCGCCTCGACGACGGCGTACTTCTGCGGTGGCGGGTCCTCCGTTGAAGATGAGGATCTAGCTTCAGGCGATCATATCAGGATCTCGTATGAGGATCTAATATCAAGATCTCATCCAGTCGTCCCAGACCTTCCCCATATCAGCCAGGACGGACGAGATCTTCTCCGCCATCTCGAAGGGGATCCCCACCACCACGAACTCGTCCTCCAATCCAGCGTTCTTGGCGGCGCCGTCGCAGCCGAGGGATACGTTGACGTCCCCCTTCAGTATCGGCGAGGAGGTGGCGTCGACGCAGAAGGACTGGATCCCGGAGGTGTCGAAGTTCACCCTCCCCCCCACCTGGTAGAGGGCCGCCTGGACTACCCTCCTCGCCTGGAAGGGCTTTCCGACGAAGATGACGACGTCCGGCTTCGCCCCCATCTTCTCCAGGGGTCCGACGAGGGTGGCTACGGTCCTCCCCGCCTCCTGGGCCGGGAAGGAGGAGACGATCTTCGAGCCTGCCTCCTTCGTCTCTACCTTGTGGAGCTTCGAGAAGTATAGGTTCCCCGAAGATATGTTCTCTGGAAACTCGTTCAGGCCCAGGCCTGCCGATCCGCCCTTGCAGGAGTGGAGATCGGGTCCGGCTAGGGTCGTCTCCCCTCGCAGCCTCGCCGCCTGGACCATCTCGCAGTAGCGCAGCGGCTCATCGATCATCTTCAGATCCCCAGGGATCTCTGATGGGTCTCTGAATAGCTTCACGCCCACAGGGTTAGTTTCCAGGTGGAGTGTCTCCACCAGGGTCTTCGCCATAATATCAAGTTCCATGGAGAATACCTCACTAGTCTATGCCTGCCTATGGGTTAGAGCCCGGCCTACATCACTCTTGCGCTTCAATGGCCTGATCGATTTGAGCAGTAAGCTTTGGATCTTCTCGTAGGGTTACAGTATCAAAAGAATCTTGAGGAACGCCTGAATGTCACCTCTATGGCTCGGAGTTTTGATATACTATATTATCCTATAGCAAGATATATGGCTGAGACGACGACGATAGTGATCCGTCAGGAGACGAAGTCTCGCCTCGACGAGCTGAAGCTCCACCCACGGGAGAGCTACAACGACGTCGTCGACCGGCTGGCCAGCATGGCCACGGATGATGAGCCCCTAAGCGAGGAGACGCTAAAGAGGATCGAAGAGGCTCTCGACGACTTGAAAGCTGGCCGATACCGCACCGAGGAGGAGATGGAGGCCGAGCTGGGGCTTCGGTGATGCACACCGTTATCTACTCGCAGGCCGCCCGGAAGGATCTCAAGAGCCTTCCAGGAGATCTTTCAAAGAGGATCTTCCGCACCATCAGCGCCATCAAAGAGGATCCTTACTCCTACGTGAAGAAGATCAAGGGATCTGCGAACTCCCCCCTCTATTCTTTGAGGGTTGGATCCTACCGCGTGATTATGATGATCGAAGACGAGAGGATGATAATCTTCGTCATAGAGGTGGGAGATAGAAGCACTATCTACCGGAAATACTAGCCCCAGGAGATCGCGGCCTTAATCCTGGACGATTATCCCATCTCCTCCAGCGCATTCCGGTAGCATTCTCTCGCCCTCTCGCTGAAGCAGACTATCATCACCCTCTCCACCCTCCCGTCCTCCTCCAGGAACCGTTTTATCTCTCCGACGGCGACCCCTGCGGCCCGCTCCACCGGAAACCCGTAGGCTCCGGTGCTGATGGCCGGAAAGGCCATCGTCTTGATGCCCTTCTCTGCGGCGAGGGATAGGGAGCTACGGTAGGCCTTCGCCAGAATCTCGTCCTCACCCCGGCCTCCCCCATGCCAGACCGGCCCCACGGTGTGGATCACAAATTTCGCGGGAAGGCCAAACCCTTTTGTGATCCTCGCCTCCCCCGTAGGGCAGCCTCCCAGGGTCCGGCACTCCTCCAGGAGGCGGGGGCCCGCCACCTCATGGATCGCCCCGTCGACCCCCCCGCCCCCCAGAAGGGTGGGGTTTGCGGCGTTGACGATGGCATCGACCTCCACCTCCGTTATGTCGCAGAGGACGACCCCGATCCTGCCGCTGGCCTTATCTTTCGATCCCTTCGGTCGAGGGTCCTTCCCAGCAGCGGAACGGCCGAAAGCCCCTCCCTCTACCTCGGGGGGATAAAGGGTGCGGACGATATCCCTCACCTCCGCCAGCCACGTCCGCCTCTCCTCCGGGGTGCTGGTCACCACCACCGAGAAGGTCCTCCTCCTGACGTCAGAGACGCCGCAGAGGCCGAAGACGCACCTCTTCCATAGACCGTCGAGGGGATCGCCGAAGGCCTCTATCTCCCTTTCTTTCGGGGTATTGGAGGTGTTGAATATGAGGGCGGACCTCGCCTTCAGGAGGCCGACGGGGACCCCCTCGCCACCGTCCCCCTCGAGGAACTGGTAGGCGACCCCCGGCCTCATCACCCGGTCGACCCAGCCCTTGAGGATCGCCGGAGGCTGCCCCCACCAGTTGGGATGGACGATGATGATCCCGTCGGCCCCGGCTATCTCGGCGCAGTGGCTCTCGACGGCAGGATCGACGGCCCCGCCCCTGGGGATCTCGGGTCCTTGTAGGATCGGGTCGAACTCCTCCCGGTAGAGGTCGTGGTAAGAGACGAGGTGGCCGTTCTCCTTCAGGGCATCCATCGCCACCTCTGCTATGGCATGGTTGAAGCTGCCGGGGTCGGGATGGCCGATGATGACGGATATTCTCATGGTCTCGATCGAAAGACTGAGGAATCTCTTTTGTAATCTCTCATCGATTCTGAGCCATGGGAGTCTCTACTTCTTCTCGTCTTCCTTCTTGGCGGGGGCCTTCGCCTGTTCGTAGGCGAGGATCGAGGCCTTGGCGTGGACCCGGACGAAGGCGCTCTCGTCCTCCTCGGCGGCCCTGGTCAGGATCGAGAGGGACTCCTCGTCCATCATCTCCCCCAGAACCCATGCCGCGCCGCCTCTGATCTCCTCGCTGGCCTCTTTGTCGGCGAGGAGCTCTGCCATCCTCTTCTGGACCAGGTCTCTGCCGAGGGCGGCGAGCCCCACCATGGCGTTGGCTTTGACAATATCCTCGGGGTCTTTGAGGGCGGTGACGAGGGGCTCGACCACCTCCTGACCTCCCTTCTTGGCGAGGGCGTTGACGGCGTTCGCCCTCAGGAGCATATTCCCCTCCTTCGCCACGATCTCGGCGAGCTTATCGGCGGCCCAGGTGGCGTCGGGGAGGTCCTCGGGTACCTGGGGTCCGGCGAGGGAGTCGATCGGATCCGTCTCTCCGAGGGGGACCGCCGCAGGCTTCTCCTTCTTCTCTCTCATCTTCGTCATCTTCTCCTTCTTGCCTTCTGACATGAACTTCAATTGCTGCCTATTCTACTTCAATTTTTCCAAGTTCGAAGGCCTTCCTGTTGACCTCCAGGAACCTCGCCGGGACGATCTCTGATAGGGCTTCCAGTAGCCTCTCCTCTCCGATGGGCAGGTGCCTGGCTAGGGCGCCGAGCATCACGACGTTAGCCGCCTGGGGGCTTCCTGCCTCCGCAGCGAGGCCGGTGGCGTCCATCGGATAGACCCGGGAGGAGACCTCCCGGAGGGGGGCGAGGATCTCCTCGAGGGAGGGATAGCTGGCCTGGCCGGTGGTGACAGTGACTGGCAACAACGGTCTGGTGTTCACCAGGGCGACCCCATCGGGGGAGAGGTAGCTCGCGTACCTGAGGGCCTCCGCAGGCTCCATGGCCAGGAGGATGTCAGCCCCTCCGGGGGATATCATGGCGCTGTAGCGACAGCCGACCCTGATGTGGTTTATGACGCTTCCCCCCCGCTGGGCCATCCCGTGGGTCTCGACCCCCCGGACCGATAGCCCCGCCATCATGGCGGCCTTTCCTATGATCTCGGATATCAGGATCACCCCTTGGCCTCCGACCCCGACGACGACGACGTCGCAATCTGAGGTTCTCATCTAGCCACCTCCATCGCATGCTGGGGGCATATCTCTGCACAGACCCCACAGCCGGAGCAGAGGGCGTTGATCTTAGCGACCTTTCCGTCAAATTCGATGGCGGGACAGCCGAAGCCGACGCAGAGCTTGCAGCCACCGCACCTCTCCTCTTCTACCCTCAGCCTGGCCCTCCTTATCCCGGCCCTGATGTCGCTGATGACGCAGGCCTGCTTCGCCACCACCACCGATAGTCCCGGGTAATCTCTCGCCCTCTCGAAGGTCTCTATCATGGAGGCGAGGTCGTAGGGGTCGCAGGTCTCCACATATCCCGCCCCGAGGGACCGGCAGATATCCGGGATCGATATGGCCGGCGACTCTTCGCCGGCGGCGGTCTCGCCCGAACCGGGATGGGGCTGGTGGCCGGTCATGGCGGTGGTGGAGTTGTCGAGGATCGCGACGGTCATCCTCGCCCCGTTGTAGGCGGCGTTGAGAAGGCCGGTGAGCCCTGAGTGGAGGAACGTGGAGTCCCCCAAAACGGCACATATCCCCCGCTCTTCGCCTCCGAACCTGATCCCCGCCCCGACGGTGATGGACGCCCCCATGCAGAGGCAGGTGTCGACGGTCCCCATCCCCACTCCCATGGTGTAGCAGCCGATGTCGTTTGGAAATACGGCGTCCCTACCGAAGGCCTTCCTCATGGCGTAGTAGGCGCCCCGGTGGCTGCATCCGGGACAGAGGGACGGAGGCCTCGGCGGCAGGATCGATAGGACCTCGCGGCTCATCTCAGGGGCGACCCTCTGCTGAAGGCCCATCATGCGAGCGATGGCGTTCCTGACGGTGAGGGGGTCGAGCTCTCCGACGGCGGGGATCGTCCCTGACCTCTTGCCCAGGATCTCGACGCCGGGGTTTCTCTCCTTTGCCACCATCTCGACGAACTCCTCGAGGACGGGGTCCATCTCCTCCACCACCAGGATCCGGTCCACCTCTTCGAGGAAGTCGCCTACGGTATCCCTCAGGATCGGGTAGGCGCCTATCCTCAGGAGGGAGACGTGGGCCTCCAGCTCCGCGATCGCCTCCTCGGCGTAGAGCCCCCCTATCCCCGAACCTATGACTCCAACCTCGCCCCTCATCTGCGACCGGTTCCACCCTTCTTTTGCGAGGGCCTCCTCGATCCCGGCCTGCTTATCCAGTAGTTCGGCGTGGAGGGGGCGGGCGTGGACAGGGAGGGCGACCCTCCGGGGGGGGTTCTTCTCGAAGCCTGGGCTCGGCTTCCTCTCTACCGGCGAGCCGAGATCGACGGTCGCCCTGGCGTGGGAGATCCTCGTCGTCGGCCTCAGCATAACCGGAAGGCCGAACTCCTCCGAGAGGCTGAAGCCCCGCAGGGTCATATCCCTCGCCTCTTGGGGGTCTGCGGGGTCGAGGCAGGGGACCCGGGCGAACGCTGCATACCGCCTCGAATCCTGTTCATTCTGAGAGGAGTGGCAGAAGGGGTCGTCGGCGGAGATGACCACCATCCCACCCCCGATCCCCAGATAAGCCAGGGTCATGAAGGGGTCCGCGGCCACGTTGAGGCCGACGTGCTTCATGGTGACGGCGGCCCGGCAACCTGTCCAGGATGCTCCGATCGCCACCTCCATCGCCACCTTCTCGTTCACAGACCATTCGACGTGGATCCCATGCTCTTTTGCGAGTGGTGCGAGATGGACCACGATCTCCGAGGAGGGGGTTCCGGGGTATCCCGAGACGACCCCCGCCCCCGCCTCCAGGATGCCCTTGGCGATGGCGACGTTTCCGAGCAAGTATTCTCTCAATATGATGACCATCCTTGAAGTTGGTTCGTCTGCGGAGCAGGTGCCCCGTCTCTATCTTCGTCCGGTCATGGGAGATCGCCCCTTCGATAAAGCCGTTTCGAGGAAACCGTTTAGATGCCGGACGGATTTGGATGGAAAGATCTCTTAAAGAGCCCCAACCTCTCACCTTCCCTGAGGCCGTCCATCCGACCTGGCCGGAGGATCTTCTGCTAAGGGCTTAGTGAACCTAAGACGGCATAGATTAGAAGATCCCGTCTTGCGGATGTGATCCTCATGAGAATATCTCGATATCCTATCCTTTCAGCCCTGATCCTCATTCTCGCGACCCTCGCCTCCCTCCCGGCAGCCTCCGGGGAGGCGGGACTTTCTATATACAGCGATCGCGAAATCCTCTTCCAGGTATCGACGATAGACGCCCTCCTCCTGGCAGTCTACGACGGCGTCTTCTCCGTGGGCGAACTGAAGGAGAAGGGCGACTTCGGCATAGGTACCTTCGATAAGCTCGCAGGGGAGATGATCCTCCTCGACGGCGTCTGCTACCAGGTGAAGGAAGACGGCGTCGCTTACGCCGTATCCGACGATATGACGACCCCCTTCGCTTCCGTCACCTTCTTCGACCACGACGAGACGGTCCTGATCGAGGAGGCGGCAAACCTGACGGAGTTGGTCGGGATCCTGGAGGCCTCCCTCCCGTCGAAGAACGCCTTCTACGCCATCAGGATCGACGGAACCTTCCCCTACGTCAGGACAAGATCCGTCCCCGGCCAGGAGAGGCCCTACCCCCTCCTCGTCGACGTCACCGCCCGTCAGACGGTCTTTGAGTTTGAGAACGCCACCGTGACCATCGTCGGGTTCTATACCCCCCAGTTCGCGGCGGGGATCAACGTCCCGGGAAGCCACCTCCACTTCATCACCTTTGATCGGACGGCAGGAGGCCACATCCTCGACCTGCGGGTCGATGGCGTCGAAGTGGCCCTGGACGTGACGACCAACGTCTTCGTGGCCCTCCCCGCAGAAGGAGACTTCTTCGACCTCGACCTCACCGGCGACCTCTCAGCGGACCTGG
Organism: Candidatus Methanocrinis natronophilus; assembly: GCA_029167045.1. Taxonomy (GTDB): domain Archaea; phylum Halobacteriota; class Methanosarcinia; order Methanotrichales; family Methanotrichaceae; genus Methanocrinis; species Methanocrinis natronophilus. The sequence goes on from JARFPK010000024.1 coordinate 30,222, forward strand.
AGAAGGTGTAGAAGTGAAGCTCTAAAAAAGGCGGGGTCAAAAGAGATGGGAAGATTGAGACCCGGGGATTTTGCGGCGGAGCTCCGCCTCCCCCGCCCCGGTCGATGCCCATCCTTTAAAAAAAGGGAAGCCCTATCCGGAGATCTCAGACGAACTCCGGCTTCCTCTCCACGAGCCTCTTTCTCACCGACTCGGCGTGGGCCGAGAGGCCTTCGGCCTCGGCAAGGAGGGTGATGGCGTCGGATAAGAGCCGCAGGCCTTCTTTAGAGATCTGCTGGACGGTGATCTTCTTTACGAAGGCGTCGACGTTCAGCCCCGAGAAGACCCTGGCGTACCCCGACGTTGGGAGGACGTGGTTTGTCCCGCTGGCGTAGTCTCCGGCGGCCACCGGAGTGTACGGCCCGAGGAAGACGCTTCCGGCGTTCCTGATCTCTCTCAAGACCGTCATGGGATCTCTTACGACGATCTCCAGGTGCTCGGGGGCGAAGCTGTTGGAGAAGCCTATCGCCTCCTCCATCGATCCCGCCGTCAGGATGGCGCTCTTCTCGAGGCTCTTTCTCACTATATCCCGTCGGTCTGCCCCCTTCGCCTGCCTCTCGACCTCGGCCTTCGTGGCTATGGCGAGATCCGGATCGTCGGTGACGAGGACCGATATCGACTGGGGATCGTGCTCCGCCTGGGCGACCATATCCGATGCCAGGACCTCCGGCTCCGCCGAATAGTCGGCGATGATGAGAACCTCGCTGGGCCCCGCCGGCATATCGATCTCGACGGTGGAGCGGAGGAGGAGCTTGGCGGCGGTGACGTAGATGTTCCCCGGCCCCACGATCTTCTGGACGGGCCGGATCGTCTCCGTCCCGAAGGCCATCGCCGCCACCGCCTGGACCCCTCCGACCCGGTAGATCTCGTCCGCCCCCGCCATCTTGGCCGCCGCCAAGGTGAGGGGATCGACCAGTCCATCCTTTCCAGGCGGGGTGCAGACGATGACCCGATCCACCCCGGCGACCTTCGCTGGGACGACGGTCATCAGGGCGGAGCTGGGGTAGGCGGCCCTGCCACCGGGGACGTAGGCTCCCGCCGAGTCGAGGGGTACTATCATCTGGCCTGCCATCGCTCCGGGGGAGGTCTCCGTCATCCAGAAGTCCCGGTCGAGCTCCTGGTGGTGGAAGGCGGCGATGTTCTCGACAGCGATCTCCAGGGCCTTCTTAAGCTTCTCAGGGACCTTTTCAGCGGCCTTATCGATCTCGTCATCGCTTACCCTAAACCTGCCGACCCGGACGCCGTCGAACCTCTCAGTCTGGTCACAGAGAGCCCTATCCCCTCTCTCCTGGACGTCGTTTACTATCTCCACCACCGCCGGCATGACGGACTGGACGTCTATGCCCCTCGATAGGAGGGCAGAAACCTCCTCTTCAACCACCTCACTGAGCTTCTTGAACAACAAACCGAACAACTCCTTCTCCATCTGACAGATCTAGCCCGATCCGGGGCCGTCCCTCCCCCTCTGGGTGGCGTAAAGGGAAGCCACCCTCTCCAGGGAGTCCGCCTCTTCGAGGGCCTTGTCGTCCCTCACCCGGGCGAGCCTGGGAAACCTCAGGGCGTACCCCGAGGAGTAGCTCTTGCTCTTCTGTATCTCTTCGAAGGCCACCTCGAAGATCACCTCCGGCTTCACCTCCACCTCCATCCCCTCCCCGGAGACGAGGACCAGGTCGCGGAAGAGGTCCGTCAGCTCCGCCAGCATCTCGTCGTTGATCCCCGTGGCGACCCACCCCACATCTTCGAGACGGCCCGTATCCGGGTCCGGGGAGGCGAGCCTGAAGGAGCCTAGGTATGTAGCCCTCCTCCCCTCCCCCCACCGGGCGCCGACGACGACGAGGTCGAGGGTCTCCATCACCGGCTTGATCTTCACCCAGTTCTTCCCCCTCTTGCCCGCAGCATATGGGGAGGCTGGGCTTTTGAGCATCACCCCTTCGTGGCCAGCGACTATCGCCTCCTGATAGATCCCGGCGACCACCTCGGGGTCGCAGGTCACCATCTGGGCTGCCAGGATCTTCGGATCGGCCACCTCCTCCAAAAGCCTCCTCCTCTCCCGGAGCGGCTCGTCGATGAGAGATCGGCCGCCGAGGTAGACTATGTCGAAGAGGAAGAGCTCCAGGGGGATCAGTCTTGCCGTCCTCTCTACCTTGTACTTCCTGCGGAAACGCTTCAGGATCTCTTGGAAGGGGAGCGGCCTTCCGTCCTCGCCCCTGGCCACCGCCTCTCCGTCGAGGATGGCGGACTCTGCCCGGACGCCTTCCCTGACGAAGGATACGATCTCGGGAAGGGATCCGGTGACCCTCTCAAGCCGCCGGGAGAAGATCTCTATTTCGTCTCCCCTCTTGTGGATCTGGACCCTCGACCCGTCGAACTTCCACTCGACGGCCGCCGTCCCCATCTCGGCGAGGGATCCGGGTATGTCAGCCCCGATGGTGGCGAGCATCATCTTGATGGGCCTTCCGATCTCCGCCTTCAGCTCAAAGAGCCTCCCCTCCTTCGCTCTCCGGGCGACGAGCCCCAGGTCTCCTGTGAAGTTGTAGCCCCGTTCCACGTCGTCGGGGGAAGCGGCGAAGGCCTTGGCGATGGCGTCTCTTACGATCCCCTCCCCTACTCCTATCCTCATATCCTCCAGGGCGAGCCTCGCTATGTACCTCGCTTCCAGGGGCCCCGCCTCTGCGAAGAGATATCGCAGGTGCTTCATCTTTACTCCCTGACTCCTCTTCCCCGAGGCCCGGGCGATCTCCAGAAACCTCGAATATACGTCCAGGATCGAGAGGCTATCGCCTCCGATGAAGGACGAGAGGGTGGAGGGCCTCCCCTTTGCCACCACCTCAGCAGCGACGGCCCCCACATCCCCGGTCCTCCGGAGGATATCCTGGATCTCTTTCGTCGAAGAACCGCCCGCCTTGGCGAGGGCGTCGTAGAGGGTGGAAGGCCCCACTCCCAGGAGGTGCTTGGAGCTGGCAGGGAAGACCGAGCCGGTGACAAAAGAGGGGACGACCGAGAGCTCGGCACCGTCCAGATCCGAGAGGAAGGAGGCGAGGAGGTCGGTCTTCTCGATGGAGCCGCTGATCTCCTCGATCTTCTTGCAGAGCTCTGCGAAGCCTAGAAAGCTGGTCATGGTCCAGAATTCAGCCGTCTACCTGCCTTGAGGTGTAGATGCTGACGATGTCGGAGACGATGGCGCTGGCGGTCTCAATGGAGCCTGCGCCCAAGCCGGTGACGGTGATAGTCCCCGAGAGGTCGGTCTCGATGGAGGCGACGTTGAGGGTCCCGCCGACGGCGAGGGGGCTCCTCCGGGGAACGAGCATCGGCTTCACCGTCAGCGAGGGGACCTCGCCTATCAGCTTGATGTGGTAGCCCCTCTCCCAGGCTAGGTTGAGCGCCTCGGGGGTTATATCTCTGATACCGGTTACGGAGACGTCTTCGTACCTCGCGCTCATACCGAAGATGGAGTTGGCGAGGATGACTACCTTTCCGGCGGTGTCTATCCCGTCGACGTCGTAGGCGGGGTCGGCCTCGGCGATCCCGAGGTCCTGGGCCTCTGTGAGAGCGTAGCTGTAGGTGTACTTCTCCTCCATCATCCTCGTCAGGATGTAGTTACAGGTACCGTTGAAGATCCCCCTTATGCCGAGGATCTCGTTTCCCACCAGGTTCTTCTCGATGAGGCTGATGAGGGGCATCGTCCCCCCGACGGTCGCCTCGTACTTGAGCATCACGCCGTTCTCCTGGGCCACCCCCCTGAGATGATTGAAGGCGACTACAAGAGGCCCCTTGTTGGAGGTGACGACGTGCTTTCCCGAAGAGAGCGCCTCCTCGATGTGGCCGAGGCCGGGCTGGCCGTGGACGATGTTGGTGGGGGTCACCTCCACCACCAGGTCGGAGTCTACCTCCTGAATCGCCTCCTTCCCGATGATATCGAGGTTTGCTATCCCCTCCAGGGTCTTAGCCGCGTGGAGCCTCTGGGGGTCTATCCCCGTCTCGTCGAAGAGGGTTCCATTTATGTCGGAGACGGAGACGACCTTCATGTCCAGCCCCAGGCTCCTCAGAGCCTCCCATTTCCGCCTCACGACCTCCAGAACGCCGTGGCCGACTACCCCGAACCCCACCAGAGATATCCTCACCTCTTTCATATCTTCTCAGCCTCGATAGGTTCTATCACCAGGAGATCTTTCTCTGCCCCCACATGGCGGAGGATGGATAGGGACTTTCCTATCTCCTCTTTGCCCGTAGCCCGGATCCTCAGGTAGGCGGAGGAGGGCTCTTCGATCCCCGGCATCCGCAGCGAGAGGTCCTCCACCTCCGCAAAGCCGGTGGAATCGATCCGGTTGATGGTATCTCCGAGGTCGCTGTGGAGGACGTGGCCGATGAGGAGGACGGATATCTCCTCGATGAACCGGTCTTCTCCGGCCCGGACCACCACGATCCCGTTCTCCTCCAGGTGCCTTTTGATGTTCTCGATATTTGACGGATCGATCTCGAAGACGATCTGGACCGGGACCGTCCCCCGGGGAGTTTTGCGATCTCGGTGATGGACGACGCTGATTATATTCCCCTTGTACTTCTTGAACGGTTCGAGGGACTGCATCAGCTGTCCCGGTATGTCCTGCAGTTCCAAGTCCATCGAAAGTCGCATAACACGAATTCCTCGTCTAGTTTCTGCTCTTCCCCACCAGCTTATCGAACATAAAGGTTGTGCAGAAAAAGTACTTTATTTGAGAGTCCCATACCCGTAATAGATGGCCAAAGAAGATGCCGAAAACCTCATCGTGAATTTCATCAGGGATCGGGTCGAGGCGGCCGGGGCGAAAGGAGCGGTCCTGGGCCTCTCCGGCGGCCTCGACTCGGCGACCGTAGCCTTCC
>JARFPK010000025.1 GCA_029167045.1 Candidatus Methanocrinis natronophilus
ACAGGGGTGGGCGACGACCCTCGCCCCGGGGACTACCTTCCTCAGCCTCTCGGCCTGATCGTCGTCCCTCGCCACCACCACCACCTCGTCCGCCACCTCGCCGACGACCTCGACGGTCCTCTCTATCATCGTCACGCCGAAAAATTCGAGGAACGCCTTCTGGGAGCCGATCCTCCTTCCGGCGCCCCCGGCGAGGATCACAGAAGACCGCAGAGCTCCCATCCTCCTTCCTCGCAGTCCTCTCTCAGAGCCCGGAGGAGGGCCGCCTGCGGGTCAGGTTTCTTTCCTTCGGTGGTGAGGATGGTGAAGTCGGGGCTGACAGAGGCGGTCGCCCTCCCCACCTCCTTGTAGAGGGCCTTAAAAGATGCCTCGTCAGGCGGCTTTCCGCAGGAACCGAGCCGCTGGAATGCCAGATCTCTTGTGAACCTGTTGCCGAGGATGATCAATGTCGACGTACCCCTCTTTGTGATCTCTGCCTTCCGGCCATCTATCTCGACGAGGAGATACCCACCGGGGACGGCGTAGACCCTCCTCCTCCTCTGCCTATCGAGGGAGAGCTCCGTCACCTCCCCTGCCAGGACCCCCTCCCTCCTCCAGACCTTCTCGCGGCCGTCGTTGATGGCGATCTTGGAGCCGAGCTCCTCTGACCTCTTCCGCAGATCCTCTTCGGTCCTGATCTTGCCGCCGTAGAGCTCCTCCTCCAGGGCCCCCGTCTCCCCGAAGAAGGAGATGCTCCGCCGGTCGCCCCCCATCACCGCTCTACTCTTCCCGCAATAGGCCACCACCAGAGACATCCGCAGATCCCCCTCTCTTCATCTCTCTTCCGAGCCCATTTGGATCTCGGCAGCATCCGCCGTCTGGCTCATAAGCATCGAGACGGTGAGGGGTCCCACCCCTCCGGGGACGGGGGTGACCGCCGCCGCCACCTTGATGACCTCGTCGAACTCCACGTCCCCCACGGTCCTGTCGCCGACCCGGTTTATCCCGACGTCGAAGACGTAGGCTCCGGGCCGGACCATATCCCCCCGGATGAGACCGGGGACCCCCGCCGCCACCACCAGCACCTCGGCGTTCCGGGTGTGGGCGGCGAGATCTTTCGTAAAGACGTGGCAGACGGTGACGGTGGCGTTCCTGTTGAGCATCATCGCCGCAAGAGGCTTTCCGACGACGTTGCTGTGGCCGACGATCACCGCCTCCTTCCCCTCCAATTCGACGCCGAGCCGCTCGAGGGCCCAGACGATCCCCTTCGGGGTGCAGGGGACGAGCCTCTCCGCTCCGGCCAGGAGAGCGCCCATGTTGAGGGGATGGAAGCCGTCGACGTCTTTTTCAGGATCGATGGCCGCCATGGGACGCGCGGGGTCGAGCCCCTGGGGGAGGGGTAGCTGGAGGAGGATGCCGTTTACATCCTCCCTCGCGTTCAAGCCCCTTATAGTATCGAGGATCTCATCGATCTTCGCATCCTCAGGAAGGTGGACGTTCTGAGACCTTATCCCGACCCGGTCGCATGCGGAGTGCTTTATCCTGACGTACATCGCAGAGGCGGGGTTCTCACCGACTATGATCGTCGCAAGGCCGGGCTTTCTGCCGATGGCGGCGAGCTTCTCGACGCGGGCCATCGTCTCCGCCTCCATCTCCGAGGCGAGGGCTTTGCCGTCTATGATCGTCCCAGTTCCGGATATAGGGGGAAACCGCGACAAAGCTCGGCCACCTCGTCTCTTACTCTGGCGATGACGATCTCATCGTCGATATTCCTGAGTACCGATCCGATCATATTCGCGATCTGGACCATCTCTTTCTCCTTCATCCCCCGGGTGGTGACCGCCGGGGTCCCTATCCTGATACCGCTGGTGATGAAGGGGGAGGTGGGGTCGAAGGGTATGGTGTTCTTGTTGAGGGTGATCATCGCCCGCTCCAGGGCAGCCTCGGCGTCTTTTCCTGAGTAGGGCATCTTAAGGAGCTTGAGGAGCATCAGGTGGTTGTCGGTCCCCCCAGATACGAGCTCGAAGTTCTGATCGAGGAGGGTCTTCGCAACGACGGCGGCGTTCTTGACGATCTGCTCCTGGTAGCTCCTGAACTGAGGGGTCAACGCCTCCTTGAAGCCGACGGCCTTGGCGGCTATTACGTGCATCAGGGGGCCTCCCTGGACCCCCGGAAAGACCGCCCTGTCGATGGCGGGGGCGATCTCCTGCCTGCACATGACGACGCCGCCCCTCGGTCCTCTCAGGGTCTTGTGGGTAGTGGTTGTTACCACGTCGGCGTGGGGTATCGGTGATGGATGGACGCCGGCGGCGACAAGCCCCGCGATGTGGGCGATATCAGCCATCAGGTAGGCTCCCACCTCGTCGGCGATCTCCCGGAGGGCAGCGAAGTCGATGGTCCGGGGGTAGGCCGAGGCGCCGGTGACGATCATCTTCGGTGAGCAGTCTCTTGCGATATCCAGAATCTCGGCGTAGTCGAGCATCTCCGTCTCTTTGTTGACGCCGTAGTGGACTACGTTGTAGATCTTGCCGGAGAAGTTGACGGGGCTTCCGTGGGAGAGGTGGCCACCGTGGTCGAGGGCCATGCCCATGACGGTATCCCCGGGCTTGAGGAGGGCAAGGTAGACGGCCATATTCGCCTGGGAGCCGCTGTGGGGCTGGACGTTGACGTGCTCTGCGCCGAATAGAGCCCGACACCGGTCCCTGGCCAGGTTCTCGGCGACGTCGACGAAGGTGCAGCCGCCGTAGTACCTTTTTCCGGGGTAACCCTCGGCGTATTTGTTCGTCATCACGTTGTTGTAGGCCTCCATCACCGCGGGGCTGGTGAAGTTCTCGGCGGCGATCAGCTCCAGGCCGTTTCTCTGTCGCTCCAGCTCGTCATTTATGGCGGAGGCGATCTCGGGATCAGCATCATCCAGGAAGTTCAATCAAATCACCGGTAAACGATCTTCGAGAGAGGACTTCCTCGGGGGCAAAATAGGTTATGGTGGTATTTGGGGCGGGGGCCTCCCAGGACCCCAGCCGTTCCGTCAGCCTTTTCAAGCCATGGGGGAAGAGTAGGATCTGATGCTAAAACGGGCGAGGATGATAGCCGACCTTCAGTTCGGCCGCGGCTGCGGTCGCGCCCTATTTGGGGAAGATACCACCTTCATGCTATCGAATACCGGGAGGCTTAGGCACCTTTACCGGGACGGCGAGAGGACAGCGACGGTGAGGGCGAGGGACGGCCTCCTCACCTTGAGCTCCCTGGGAGCCGAGCTCCTCTACGACTTTCTTCCTTCGCCAAAGCAGCGGGTCGTCGTCCAAAACGACGTGGCCCCTTACGTAGCCAGGGGCGGAACCGCCTTCGCAAAACACGTCGTCTCCGTAGACCCCGATATAAGGGCCGGGGAGGAGGTGCTGGTCGTCGACGAGGACGGGAGGCTCATCGCCACCGGAAGGGCCGTCCTCTCGCCGGAGGAGATGATGGAGCTGCGCCGGGGTCCGGCGGTGATCGTCCGGTCCGGCCAGGAAGAGGAGTGAGACGGGCTTCAAGCTCGTACAGGGTTCGGGTGAGAACCACCCCCGCAGACCATACTATCAGGATCGCCCCTTAAGATCTCCTATTGTGCGACATCTACCATAGGCTCTATGTAACCTCAGCGATCGCTCTTCCGACGGGAAGGATCTCCTCTTAAGTCTTCTCCCGCCCCAGGGTAATCCCCATGGATCCGTGGACCTCCTGGGCTTAAGGTCGATGGTGGTGGTGATGATCTGTTTTCCTCGGTCGCGGTTCGCCAGGTCGGCGCCCCTTATCGCCATGTTCTCCGACTCGGTCCCACCGCTGGTGAAGTAGACCTCTTCCGCCTCGGCTCCGATGAGCCCGGCCACCCGCTCCCGCGCCTCCTCCAGAGCCGGCTGGTGGAGGCTGGAGGCGTTCCCGAAGATCTCCGCTATTGGCAGCAGACATCGCACCGATCACCTCCGGCGCCGGAGGGGTGGTGGCGGCATGGTCCATGTAGATCCTCTTCTTGGGAAGATCTTGGAAGCCCATCCGGTAAACAGGCGGCGCAAGGGGCTCCTCGGCGGCGAGACGGCGGCGTCTCCTGAGGCGACGACGGCAACTTATAAGTAAAGGGCGGGAAATTTCCGGGTATGTTTCCTACAACTCTCCCCCCCGACCCTCTGATCCTGGTGGGGATGGTTCTGATTTCGGTGGGGATCCTCTACACCTTGATATCGTCCCGGGCAGGAGTCGTCCTGGTCGGCCTTGGAACCGTGGCGACGGGAATATTTCTCTTCACCATAGTCCCGAACGCCTTCAACCCTGTAGCCTTCTGCGTCAATGGCTTAATGGTCTTATGCGGCCTTTGGATGGTGGACATCGGCGCCAGGACCCCCGGGTCTTGGCGATAACCTTTATATGGGTGATCTGCATCCAGGAATCCGCAGCGGGGCCATAGGGTAGCCTGGTATCCCACAGGACTGGGGGTCCTGTAACCGGCGTTCAAATCGCCGTGGCCCCACCATCTTCGAATCGTTGAACCAGATCTCTAGGTGAATTTATAAAGCACAATCGAATTCTCGCTACATTATAATATTAGTCTGACATAAACCTGATGGATATCCGTATATAAATATTGACTTATTTTTATCCTCCGCCATCGGCTCAATCAGTGATCGCCCATGGTTGTGGACTTATGCGGTTCGGGCTCGGGGTCCTTTCAATGGAGATGTCACTGAAAGCAGCAACCAGTCCTGCTACTCCCGAAAGAGATTGAGATGAGCAATATGATTAAATACTTCGGCCGCCCCTAATTTGTGGGGTGTTAGTCATTAGACCAATAATCGTCCTTACTCTATTGGCGATGGTTTTGCTCTGCACTATGGCGGCAGCCGAAGCTTCGGGTGATCGAGATTGGGGGCCCTCAAAGAAGTCGTCACATTGGAAGCATCCTTCCTCTGACTGGCTCTCTCCCTGGACCTTCGATTCGTATTACAGCCGATATTATTACCCCTACAGTTATTACTACCCGAGCAGCTACTATTACACGTACTACTACCCGGGCAGCTACTATTATAACTGGTATTATTACTACCCGTACTATCACCAGTACCCGTTCTACAGTTACCCTCTCGGGTCCTTCTCTCAGATCAGGTATTCGCTGGTGGTCGGATAGGGGCTTTGCAGGGCTTGATATAGGATAATAGAGACGAATTGGCGGTGCGTGCCAGAGGTCCGACTTCCCTCCGGGGAAGCTACTAAAAAATTTTCCTTATTTCTCTATTCCGACCCAGCATATACGTTCCTTCGGCGACCCCGAGAAGCTCAACGATCCCGATACAGATGGGTTTTGGCCGGTTTGTCGAAGATGAGGACCTCCTCCCGGCCGTGGAGCGGCTCGCCGAAGCTGAGGAGTTCCACCGACGGATCGAGGCTGGCGACGACCCGGTCAATGGCGTCGTTGAGGCTGGACGGATCGTACCCAGCAAGACCGGTTTGAGTATATCTGTCGTTTTCAATGAATGCAGAATATGAATCGACCAGGGGATTCATCCCTTTTCTCAATATAAGAGGGATTATCGAGTCGCCATCTTTGATCTGGAGGGCCCCCCCGGACAGAAGTTGTTCTGTACATCCACGACGATGAGGGCTCTTCTGCCGCCTTCCATCTCATAGCCTCCAGGAGATCAGAAATCCGTTCCGCCGCATACTCAAAGGTACCCCCCGCAGACTGCAGAATATCCAATAAAATATTCCCTTAGGCTCCGGATCCCCGGCCGGTCCGGAGCCTCCACCTTCACTCGATGAAGATCGCGGGCCTTCCCGGCTCTGCGTTCCTGCTCTTCTTCATCGGGTCGTCGCCGGGCTCGTCCGCCGACCTGATCTCTACAGGACAGCCAAAGGCCTTCGCGAGGTACCTTTCCTCCTGGGAGAGGGTGGCGAGCTCGTCAATATTTAGCGGGTCGGAGGTCATGGCGTGGGCCCCTTTCATAAGCCTCTGAGCATATTTGGGCGCCTCTTTCTTCTGGCTGGCTACCTCGGGGAGAGCCATCGCCTTCTTAATGATGGAGCCGACGTCGAGGCTTCCGGCATCCTTCTGGTCGAGGGCGACCTTCAGCATCGCCCTCTTCCAGGAGGGCGTGGTGAAGAGGGTGATCTTATTGGGTGCCCGGTTTGTGACCCTTAAAATCTCCTCCACGTCGGATAGGGTCCTCTCCAGGAGGTCCTCGGCCATCTCCGCCTCGAGGTCGATTCTGGCGGGGTCGGCCTCGGGCCACTTAGCCCGGGAGATGTACGCATCCTTATCGAAGGCCCTCGCCTCAACGCCAGCCATCTCCTCCCATATCTCCTCGCAGACGTGGGGGGTGAACGGGGCCATCAGCCTCACCCAGACGTCTAGGACGGACCGGAGCCGGTTTTTGCCGCCCCGCCTCTGGTACCACCGGATGTCGTTTATCATGTGGTAGAAGGCGCTCTGAACCGCCCTCCTCGTCTGGACCGCCTCCAGCGCCTCTGTAGTCTCGGTTATCCTTCTTGCGAGCTGGCTCTCCATCCACCGGTCGATCAGCTCAGGCTTTGCCTCCTGGTCGATCTGACCGTCGGCGATGATCTCCCTCGCCAGGTTGTAGAACCGGAGCACCTGCTGTCTCGTCGCCTCGACGCCGTCGTTTCGCCAGTCGGCGTCCTGGGTGTGCTCGGCGTTCGAGAGGATGTAGAGCCGCGTGACATCGGCACCGTTGGCCTCGACGGCCCGCCGGAGGGTGAGAAGCGGCCCCTTGGACTTGGACATCTTCTTTCCCTCCAGGGAGACGAAGCCGTTGACCGCCATCGCCCTCGGCCAGAGATTGGGCGGGTATATGGCTACATGGTGGTAGAGGAAGAAGAGGAGGTGGTTTGCGACCAGGTCTTTTCCGGAGGAGCGCAGGTCCACAGGGTACCAGTACTCGAAGTCCGACCGGATATCCCGGACTGTCTCGACGGGTATCCCCGAGAGCTCGGCGGCCCTGGCGGCGTCGCCCTTCCCGAGGAATATGAAGTCGAAGAACTCGGGGGCGAGACGGTCGATCTTCAGGCCGGCGTTGACGTACTTGGCCAGGATGTAGTAGGACATGTAGATGGTGGAGTCGCCCAAAGATTCGATCAGCCACTCCTTATCCCACGGCAGGTTCGTCCCCAGCCCCTTCCTCCTGGCACAGGCCTTCTCCTTCAGCCAGTCTATCTTGTTCTCAAACTCGGTCCTGATCTCCTCGGGGATGAGCCTCATCTCTGCCAGGCAGTCGAGGACCCGCCCCTTCCACTCGGGGTCGGAGTAGTTGAGGAACCACTGATCTTTCACCATATTGACGACGCAACGGGTCCCGCACCTGCATATGACGGGGGTCTCGCTGAACTCATAGAAGACCTCGGCGACGTTTCCGTCTATGAGGTCTGCCAGGAGCCGGTCTTTGATCTTGGAGACGGCGGTCCCGGCGTACTTTCCCGTCCTCTCCTTGAGGACGCCGCTGTGATACTCCCGCCGGTAGACGAGCTTTGTAGCTTCCTCAGCCCGGGGGTCGTTCTGGTCGACGACGCCCAGCTCCTCGGATACCTCGACGGCGGGAAACTCACCGTAGTCGGAGACCTCGATGAGGGAGATGAACTCGATATCTCGGATATCTTGGTCGACGCCGTAGCCGCTGAGGTCCTTGTCATATAGATCCTTCAGCGCCAGATAGTCATACGGGGCGTGAGCCGGCACGGACATGACGATCCCGCTCCCGTTGTCGGGATCGACGAAGGTGGCCGGAAGGATCAGGATCTCGTCTCCTGTTAGGGTGTTTGTCACCATCTCACCGATGAGGTCGCTCCCCTTCACCTCCCCGATCCTCTCCACCACTCTATCGGTGAAGGTGAGCTTCTCGAAGGCCTCGGGACTGACGATCCAGGTCTCATCGCCGACCTTGGCCACGGCGTGGATGACCTCGGGGTTGACCCAGAGGTTGGTGACCCCGAAGACCGTCTCGGGGCGGAGGGTGGCGCAGGGGAGTATTCTGTCGCCGAAGCTGAACTTTATCAGGGCGAACTCTATGATCGTCGCCTCCTCCCCCTTGAGGATGTCGTGATCTTCGACGGGGTTTTCGTCGTTGGGACACCATCGGACGGGGTGGCTTCCCTTGGTGACGTAACCGAGGTCCCGGAGGATGTAGTACTGCCACTCGATGAACTTCTTATAGGCGGGGTCGGTCGTCGTGAACTCCCGCCTCCAGTCGATGGAGTAGCCGATCGACTCCATCGCCGACCTCGACTCCCTGCTGAAGTAGTCTACTATCGCCTGGGGGGTGATGAGGGTGGCGAAGACCTCCGGGGGTATGTCGTGGTGCTCGGTGTAGACCTTCTCGATCTCTGGGTCACGGTTCTTCACAAGCTCGCTGAGGCCGACGATGGGCGTCCCGGTGACGTGAAAGCCCATGGGGAAGAGGACGTTCTCGCCCTTCATCCTTCGATAGCGGGCGATGACGTCGCCGATGGTGAAGGTTCGCGTGTGGCCGGCGTGGAGGTTTCCGTTGAGGTAAGGGTAGGGTATGGTTATGAAGAACTTCTTCTCATCTTTGGGCTCCGCTGAGAAGACGCCTTCTTCCGACCACTTTTGCTGCCACTTCGATTCGATCTTTGAGGCAGAATAATCATCGAGCAAATCGATATCCTCCCCATCCCGTCAGAGGGACCTCTCCTCTGCCACCATCCTCTCCATCCTCTCCACCGCCTCGGCGATCCTCTCTGTCGGCTGGGTGACGGAGAACCGGACGTAACCCTCGCCGTAGTCGCCGAAGCCGACGCCGGGGGTCGCCACGATCCCGAGCTTATCTATCAGCTTTCTCGTGTACTCCTTCGATCTGCCTCCGGTCCAGGCCCAGAGGTAGAAGGTCGCCTCGGGCTTCTCCACCTCCAGGCCGATCTTCTTTAGCCCCGAATAGAGGAGTTCCACCCTCTCCCTATAGGTCTCCCTCATACCGGCGGCGATCTCCCTTGATCTTCGGAGGGCGACGATCCCGGCGTCTTGGACGGCGCCGAAGTTTCCTGAATCTATGTTGCTCTTGACGTTTCCTATCCCCTGGACGATCTCTTCGTTTCCGACGACGAACCCCGCCCTCCAGCCGGTCATGTTGCAGGTCTTGGATAGGGAGTGAAACTCGACGGCCACCTCCCGCGCCCCCTCCACCTCGAGGATCGATGGAGGCCTCCCATCGCCGAAGTAGACCTCTGAGTAGGGGTTGTCGTGGAGGACGATGAGGTTGTTATCCGTCGCGAAGTCCACCAGCTTCTTGAAGAATCCGAGGTCGGCACAGGCTCCCGTGGGGTTGTTCGGATAGTTTAGGAAGATCAGCCTCGCCTTCCGGGCGACATCGGAGGTTATGGCGTCCAGGTCCGGAAGAAAACCGTTCTCCCTCTTCAGGGGGAGGATGACGGGGACGCCCCCGGCGAACTCGACGGCGGTCTTGTATACCGGGTAGGCGGGGTCGGGGACGAGGGCGAGGTTTCCGGGGTTGAGGAAGGCCAGGGGTCCGTGGGCGATCCCCTCTTTGGAGCCGATGAGGGCCAGAACCTCCGACTCGGGGTCGAGGTCGACGCCGAAGGTCTCCTTGTACCATTCAGATACAGCGGTCCTAAACTCGATCTTCCCCTCGTAGGAGGGGTATCGGTGGTTCTGGGGGTCCTTAGCAGCGTTGCAGAGGGCTTCGATAATTATTTGCGGGGTGGGGAGGTCCGGGTCTCCTACCCCCAGGTCGATGACGTCCACCCCTTTCTTCCGGGCCGCAAGCTTCGCCCTGTCGATGGCGGCGAAGGGGTACGGTGGGAGGGATTTTATCCGATCAGAGTACATGGAATATTATCTCCATCAGCGGTATACATGAACGACGCCGCCTCTGCCGGTATCTGAACAGGATCTCGGGGCGGCATCTGCCGCGAGATAGTAGCTGTCACGTTGTATATAAGTGTAGAGGAGTCGATGCTCGAGATCGAAGACCTGGCCCCCTGGCTCCCCGGGGAGGTTCTGGAACTGTATAAGAAAGAGGGGATAAGAGAGCTGTATCCGCCCCAGGCCGAGGCGGTGGAGAGGGGGCTTCTTGAGGGGAAGAGCCTACTGGTATCGGTGCCCACCGCCGCAGGAAAGACGATGCTGGCGGAGCTGGCGATGCTTAAGGCCGCCCTTTCGGGGGGCAGGTCCCTCTACATCGTGCCGCTGCGAGCCCTCGCCTCGGAGAAGCATGAAGCCTTCTCTCGATTCTCCGATCTGGGCGTCAGCGTTGGCCTCTCCAGCGGCGATATGGAGCGGCGAGATGAGTACCTGGGAAGAAATCAGATCGTCGTCGCCACCTCGGAGAAGGCCGACTCCCTCATCAGGAACGGCGCCCGCTGGATCCGGGACCTCTCTGTTTTGGTCGTCGACGAGATCCACCTCCTCGACTCTACCGATCGGGGGCCGACCCTGGAGATGACGATGACGAAGCTTCTGAACCTCAACCCGAATATCCAGATTCTGGGGCTCTCCGCGACGGTGGCCAACGCCCGGGAGGTGGCCTCCTGGCTCAACGCCGATCTCGTCGAGAGCCGGTGGAGGCCGGTGGAGCTGAAGGAGGGGGTGATCTGCGACGGCGTCCTCCACTTCCCCGGTGAGAAGGTCTCGATCCCGTCCCATGGGGACGACCTCATCGACCTCATCGAGGACACCATGAACCAGGGAGGCCAGATCCTGATCTTCGAGAGCAGCCGGCGAAACGCCGAGGCGACGGCATCTAAGCTTGCAAAAAACGTCTCCCGGCGGGAGAAGGCCCGGAGCCTAACCCGGCTATCTGAGAAGATCTTGGCTACGGGGGAGAGCGATACGGCCCGAAGGCTCGCCGAGTCGGTCAGGTCCGGCGTAGCCTTCCACCACGCCGGCCTCCTCTCAGAGCAGAGGGCGATCGTCGAGCGGGGTTTTCGATCCGGGCAGATCAGGGCGATAGCATCGACACCGACCCTCGCCGCGGGGCTGAACCTCCCGGCGAGGAGGGTCCTCATAAGAAGCTACAAGAGGTATCAGGGGGCGAGGGGGATGGTGGCGATACCCGTCATGGAGTACCGGCAGATGGCCGGCCGCGCCGGCAGGCCCGGCCTCGACCCCCGGGGAGAGGCGTTCCTGATGGCCAAGAACGAGGCGGAGACGAGGGACCTCCTCGAACATTACGTCCAGGGCGAGCCGGAGGAGATATTCTCGAAGCTCGCCATGGAGCCGGCCCTCAGGACCCACCTCCTCTCCACCATGGCGACGGGCTTTGCAGAGAACGCCGACGACCTGAAGAGGTTCATCTCCTCCACCTTCTACGCCCACCAGCAGGACGCCTGGCACCTGGACGCCACCATCGAGAAGGTCCTCTCCTTTCTCATCGAGAGCGGGATGATGGAGGAGGACCTCCGGCCGACCCCCCTCGGAGAGCTGGTATCGAGGCTCTACATCGACCCCCTCACCGCCAGGATCGTCGTCGACAACCTCCGGACGAAGGAGAAGATAACAGACCTGACGATCCTCCACCTCATCACCATGACCCCGGATATGGACACCCTCTACGTTCAGACGTCAGACGGATGGATCGAGGAGTTCATCCACCAGCACTACGGCGAGCTATGTCCCGAGGAGAACTTCGACTGGATGATGAGGGAGGCGAAGACGGCAGCCCTCCTCCTCGACTGGATATCGGAAGAGGAGGAGGAGAGGATAGCCGACCGGTTTCGGGTCGGCCCCGGCGACATCAGGAGGGTCGCCGAGACCGCCGAGTGGCTGATCCATTCGGCAGGCCGCCTCTCCGAGCACCTCGACCTGGGGGCCACCTTCAGGATATACCAGCTGGAGAAGAGGGTCCACTACGGCGCCGGACCCGACCTGCTGAGCCTCCTGGACCTGAAGGGGGTCGGGAGGGTGAGGGCTAGAAAGCTCCACCGGGCCGGCTACACCAGCCTCGATAAGCTGAGGGGGGCGAAAGAGCCCGATATCGCCGAGATCCTCGGACCGAGGATCGCCGAGAAGGTCTTCTCGCAGCTCCGGTACGGGGAAAGGGATGGTAGCTCATAACCGACATCGAGGCGAGACCTCAGACCTCCGGGACGATCCTCCCGGAAGACGATCGGGATTGTAGATGAAGGTGAATTTCGGAGGGGTCGTCCCCCTCTCGACCCTGGACTGGACGGGGGTCTCCTCGGCTGTCATCTTCATGAGGGGCTGCCCCCTCCGCTGCCCCCACTGCCACAACGCCCACCTCCAGTCCGGAGAGGAGCTGGAAGATATAGAGAGAATTAAAAATAAGATCGACGAGGCCGAGCCTTTCATCAGCGCCCTGATCCTCTCCGGCGGCGAGCCCCTCATCCAGCTCGACGCCTGCCGGGCGATATCGTCCCACGCGAAAGAGAAGGGCCTTCTCGTCGGGGTGGAGACCTCCGGCTACTATCCGGATCGGCTCGCCTCTCTGATAGATGATGGATTGATCGATATAGTCTTCCTCGACGTCAAGGAGGAGCTTAAGGACCCCGAGTACGAGAGGGCTACCGGAAGAAAGGGCGTGGCGCCCCGGGTCGCCGAGAGCCTCCGCCTCTGCCTGGAGGCGAAAGTTCCCCTGGAGGTGAGGACGACGGTCTTTCCCAACATGCCCTCCATTGACGGCCTGTTGGAGATCGCAGAGCTCCTCCGGGAGCTTGGGATCGGGGCGATCACCCTCCAGCAGGGGCTCCCCAGCGAAGGGGAGAGGCCCTTCGACCCGGTTCCCATAAAGCTGCTCACAATCGCGGCTCAGACGATGAAGGAGCTGCGCGGGATCGACGCCACGGTAAAGAAGGGGCCCCTCCCCTCCCGGTCCAGCCCCTACCAGACGGAGCTATCCCAGATATGCCAGCTGCGAAAGCCTCATCCAGTGATGCGGATAGATCCGAAGATAGAAGATCAAGATCATAAAACGGGTGACCAGAGTTGGAGATCATAGCCTTTGTGGGAATGCCCGGCTCGGGCAAGTCGGCGGCCGCTGATGTCGCCCGGGAGATGGATATACCCGTCGTGGTCATGGGGGATGTCATCCGGGAGGAGGCGGCCCGGCGGGGCCTGGAACCCACCGATCGAAACCTGGGGAATGTTGGAAACGATCTCAGAGATAAAGAGGGCCCCGATGCTATCGCAACAAGGTGCCTGGCGAAGATCCGGGCCACCGGCGCCCCCGTCGTTGTAGTCGAGGGGATCAGGAGCAGATCCGAGGTGGAGCTCTTCAGAGAAAGCTCCGATGACTTCGAACTCGTCGAGGTGTTCGTCCCCGACGAGATCCGCCTCGCCCGCATAGCCTCCCGGGGGAGGTCCGACGATGCAAACGACCGCGACCTCGCAAAGGCCGTCGCCGACCGGGATGCCCGGGAGCTCTCCTGGGGGATGGGCGAGGCGATCCGGGCGGCGGATCTGCGGATCGAGAATGCGGGGGGGGTGGAGGAGTTTCGGGGTAGGGTGAGGGAGGTGCTGGAGGGGGGAAGGTGAGGTATCGAAGTTCTGCTCTTGAAAGAGACCTTCTTCTGGACGAAATTGAGCGCTTTTGGATTCTGCAGCCTCTCGACAAGTTGGGAAAGAGAGATAAGGTTTGAGCGCTGTAAGCCTGACCGGCGCTCTGGCGCCGAGGGCGGGCTGCGATGCGAGCGGATGATAATACGAGGAAGATATTAATCTCAATCGCCGAAGCCGCAGTTAACCTATTCGTTGCTCTTATTCTATTGACTTCGCTCCTGTACTTCATATTGGTTCTATTGTTTGGCGTCGATAGCATAGACGCCCTTAGGGATTTCACCACGGCCTCCAAAGACATAATGCTATCTCTTCTGATAATCGTCGGCGTCATCCTAATCCTTGCTTTTCTCGCCATGTTCATCAGCAGGTTATCGAAAGATGAAGAAGGTATAACCATCCTTCCCTTCGATGTTGCAGCAGTCGAGGACAAGTACAGCGGTAAGGCTGTATCTCATCTCCTAACAGCTGAGTTGCTAAGAATCCATAGAATTCACAATGTCAAATATAGGGGAATTAGGCCGATAGAGTCTGAACGAATAAACTTTCCGATTCTGGTCCCTTCCAGTGAAAATCTGACCTACACTATCTCCCAGATCGGGCCTGTAGCCTTCGGCATGACATCGATCCACCTAGGTCATTTGATGTCCCTTCTGAAAAGGCTCTGGCCCTGGGGAGATCACGGACAAGTGATCTCTGGAAGTCTGCAAGTATACAGTTCTATGACAAGTCTGGTTGCCTGCCTTGAACATCAAAATATAAGAGCATGGGAAGTCAGTAAGATCGAAGATAGCGATCTTTTTGGCGATGAGACCGTTCCCGCACTGGCAAAAGATCTCGCCTTCAAGATGGTCCATGATCTCTCCAATGAGGAGATCACTGCCAAGACCTGGCAGGGTTTTAAGCATTTTACTGAGGCGTTGGAAGCATATCATCAGTACAATCTGACCAGCAATATGGACCATCTTGAACGAGCCCGCATGGAATGTCTCAAAGCTGCAGACTCCGAGACAAGTTATGAAATGCTGCTTAAATTGTTGTACAACTTGGGAATAGCATACTTCAATAAAAAAGAGCTGTTCAAAGCGGAAGAACTCTTGTTTCAAGCTAACGCAATTAAGCCAGAGGACGATCTGATTTTGTTCGGACTTGGTTCTTTATACGGGTTCCAAAAGCACTATGACAAAGCACTAAAGTATTTTGAGAAAGCAGCTATGATCAACCCATCAAATTCCGATGTTTGGCTGTTAAAGGGATTTTTCCATATTGGTCTCAAGCAGGATACTAAGGCATTAGAATGTATCGACAAGGCGACCAATTTAAACCCAAAATTTGTTGTAGATAGGGATATTTATTATTTTAGAGGCCTCGCCCTTAGCAACTTGAAGCGCTGGGAAGAGGCAATTGAATCTTTCGAAAAAGCGATCGAAATCGATCCAGAAGATACTACAGCATGGTTCAACAAAGGACTAGCTCTCAGTGACTTAGGCAAACTTGTTAAAGCCCTAGAATGTTTCAATGAAGTTATCAAAATAAATCCACAAAAGGGAGAAGCATGGTACAACAAGGGCGTGGCTCTCGACAAATTGGGCCGGACGGAAGAGGCGATCGAAGCTTACGAAAAAGCGATCGAAATCGATCCAAAATTATCCTTAGCATGGTTCAATAAGGGCGTAGCTCTTGACGAGTTGGGCCGGACGGAAGAGGCGATCGAAGCTTATGAAAAAGCGATCGAAAACGATCCACAAGATGCTGAAGCATGGTACAACAAGGGCGTGGCTCTCGACAAATTGGACCGGACGGAAGAGGCGATCAAAGCCTATGAAAAGGCAATCGAATTTGATCAAAAGTTCGTCTCAGCATGGTACAACAAAGGCTTGTCTCTCAACAAGTTGGACCGGACGGAAGAGGCGATTGAAGCTTACGAAAAAGCGATCGAAATCGATTCACAAAAAACAGAAGCATGGCAAAAAAAAGGTGAAGCTCTTGCTAGTATTGGTCTGGCACAAGAGGCAGTTATAGCTTGTGAAAAAGCGATAAAAATTAATCCAAAAAATGCAAATGCATGGTTCAATAAGGGCGCAGCTCTAGGTAACCTAGGGCAACACGACAAAGCCCTCGAATGTTTTAAAGAAGTTACCAAAATAAATCCACATAATAGCATAGCATGGTATAATAAGGGTTTAGCTCTCGACAAACTTAGCCGGACGCAAGAAGCAGTTAGAGCTTATGAGATAGCGATCGATCTTGATCTAAATTTAGCATTGGCATGGTCCAACAAAGGTGGAGCTCTTGTCAATTTAGGTCGAGCCAAAGAAGCAATTGAAGCGTGTGAAAACGCGATCGATCTCGATCCATGTTTAGGCTTAGCATGGTCCAACAAAGGTGGTGCTCTTGTCAACTTGGGCCGAGCCAAAGAAGCAATTGAAGCGTGTGAAAACGCGATCGATCTCGATCCAAGTTTGGCTTTGGCATGGTCCAACAAAGGTGGAGCTCTCGCAATCCTTGGACGGGCTGAAGAAGCGTTTGAAGCCTTTGAAAAGGCGATAGCTCTCGATTCTAAATTAGCCTTGGCATGGTCCCATAAGGGTGGGGCTCTAACAAGACTTGGACAGACACAAGAGGCGATTAAAGCATATGAAACTGCAGCTAAACTCGGAATAAATTCTGCGATGCTTTCCATAGCCATCGCCCGCCTCTACCGTAAGCTCGGCCGGGAGGCCGATAGCATCGAAGCCTGCAAAGCCGCCAGCGATCTCATCGAGACGGAGAGCGAATACAACCGCGCCTGCTTCGAGGCGGTCTGCGGCAGCCCCGACGCCGCCCTTGCGCTGCTCAGGACCGCCCTGGAGAAAAAGCAGGCCACGCCGGATTGGGCGCGCCAGGACTCCGATTTTGAGTTCATCCGGGACGACCCCCGCTTCGCCGCCCTGCTCGACGAGTTCTCGCCCGGAGCGGAGAAGGGGCCCTAGTGGGGGCCCCGCCGCCAACCCGGCGCCGAAGGCGGATAGGCCGCTGAGGCTCAGAGACTCGCATCTTTGGTTGGTCCGACTGGGCGAAGGAGAAAAGAACGGCTTCGCTGGAGCTGTGGCGAATTGGACGACGGGGCGTTATCATGGTAAATAAGGTAAGGCGAGATTCAAGAATACATCACGCAGAAAATTTAATAAAGAATAACGCAACAAAATAGGAGATTGTGGAGAGCATGAAAGCAAAATCCCTCTCAGAGGTTTACGACATATTCGACCCTCAAGAGGCGCTGATCGGAGAGACGCTCAAAGAATATTACGTGAGGAGAGATAGTCCGATAGATAGGCATGCCAATGCTCTCCGGTCTAGCAGAAGGCCTCTTAAGTACCTTTTCGTGGCACAATCTAAAAATCAAGTGATTTCGCGTTTTTGAAAATATACCGCTACTTTACTTTAACTCTCTATTTCTAAGGTCTTATCGAACCTGAGCAAGTACAATATTATTCCAGAATAAGTTGTTCAATATAACAATATAATATCTTTTATTAAATATTGTGGGGACAGCGTCGGCTATAAGTTAATCATAATACTATTTTTATTAAAATAGCTTTAACCAGGATCGTGGAAAGGGGCAAACATGAATAGAGCTTCGAACAACGTTATGCCAGGCTTTCCGAATATTCCAGCTCTCTTCAAGGCGGAGAGCTTCATTTGATCTTCTATTCCTGGAGTATGTAGCTGCTTTTTCCTGTGAGTTTTAAGGCTTGTAGAATAATAATTTTCTATGGCGTTGTTAGTAGCAGGGGCACCATCAACGAAATAAAATGCTGTGAGGTTAGGCCATAGCTTTTCGATTCTCCTCAACCTTTTCCTCACAGCTATCTCGAAAGATTCTATTCTATCGACCAAATTATGGAAATTTTTTAACGCATCATGATAGGGTCTCTGTTCCAAATTTTGGCCTTTTCTTCTGCGTTTGAGTTTAAGGGTATGGACGAAATTTGTAAATTGCCGCTTTGCCCCTCGAAACCATTGATTATATTTTTCCTTGTCACAGACCTTCATAACCTGTTCTTCATCCGCCAAGCGCTTGAGAAATTCAATCTCAAGGTCACGATTGTAGAAAATATTCAGCATTTCATATTTAGTCAATTCCTGTTCGATTGTTGTGTTCTTGGGAAAATCGAGAACTATAAGCTGGTTCAAGTGAAACAAGCAGAGTTGATGGGTCGCTTTGTTGCCGAAAATTTCTTCAATTATACCCTCATATCCCCTGTATAAGTCGGTCACGATGAATATCGGTTTATCTGTGTCTAGATGTTCCTTAAAAAATTTTATTATAGTTTCGCGGTCTTTCGAGTCTGAGAGTTTTTCTGCAATCACTTGGTTCGTTAAAGCGTCAAGAAGGGTTAACCGGTACTTCTGGTTCCTACCAGCCTTAGGATGCTGTTCATCGTAATGGACGACGCGAATATCTGCTGACTCGAATAACTTTGATCTGTCCAAAGCTTGCCTTACCATATTACGTATCGTATCCTTATCGCGGGGGATCAGGAAATTGAGTGTTGATTCGATTCCTTCATATGATACATGATGAAATCTCAATAGCTGGCAGATTTCTGAGAGAATATCGAATAGCTGTCCAGTCAGATCATCCCAAAAGCCGCTGTCCTCGGAGACGTTTTTCCGGCAAGCAGGGCAGAGATATCTACCTACTTTAACCGTTCCGAGGTGCTCTTTGCATCGATGGTTGAAGCCGTTGTGAACCATTTGTGTACTGCAGTCGGGGCAAAGCGGCGGTGAAGCTTTACGAAATACTCCCTTTGCAGTAAACTCATAGTCGTCGGGATACGCACCAAGGATACGGTAGAGAATTTCGCGATACGGAAAATTTATCAAGTTTAAGTGTATCTGGGTCATTGGAGGATCACACTGGGTAGTTCTCCTCAAAGGTTAATAACTTTTGGGAGAATCTATCCAGCCTCCAACTTCATCACTGGAAAAATAGATTGTGCCCTTTTCGTGGGAAGCAGGGGAAACGGCAAAAGCACCGAGCTTAACAGGCTATCTGAGCTTTTAGAAGATCATCTCCTCATAGTGCCATTTTCAATCAGAGACAAGCTAAATTTATATGATATTGAATATTCAGACATTTTACTCATCGTCGCTGCAGAGATTTATAAAAATGTGTCTGAATATGTCCGATTTAGTGATGAATTGAGCAAATATCTCGATACATGGTATGAAAAAGTTATCGAAAATGAGAGAAGCTTAGGTTTGAGCGGAGAGGTCAAGACGGGATTCTCTGCGTTTGTCCTGAACGTCACAGGGAAGATGAAGACGGAAGCATCCACCAGAGAGGTTACCCGGAAGGTCATACAGCCACAGCTCAGCGATCTTATATATGCAGTGAATAAGATAATAATCGAGGCTGAAGAGAAACTCGATAAGAACATCCTCGTCATAATCGACGACCTCGATAAGGTGAATCTGGAGAAGGGAGAAGAGCTGTTCTACAAGCATGGTGCTGAGCTGACGTCGCCGATCTGCAGGATTATCTACACAATCCCTCAGCCTCTGCTATTCTCCAATAAGATAAGACAGATCGTACTTCAGTATTTTGATGGTCGTATAGACCTTGGCAATATAAATATCTATAATAGGAACGGTCAGCTGGATCTCGGTGGCTGCGATCTGATGAAGCAGGTCGCGCTGAAGAGGATGGACGAGTCTTTGATATCAAAAGATGCTCTGAACCTGGCCGTCAAGTACTCTGCTGGAGTTATGACGGAGTTTATACGGATAATAAGATCGGCGGGGAATATTGCAGATACCGATAACAGAGGCAGAATAGACGTGCCGGATGTAGAGCAAGCCATCGCGGATACCAAGAACGATTATATCAGGATTCTCAATCCTCAGGACATAGAAATTTTAAAAAATGTGATGAAAACGAAAGGCAAAGTTGGCGGAGAAAAATTCCAGGATCTGCTCTTCAGCCTTGCGATACTCGAATACTCGAACGGTGAGGCCTGGTATGACATCCACCCTGCCATCAAGAGAATTATTAAATGAGCTGAAGCTGGCAAAGAGCAAGAATAGCTTGATCTTTGCCATCACGGAAGATCGAGACGGGTTAAGTCAGCTTCTAAAATCGAATAATTTTGACGTACGTTTGATTGACCTCAGAGACAACGGCAATTTGCTCCAAATGCTGGTTGATTGGAAAGACACACCCGATAACGCGGTTTATCTGATTTATGGTATCTCCAGTCAATTTCCTTCGGTTCTGGGCTACTTGAATTTACATCGAGACATCTTAAGTCAAATCAAGAGACCCGTTTTAATGGCAGTAAGCGAATACGAGATAAGAGAGATACAGAAACACGCTCCGGACTTGTATCGATATAGGAGCAGGACTTACAATTTCAAAGCGAAAAGGGATATTGGGATTAAACCGAGTTTCTCTGAGCCAAAATCCATTTATTATAAATTGCCAATCTTTGAAGAGAAAATAGATGTCGATGCCATAAGAGAGAGGATAAAGCTAGATGAGTATATGCTTGGAACTGTAAAAGATGAATATAAAAAAGCGGAATTATATATGGATCTTGCTATTTCTTATTTTAAGTTGGACGATTTCGATAAAGGTGATGATTTCTCAAGAAAATCAATGAATATAAGAAGCCAATTAAATGACGAAAAGGGAATTCTATTAAATTACCGCAGACTTATTGTTGTTTTTTTGTTTAAAAACAAGTATGAAAGAGTTATAGAGCTATCTAGCCTTTTATTAAAGTCAGATCCAACTTCAGCTTCGACTTACCATTTTCGAGGCATCGCTTATGGCAGGCTAGGTCTATTGGAGAATGCCCTTGAATGCTATGAGAAGGCGCTCGAACTGAATCCGAATAATGCCTTCGTTTGGTTCGGGAAGGGTCTGATCCTCAGTAAGTTAGGACGTTGGGAAGAGGCCCTGAAACTTTCTGATAAAGCAATCGAATTCAATCCGAAGAATGCCGACTTTTGGAGCTACAAAGGGGTGGTTCTAGGCGCGTTGGACCGTTGGGAAGAGGCGCTCGAATATTTTGAGAAAGGGCTCCAACTCAGTCCGCATAACGCCGACGTTTGGGCTGACAAGGGCATTGCTCTCGAAAGCTTGGGGCGTTCGGATGAGGCGCTCGAATATTTCGAGAAAGCGCTCGAACTCGATCCGAAGAATGCCGACTTTTGGAGCTACAAGAGGATTTCTCTCGGCAATGTTGGGCGTTGGGAAGAGGCCCTGAAACTTTCTAATAAAGCAATAGAAATCAATCAGAAGAATGCCAACGCTTGGTACGGAAAGGGTGTTGCACTAGGCAATCTGGGGCATCACGAATATGCTCTCGAAGCTTTCGAGGAGGTGCTCGAACTCGACCCACAAAACGCAAACGCATGGCATGACAAGGGCGTCGCCCTCAGCAATTTGGGTCGTCACGAAGAGGCTCTCGAACCTTTTGAGAAGGCGGTCGAACTCGGCAAGGAATCTGCGACACTTTACGTTTCCCTCGCCCGCCTCTACCGCAAGCTCGGCCGGGAGGCCGATAGCATCGAAGCCTGCAAATCCGCCCGCGATCTTATCGAGAATGAGAGCGAATATAGCCGCGCCTGCTTCGAGGCGGTCTGCGGGAGCCCCGCCGCCGCCCTTGAGCTGCTCAGAACAGCCCTGGAGAAGAAGGAGCAGACCGCGGATTGGGCGCGCCGGGACCCCGATTTTGAGTTCATCCGGGACGACCCCCGCTTCGCCGCCCTGCTCGACGAGTTCTCTGCTGGCGGGGAGATGGGGCCGTAGTGGGGGCCGCGCCGCCCGGAAACGCTATGCATCGGCGCAGTCCTGCAATCCGCAGCAATTCGCAACCTTGCGAGCCGGTAAGAAGAAGCCAGCCTGGAGGGCGATCGCCGGGGCTGTGGCGATAAGTAAGCCTCAGATCGAAGAGATTGATATAGAAACTTGAAATAAAGAGCAGAGATAAAAAATTGAAGCTCTGAAAAATATGGTGGTTGGTGGGCCCCGAACAACCGGGGGGCCCTCAAAAAGGCTGCGGATTTCTTCGCGAGGACTATTTGATCTTCGACTCCACCATCTCTTCCCTCAGCTTGCAGAGGTTCTCAGCCCCCCTGACGTAGAACCAGTAGTGTACTACTACCAGGATACCCCACCCGAGGGGGGAGTAATAGACGGCCAGGGACGGGTCGATCTTTATCGAGCCCATCATGTTCAGGGCTATCCATATTATGTTCACAACCAGATATATCCCCAGATGGAGCTTGAAGAGCTTCATCTGGTCGGCGACCGTCGCCTCTCGGAAAACCCTCTTGTATTCCTCAATAGTTCCAGCCATAATTCACCACCTGCTCAAGCCAATACATCGGCGTCGAGGTTATGCATTCATAAGATTTAAGCTTAATCGATATTTTTAACTAATTCGATAAAAACTCCCTCCTCGTCAAGGGGGGGATCTGTGGGTGGATGGGAGGGAATTGCGTCCATGATCGATCACATCGCCCCGCCTCCACCGACCGGAGCAGGTCAGAATTCCGCGCAGGTTTTAACTACCTTCGGCCCTCTATTATCGCTATAAATCGCCAGAAGAAGGTGGAGGCGTCTAGTTTGAGAGAGTTTGCAAAGCCCAGGGTCGTCGTCAGCAGATGTATCGAGTTCGACCACTGCAGGTATAACGGCCAGATGATCGCCAGCGACTTCGTCGCGAGCCTCGCCCCCTACGTCGAGTTCCTCCCGGTCTGCCCCGAGGTGGAGATCGGCCTCGGCGTCCCGCGAGATTCGGTCCGGCTCGTCTCTTCGGCCTTGAAGGGGGGTGAAGTAGGAGATCGAGGTGAGGCTGTAGTGGGCGCAGAGGGATGTGCAGGTGGAGAAGGGGGAAGAGGAGAAGGTGGGAAGGGAGGAGTGGCAAATATCAGCCTCATACAGCCGACGACGGGCCGGGACGTTACAGCCGATATGAACTCCTTCGCCGCCCGTCATCTCGACTCCGTCGGCGACGTCGACGGCTTCATCCTCAAGGCGAGCTCCCCCTCCTGCGGGATCAGGAACACCAAGGTATACCCGACGGCGGGAAAGTCGGCGGCGATCTCCAGGAGCGGTAGTGGCCTCTTCGGCGGAGCGGTCCTGGCCAGATATCCTGAGCTGTCGGTGGAGGACGAGGGGAGGCTTAGAAACCCCCGTATAAAAGAGCACTTCCTCTCCAAGCTCTTCGCCCTCGCTAGCTTCCGGGAGGCTAAGAGGTCGGGATCGATGAAAGAGCTGGTCGGCTTCCAGACGGAGAACAAGATGCTCCTTATGGCCTACCACCAGGCGGAGACGAAGGCTCTGGGGAAGATCGCGGCGAACCACGACCACCGCCCCTTCTCCGAGGTCGCAGCCTCGTACGAACTCCATCTGAGGAGGGCGCTCTGCAGGCCCCGGAGGTACACCTCCAACATAAACGTCCTGATGCACATCCTCGGCCACTTCTCCGACAGTATCTCGGAGGGGGAGCGAAAGCTCTTCCTTGAAAACATCCAGAGGTACCGGGACGGGAAGATCACCATCTGCCCCAACACCACCATCCTCAAGTCCTGGATCGCGCGGTTCGATGACGACTATCTATCGAGCCAGACCTTCTTTGAGCCCTACCCCCAGGACCTGATGGAGGTGGACCCGGTCGTCTCCCATAGAGGAAGAGACCTCTGGAGATAAAATAGAGGCCGGAGGAGAGACGTCGGAGGAGATGACACCGGAGGAGAGGGGGGATAGGATAGAGGGGGGCGGAGCTTCAACGCGGACCTTCAGGCCTCCGCCATCCTCTGGGCCCTCTCCTTCTCCAGGAGGAGAACGTTTTCTTCTCGGACCATGGAGGCCTTTTCGTCCTTCCACCAGGCGAGCCTATGCGCCCCCAATCCGTCTATCGCCTCGAATATATCGATGAACTCCCGGTCGTACCTGGTGTAGACCGGGTCGAGGGGGACCATCGACCTGCCACCTACGGCGGAGAAGGATGGGTCGACCTCGATCACCTCCCCTTTCTGGTTCTTGACGAGGAGCCAGAGGTGGTCTTTGCCGGTCCCGGCGAAATCTTCGTCGTAGGCGAAGGAAACGTCGAAGCCGTGGCTCTTGAAGTACCACTCGTAATAGGCCGCCCTCTCGAAGATGTCGAGGTCGGAGGCGCGGCCCATGATGGAGCCAGCGTACCTGATGACGTCGTCGGGGTTGTGGACGTCCGCGGGCTTCAGCTCCAGGTAGTAGGGGTCGGGCATATCCCTGGAGAAATAGTAGCCGGGAATTATAGCCCCGAGGATCTCGCCCTTTCTGTCGTAGCCATCCAGGAGGATGTAAGCCCCCGCCAGAGCCAACGCGGCCACGACGATGATCTGCCATCTCGCCAAACCTTGCTCCCCCTCTTATTGGCGCCGGTTTCAATAGCCCCTTTCCGCCAGAGCCTTGCTAACCTCGGCTTGGACGATCCTGCGAACGTCATCCTCGTCAATCTCTTGGCAGGTCTGGTGGATCTGTTGATGATCAAACTCCCGGCTCGACCTCTCGAAGATGTTCCTCTCTTCTAAGAAGAACGGTCTCTTTCCCTCCTCGATCTTGAGCAGGGCCTCTTCAAACCGCTTTCGAATACCATCGTCGCCGTAGAAGTAATCCTTGATCGCCTCTTTCGTCGGCCTCGGCATACCTTCCATGACGAGGTTTGCCTCTGGATCGTCCATATATAGGAGCGCCATCCTGATGAGCTTGTGGAGACGGTGCTCTAATGTCCCCTTCACTTCACATCCCCTCTCCTGACCATAGGGATTTCGTAGGAGGATCAAGATCTCGTTGGCATGGTTCTCCCCTAGCTTTCTCCAGGGCTCGATCCTCTCAGCTGGAATTTCAGAATACCTGGCGACTGCGGAGACTATCTCCTTTTGGTCGACAAACCCTCGAGTGAAGACATAAGCTCTATCTGCTTTTCCCGGATCGCATCCAAAGAGCCTTCCCTCCGTAAGGGCTAGTTTGGCGAGCTCCTCTTCAGGCCTCTTTCTTCTCTTCTCTCTCCAGTAGCAGGGAACCAGGATAGGTGGTCGATCCAGCCCCTCTACGAACTTCTCTCGCATCGCAAGGCTCGGCGGGTCCTCCCCGGGGTAGTGACGACCGGCGACGAAAGGCCTCATGGCCTGGTGGATGAAATCGTCGATGGCGGAGTAATCCTGGCCTAGCTTATCCACCATGATCTGATTGTCGACCAGGATGATCCCGTCCACCCCAATGCCGACCGGTTTTGTCATGAGGTCGCAAAGAGATATAGTCGCCCCCAAGGCCCTCTTAGGCTCCTTGGCCCTCTGCTGAGGATCCGTCCCTTCTTCTGTGAGAACCCCCAGTACGAAGACGGGATAGGCGGGCCTCTCTTCCCGGATGTACCTGGTGATCGGATTGACGAAACCCGTCCCCGTTCCTCCGCCGAGAGAGACTATGAAGAGGATACCGTCGCACATATCCGACCCGCTGTTCTCCTGGAGGGCTGCTAGGGTCGTATAGCCCCTTATCTTATCCCATGCTCCCCTCAGGATGGGGTTTTCCGAGTCGTACTCATGGAGGGCTGCCCTCTTTACTTCTTCATCAGTTCGAAAGATCTCGAATACGGCTTTGAGAAACTCGGCTTGCCTCATGAACCCCTGCTTCTTAACATCATATCCATACGTGTCAACAATAAGCTTGGAGGTCTTCGATTCGGAGTCGATGACGTCATGGGGTATAAAAAAGCCGGGATAGTATCCCCGATCAACAGAGCCGAAGAATCTCTGGTTCTGGGTCTCCTGTACATCGGCCTCCAGCCACAGACCCTTAACTCCTCCGAAGGATACATGCTCCCCCAGGGACCTGTTGAGGATGGCAACGTCCTGGTTTTTGAGAAACCTTTCCGCGAGATGCCCTCCGCAGCCCCCGATTCCGACTATGCATAATCTCATCTCATCCCTCCTAGAGCATCAGCGTAAACGGGCCAGAGTAGCGCCGCCTCCGAGGCGAAGAGGGCGAGGAAGGCGAAGGTCCTCGATCCAAGATCGACCTCGGGATATATCGTTCCCTGCTGAAGGGAGAGGAAGATGGAGACGGCGAGGAGCGGCACCGCGAACATTATGGCGATCTTCATGCTCTTAGAGATCTCGTAATAGGCGTAAACCTTCCTCGGGATTAAGGCGGCCGTCACCAGGCCAAATAGGAGGATTAAAAGTCCGAAGGCAGCAAAACCAAAGGTATCTGAAGCCAGATCTGATAACTGGAAGTAGTTGTGCCGGGGAAATATCTCCGGCGTCAGGAAGTAGAAGTAGGCGAAGGCCGCAAAGAGGAGCATCCAGGCCGTCACCGCCGCAGCGTTGAAGTTTGATCCTTGTCGGATGAACATCTCCTTCATGACCTCCTCCTTGAGTTTGTCTCTAGGTACATTCCCGCCATTGGCCTTGGTTTCTACATTATAATCCACCTTCACCTTGGACGTGGCCGCCACCCTCCTGTACGTCCTCTCCATATTCAGAAGGTGTAGGGTCACGCCTCCAGCCAGTAGCAGAAGGAATAGCCCAACGCCGAAGACGCCGTTCAAAAAGAGGCTGGTCATCGGTAAAACCTCCTCTCTATCACGATCCCGCCGACGAGAGCCGCCAGCAGGACGGCGAGGATGTTTGCGATCATAACCGCCGAGTATATCGGGTATTTGACGATCTTCGGGTTGATTCTGCCACCCGAGAGGATCTCTGTCCCTTCCCTGGAGTTCTGGTCCGTCGCAGAGTACCTGAAATAATATTCAAAGCTCTGATCGGCGTCGGATACAAAGAAGGGCGCAATCTCGAATACCACCTCCTGCGCCTCCTCAGAGGCTCCGATGACCCTCGTCTCCTGATACCTGTTGGGATGAGACGGCGTGCTGGTATAGAGGTCGATGCGAAGGTTATTCACCTCCGGGTTCTTCACCTGGAGGCTGAACCTGTAGTTCTGCCACCAGAACCTGTTCTCGTCGGCGGGGACGGCCTGCGGGTCCGAGACGAATATCTTTGGGCTCGGGATGAGGCTCGGGCCTGAATGTATCCCGGTACTGTTGCCGTCGAGGCCGTCGTCGAAGGAGTAGAAGTAAGAGAAGTTCTTCCCTGCGTCCTCTTCGCCGAAGAGGCCGTACTGGCTAGCTATGAAGGTTACGTTCGTCCCCGGCGTTACAATTTGAGTCAGGTTTCTGATCTGCCTATCTTGGTCGTCTAGGATGTGGAGGAGGACGTTTATCATGTCCCCGTCGGTGTCGAAGAATCTCGCCTCATACCGGATCGGATCGTTATACCTGGCCCTCAAAGGAGTAACCCGGATGGACTCTTCGTCCACCTCCGGAGGGCTATTGACCAGGTCCAGCTCGAGGAGGCTGTAGTATTCATCCTGCTGGTAGGGCTTGGCGTACATGGTGTCGGTGAAGTAGGTTTTGTGCATGTCGTTGAACCATATCCGGAAGGTGGCAGCCCCCACCTCCTGGGAGTCGGAGAATGGGGTGATCCCCGACCAGTCCCTGAGGGTGGCGTTGGTCTTCTCGTCGTACTGGTTTGCGAGGATGATCCTCTGCCCGCCGATCCTGATGTACTCCTCATCATCGGGGCCTTTCACCTCGAGGGCCAGGTATACGTCCGACCGGACCTCCATGGGGTTATCGTTCTTGACGTAGGCGTAGATGTCCAGCTTCTCATTCCTCGTGATCTCGCCCTTTCCTGAAGGGTACCATATCAGGACCGTGGGGGTCTTGTACTCCTTCGGAGGGACGAAGGGTATATGAAGGAGGTTTTTGAGGCGCTCGAACTTGGCAGGGTCGTTCTGCTTCCATCTCTCCATGTTTCCGATCATGCTGTCCAGGTCCAGCTGTACGACCCTTCTACTGCTGCTGGTGCTGCTCGGATCTCCGCCGCTGCTTCCCCCAGAGGGGGAAGGTGTCGCCTTGGGCGGAGATGGGCTCACCCCCTGGGATTCGGCTGCCAGGGGTAGGAGGAGGAGAATTATGATGAGAGATGCGGCAAATATCTTCATATCAACCCCCCACCGCCGCAAAGTCGACCTCCAGATGGTACGGGTATCCCTGCCACTCCAGCCTCTTCCACTCGGCAGCGTCCGAGGCGTAGATCTGGGGATCGTTTGATAGGGTCCAGACGGTCCGGTCCATGGTGGTGACGAGGTCGACGGAGAGGCTCTCCAGAGATGAGCGGACCTCAACACCGTAGGTGTAGATGTACTCGCCGCGTCTGCTGTCGTATGTCACGTTCCAAGTCTTATTCCTGAAGTTGGCGACGATATTTGGACCGGGATATCCGTCTTCTCCATCCAGGAATCTGTTCCCAGAGACGAATCTGAACCTCGACTCTCCGAGGAAGGGCTCAGCGAAGGGCATCTGGTCTATGGTGAAGTTCGCAGACCTCTCGGTGACGTTCAGGCTTTGAGGCCTTCCGGCTTCTATCCAAGTCTTTCGGACGGGGTCGTAGACCTCCAACTTCACCACCAGGGGCTGCGTCCTCTCGGGAGAGTCCATCTCCATGGTGAAGACGAAAGGCGTCCGGGCAAGCCTCTCCCCCGGAGGGTGGAAGTCCGAGTCCCAGGAACCGAGAGATCCGTTCTGGGGCGACACAATACCTCGGATCGACTCCCTGAAGAGGTGCGGCCCCTGGAAGATCGATGGGGGCGAAGCCACCCTTATGAACCTGAAGCTGACGTTGCCGGAGACGTCGCCGTCGAAGGAGACGTCCTTCCAGCTTATCTCCGGCTCGCCGCTGTAGGTGGCGATCCCCTGAGACCTCCAGATAGAGGATCCCGGCTCACTCGTCTGAAGCTCGATGTCGCAGACCGGAAGGGCGGTCTCGACCTCCACAGAGTAAGTGTAGAGGGAAACGGTGCTCCCCTTCTCTGGGGAGACGGTGGGGTTCTCATACCTTATCAGGACGATATCGGGGCCCAGGTACACCTTCCCCTCATCCTCCCGGCTGGTCCCGAGGGGGTTCTCAGACCCGGGGTAATAGAAGCTGAAGTAGTAGGATGAAGTCCCCTCCGAGCCGATCCTCTCACTGGGGGTGACCCCGGTCCATACGATCTTTTGCCAGCGGTTGGCGTCGGTGTACTTCTTCCTCTCAATGAGTCTGAAGAGGTTTTGATCGACGTCCCAGACATGGAGGCCGACGTCCAGGCTCTTTGAGCCGTTGAAGTCGAGGGTGTAGGTGAAGGGGGTGCCCGAGAATCCCTCGGGAGGATGGACGCTCTCGTTTGCGTACTCGTAATCGATGGGCCAGAAGGGCCCCTCAAATACCTGCGTCTGCTTCCGTCCCACGAACCTGTAGTGGGCGGCTATGAAGTCGAAGTCCAGGGTTATGTTATCCCATCTGAACGTCTGCCATGCGCCGATGTTGGTGTAGTTGTAGGTGCCGCAGTCCTTCCAGGGACCTATCGCCTCAGGGGCGACCTGGAGGGTCACGGCATCCTCTGCGCTCGAAAATAGGTCGACACGATAGCTATAAAGGGTCTGATCGGTACCCATCTTGGGGGATACATCGGCGTTCCTGTATAAGGTGATCATCTTGATCAGAGAGGGCTGGCCGTCGTAACCCTCCAGAGATCTCAGGGGGTTTCCGACCTTGGGAGTAAAAGTCGCTCGATACCAGGACCGTTCCCAGATGCTGGTGTCGTTGTCATCTTGGGCCCACCTGCCGAAATCGGATCGTGAAAGCTCAGGGGACCTGTAGTTGACTTCGAACTGGATCTCCTGGGTGGCGCCGGAATCGAGATCGACGTATCTCGAATGTCTCTTAGAGATGCTGTAGTTGTTGTAATCGGGACCAACCTCCAAGACTACATGGTAGCGCATGAAGGATGGCATGGGATTTGTAAGGTGGATGCTATATACTACAGGCTGGTTGACGTTGAAGGGCATCATGGATGACCCTGCTTGCTGGAAGCTCATTTTGGCTTCCGGCTGGCCCAGGGCCGGACCGAGGACCAGTGTCACTGCGATAAAAAGGAGTAGGAAGCATCTTGGAGATATCAAGCTCATATAACCCCCGATATCCTCGATATGATTCGGCATCGCCTCAAGAGCTATGAGAGACGTACCTATTAAATGTTAACGGAAGAAGGGACGGCCTGTAACCGCAAAAAAAATGGATGGGATTCACCTCTCCATCGCTCTGCTCGCCGCCTCCACTCCTGCTCCCAAACTCGATATCAACCCCTCCTTCAAGAGGACCAGCTCCAGGGTCTGTATCGTCCTGAGCACGTCGGCCTCGGTGCACGCGCCCATGGTTCCGATTCTGAATATCTTTCCCTTCAAGGCAGACTGGCCGCCTGATACGACGACGCCCCTCTCTCTCATTCCTCCTCGAAGCTGGCCGTCGGTGATCCCTTCAGGCGTCTTCATGGCGGTGACGGTGTTGGAGTAAGCGGAGTGTTCGTTCACCTGGGGGAATAGATCGATATCCAGGGCAGATGCCGCCTCCCTCACCCCCTTAGCGAGCCTCGCCATCCGAGCCCTCCTCTCTGCCAACCCCTCCTCTTCAGCCATTATGAGGGCCTCCTGGAGGGCGAAGAAGAGGGAGACCGCCGGGGTGTAGGGTGTCTGATTCTTCTTGGCCTTATCGAGGTGGGCCTTCAGGTCGGTGTAGTAGCCGCCTTTTCCGTCCTCCAGCATCTCGGCAGCCCTCTTGCTGACGGTAACCATGGCGAGGCCCGGCGGGAGTGCAAGGCACTTCTGAGAGCCGGTTATGGCTATGTCGATACCCCACTCGTCGGTGAGAAACTCGTTTCCGCCGACGGAAGAGATACCGTCCACGATGAAGATGGCATCATGTCTTCTGGCCAGCTCTCCGACTTCTTTCGCCGGGTTGACGATTCCGACGGAGGTCTCGTTGTGGACGATGGAGATGGCCTTTGCCCCTTCTTCGAGGGCAGCCTCTATCCTCTCCAGGTCGTAGGGCGTCCCCCAGGGGAACTCCAGGAGGACGGCGGTTCCGTACCGGTTGCCGAGCTCGGTGAACCTCTCGCCAAACTTCCCGTTGGTGACGGTGATGATCTTATCATCTTTTCCTATTATGCCGCCGACGGCAGCTTCCATCCCGGCGGTACCGCTGCCGCTCAGGATCACGGCCTCGTTCTCTGTCTCGAAGAGCTCTCTGAGCCTGGACCTGCATTCTTCGTATATCTTCTCGAAGTCCGAGCTCCTATGGCTGATCATGGGCTTCGACATCGCCCGCAGGACCCTCTGGGGTACTCTGACCGGCCCTGGGATCATGAGCAGCGTATCCTCGATATCCAAATATTATCCCTCTATCCAACAACCACAGGAAGTCTATATAAACCTAGCTTTTATACGGACAGCCGTCTTCCAGCTCCCTCTCGCGAAGGGCGGGAGGTCGCCGTGCTCTTTCACCCACGCTTCAAGAAACCGGACACTGGTGGGGTCGGAGGGGTAGCCGCTTCCTATCTCCTCTCCAACGGACTTCTCGATCTCCCTCATCGACTGGTCCCTATTGACCTTGGCGAGGATCGAGGCTGCGGCCACCACGGGGTGGTTCTTGTCGGCCCGGTGCTCGGCGACGACCTCCATCCCGGTTCCGCTCTGATCTTTAACGCGTTTTGCGAACCGGTTCGGGTCGATGTCGGCGGCGTCCAGGATCGCCTTATCCGCCGAGAGCTTCTCCACCACCCTGGCGAAGCTCTTGACCATGATCTCGTTCATCGTCATAATCTGGCGCAGCTCGTCGATCACCTCCGGTTTCACCTCCAGGACGTACCGATCCCTGGCGATCTTCTCGATCCGGGCGGCGAGGTGTTCCCTCCGATGAGGGGGCAGAAGCTTAGAGTCCTTCACCCCCAGAGCCGCCAGATCGAAGAACCTCTCCTCGTCGATGACGACGCCGACGACGAACATTGAGCCGATGACAGGCCCTTTTCCAGCCTCATCGGCGCCCAAGAATCGCATCGATCGCCCAGTGGGGGCTCTATCTATTTGAATCGATCGAAAAATTGGGGGGGGGCGAAAGAGGATTAAGGCACTTTACCTCGCGGGATGGCGAAGGGCAGAGCGGGAGGGCCTCACCCTTCAGGGTGGGGTGGGCCGCACGCAATTTGATTCAAAGCTCTGCTGCGATCCTGGGGCTCTCCTCCGGGAGGTCCTGAACTATCCCCGGGCCATCGATCCTCGCCAGGCGGGGCTCTGGCGGTGTCGGTATGGCGGCTCCGTCGATTTTCGGTAGTGAGCCAGCAGTGAGTTGATGTTATTTATACTATTACGTTCTATCTCATTGTGGGTGTAGCAAGATGGGTCGAAGAGGTCCAAAACCTGGATTCAATGATGTTGCATGTTCTAACGAGGATTGTGACTTGTACGGGATTGCAGGCAAAGGAAATGTAGTAGGTAACGGCACATACAACACGAAGAGTGGCAGGGTGCAGAAGTATATTTGTCGCAGATGTGGCAGAGTTTTTTGTAGCAGAACTAACACCGCTTTCTACGATCTAAGGACAGAGGAAGAAAAGATCCTGCTAGCACTTAAGCTTGTCTTGAAAGGAATGAGCCTCCGCGGCATTGCCGAAGTTCTTGAAGTCAAACCTGAAACCATCAGCAGGTGGCTATCAAGAGCTGCAGAGCAGAGTGAAGAAATAAACAAGAAGCTTCTGAAAGACCTAAACGTGTCAAAAGTTGAACTTGATGAACTGTGGACCATTGTAAAAAAAAGAGCTGCCGGAACTAAAAGAAGGTGAAGATGGTGGAAACTGGGTTTGGGTAAGCATGGTTTCCGAATCTCGTCTTGTAGTGGCTCATGCTGTTGGTGAGAGGAAACAGTACATGGCAGACAAGGTCGTAGGCATTACCAAAGAGCGTCTTGCATCTCGGCCGCTATTTGTGACGGATGGGTTGAAGCAATACACTAAGTCCCTGTTGAAGCATTATGGCAAGCTGGGGCTAAAGTATGCTCAAGTCATAAAATTTAGGCAGGGAAGGCGTCTTACCAAGGTCGTTAAGAAGGTAATTTTCGGGGACGGTATCGATCTCTGGAAGATATCAACAAGCCTGATCGAAAGACTGAACTTGACTCTGAGACAGGATAACAACCGCATCCATTGGTCATCGGTTAAGGAATGGTTTAAATAGTCTTGATGATTTTTAATGCCTCTCCCATTATACTTGCAGTAGCATAACTTTATTAATAACATGTATCTACTATGGGCCACTGATATATAATTC
>JARFPK010000026.1 GCA_029167045.1 Candidatus Methanocrinis natronophilus
GTCCCGCAACTTGAACAAGTTTGTGACGTGTTTCTTGGGTCCACCAACACTACGCTTTTGCCAGCTCTCTCAGCCTTGCTCTGCGTGAACTGTATTAGCTTGCCCCAGGAAACGTCCTGAATGTGCTTTGCTAGATGATGATTCTTAAGCATACCACCGATATTTAGATCCTCGAAGACAATGACATCCGCCGAATCCACCAGCTTTCTTGATGTCTGATGCAGAAACTCGTCTCGCAAGCTGGTAACTCTTTTCCCTATCCTAGACAGTTGTCGCCGAGCCTTCTTCCGGTTCCTGGATCCCAGCTTCTTCCTGTGCAACGATTTCTGAGCAGCCCTCAGCTTCTTTTCAGCTTGGACGTAATATCGAGGATAATCGTACACTTCTCCATCGGATGTGGTTACGGCGTGCTCAATTCCGAGATCGACACCTATGACTTTTCCAGATTCAACTGGCGTGGGTGCAGGTGTTTCTCGCTCGGTAACGAATATGACGAACCAAGCACCCGTTCCATCCCTCTTGATGGTACACGTCTTGATATTCCCTTCGATAGGTCGGTGGACGAAGGTCCGAATAGTTCCTGATATCTTCGACAACTTCAACCTGTTGCCTTCAAGCTTGAACCCCGATTCCGGAAACGTGAACGAGTTGTACCGTTTCTTGAATCTCGGATACCCTTTCTTCTTAGCGCCTTCTCGCACCCGTCGGAAGAAATTGTCCATTGCCTTCTTTTGCCTACGAAGTACATCTTGAAGAACATGAGAATGGACCTTTCTAAGATCGGGATCTCTCTGTTTTTCGCGAACAAGGATATATGCCTGATCTTCATAAGATCGGGTCTCACCGCGTTTCTCCCAGGAAGCCTTCCGATCTGCAAGTGCTGTATTCCACAAGTTCCGGCAGATTTCAAGAGTATCCTCTAACTCTGCTACCTGCTTTTGATTAGGATATATTCGGAACTTGTAGGCAGATCTCATTTTGATTTCTGCTCCTCGATGTACTGCTTTATTGTTTCAGCGGTTACAGTTCCAGCCGTCCCAACGAAATACGAATTTGTCCACCGGAGGTATGGTGCACCCCATCTGTGGTTGTAGATCCTGGCACTGATGCCTTTGAACCAATTAACAAGCAGCGAGGGAGCATGTGCTGGAGGCGATGAAATGAAGAGATGTATATGATCTGGCATGATCTCTAACCCCAAGATTTCAATTCCCTTGGACTGGGCGATCTCCTCTAGGATCTCTTTCAAATCCGTTGCTACCTTCGCAGTTAGTACCGGTCTCCTATATTTTGGTATCCAGACCAGATGGTAATTGATGTTATAACTGCTATAATGAGAAGAAAGCATCCTAACAACAGATTTTATTTATTTATTTATACTATTTATAGGTGTCATACGGGCTTACTCCGGCCTAAAGACCGGAGTTTGGGCCTTGAAATTTTCTAGCCCTGGCGGGAGTTCAACTATGATAAGATAGCACAGCTCGCTAGGGGTGACGGCGGAGAGATGGCTCCCGGCACTCTGGTGATCTGCTATGCGAATAAGGCGGTGGAGATGGACGAGAGCCTCGCCCCCTTCGAGATGATCGACATACTCGGCCTCGACCTCTACAGCGCCGAGACCCTGGAGGAAGATATGGCCCTCCTGGGGACGGTCCTGGACCGAAAGGCCGAGGCGGAAGGGTATAACGCCTGGGTCCGGGAGAAGAAGACCGCAGTCAAAGAGGTCATCTCGGGGCTAGATAGGGCCCAGGTCTAAGTCGAGGGCGGTTCGGCCTCTGACTTGGGAGCTCTCTGGACATACGGACTGAAATCTTCTGTCGACGATATGATATCTCCCTTCGGAGGCGAGAACGTCATCAACGCTGATGAGTCGAACCCTAAGGTCGAATGGGAGAACGTCCTCGCCGCGATGCCAGATATATCCATGAAAGGACCGTCCCCTCCTTTGGGGCGGCTTCTTCTCAATTTGACCAAAATCCTTATTAATTCCGCGATTCATCTGCGCGTTAATCTAAAAATAATATCAATAAATCTTAATTTACAATAATTTTGATGTGTAAATTAATAAATGTTAAATATTAAGTCTTACATGGGAGGTAAAGCTTACGGAAGGGATATCGTATTGGATCTTGGCAACTCGTCGTCTCAACCTACGGGCTGGACCTTCGGGGCTTATACATATATCCCGAGCTCTCCGTATGACCAATTAGGCTTAGCTGAATACGACTTATGAGCAGAGTTGAGACTATGTCAAAAGAAGGACCCGCCGAAAAATCCGAGCTGAAGGAGGAGTACAGCCAGTTCGTCGGCCGCAAGATCCTCCTGATCTCTGCATCCTTGGTTGGGATCGTGGCCCTGGCAGGGGTGGCGGCCACCCTCGGCTCCGCCAACATCACGCCGATAGAGGTCTATACTGCTATCCTGGCCCGGTTCTTTCCGGGCACCTTTGAGACCACCAACTTCATCGACACCATCGTCTGGCAGCTGCGGCTCCATCGGGTATTGATGGCGATATTCGCCGGGATGGGGCTAGCCGTTGCCGGGGCCGCGATGCAAGGGATATTGAAGAACCCCCTGGCGAGCCCCTTCACCCTGGGGATCGCCTCCGCCGCCAGCTTCGGGGCCTCCCTGGCCATCATCATGGGGGCGGGTTTCGTCGGCGGCCAGTGGCTGATCGTCGGAAACGCCTTCGTCTTCACCATGTTGGCATCGATGACCGTCTACGGCCTCGCCAGATACAAGGGGATAACTTCCGAGACGATGATCCTGGCGGGGATCGCCATCATGTATCTATTCAGTGCCATGACCTCCTTCCTGCAGTACATCGGCAAGTCCGAGCAGGTCCACGAGGTGGTATTCTGGATGATGGGAAGCCTCGGCAGATCCTCCTGGGACAAGGTGGGGATCATAGCCCTCGTTACCGTCGTCTGCACCCTGATGCTTATGTACTTCTCCTGGGACATCAACGCCCTGGGGGCGGGGGACGAGACGGCCAAGAGCCTAGGCGTCAACGTCGAGTTCGTCAGGGTCTTCTGCATGATGCTGGCGGCCCTCATCACCGCCAGCGTCATCTGCTTCACCGGGACGATAGGGTTCATAGGCCTCGTCGCCCCTCACATCACCAGGATGATGGTGGGGGGAGACCATCGGTTCCTCATCCCGGCTTCGGGGCTCGTCGGGGCCCTATTGCTCCTGGCTGCCGACACCGTCGCCAGGACGATATTCGCCCCCGTCATCCTCCCGGTGGGGATCATGACCGCCTTCCTGGGAGTCCCGTTCTTCATCTATCTATTCCTGAGAAAGAAGAAGGACTACTGGTGAAGATGGATGGATACCTAGATCGGCTCATCCTGGTCGGGCCGAGGGGTTCGTGCATCCCCCTCGCCGCCCGTCCTCCTCTCGTCGCCCGGTTCCGATGGCCCCCCAGCCATCGAAAGCCATAACCGTATTCCGAAGCCCTGGATATCATGGCAGAAGAAAGGGGATGCCGGTGCCACGGAGATCCGCCCCGCAGCGCCAGCACCCCTGGGTCAGGAAGGCTGTTGTCGTCTATCGCCACCCTTTGGCGGCGAGCGCGGCTTCTCCTGAAAGGTAACGAACCGAGTTTTGCACGCGCTGGGGATAGTACATCTTATTTAGTAATAAACTTTTCGGACATAATGCTACATATTCCAATGAGGGACGTTAGCCCATGGGATGGATTTCCCTACCATCGGGGTAGGGGTCGCCTCCAAGACATGATAGAGATAGGAGAATAGAGATAGGAGATAGAGAGATAGTTATCTAAGGAGCGTTCTTCTTTGAGGAGGTGGAGATCATGAAGACGAAAGGAGGAAGAAGGATAGACTTTTCGATGTGGCTCTTTGAGCAGCGAAAGAGGGAGGACAGGGTCGGGAAGGCTGGATCTGAGGCCTACCAGATATACCAGTCGGGACGGTGGCCCGCTGCTGGGACCCTCCAGGATCGCCTCGACCAAATGAAAAACGACGGGGTGAGGGGCGCCCCCCTGAGGGCCCTGGACGAGGCCTGGTGGGAGTATATCGACGTGGTGACCAAGGACGTCGCCGAGGGTCACCTCCTCCGGGAGGTGGGGGCGGTGGCGGAGAGGGCTCTATCGAAGGCTGAGGATATCGAGGAGGGGAAGAGGTACGCCATCGAGAGAGATCATATCGAACAGCTCCGCAGGCTATTGGCGAAGCTGAAAGATATATGAACTGTATCCCTCTTCTCATCCATTTGGGGCGTTGCCGCCGGAAGGCTTTGAAGGTGGGTGATGGGCCTGCGGCTATAACGCGAGGCCGTTATTCCAGAATAAGTTGATATATTGTTATGCCAAAAAGAGAGAGGATTCGTGATCTATAGGATCATCCAGAGGAGAGACGATTTTATGCTGTTTGAGAGAGTCGAATCGGAGGGGCTCGCCCACTACTCATACATCGTGGGCGACGGAAACGAGGCATTGGTTATCGATCCCCGTCGGGACTGCGACGTCTACCCGAAGATGGCGTCGAAGGAGGGGATGAGGATCACGGGCGTCCTTGAGACCCATCGAAACGAGGACTACGTCATAGGATCGGTGGAGCTCTCAGCCAGGACGGGGGCCGAGATCTTCCACGCCGACGGCCACCTCAACTACAGGTACGGCGAGGCGGTGGAGGACGGCATGAGATGGAAGGTGGGCAGGCTCGAGGTGGAGGCGATCTCCACCCCAGGCCACACCCTCGGCTCCATGAGCTACCTCCTCCGGGACTCCGGAGGCGAGCCTTGGATAGTCTTCACCGGGGACGCCCTCTTCGCCGGGGACCTGGGGAGGGTCGACTTCATGGGGATGGACCGGGCCGAGGAGATGGCAGGCCTCCTTTACGACTCCATCTTCGATCGGCTCCTCCCCCTAGGGGACGGAGTGATAGCCTGTCCTGCCCACGGGGCCGGGTCGGTCTGTGCCGCCTCCATAGCCGATAGGAAGTGGACGACCCTGGGGATAGAGAGGAAGCGAAATCCCAGGCTCCAGATTGAGAGCAAGGAAGAGTTCGTCGAGGATATGGCGGTCGCGTTGGAGATGCCGCCGTACTTCAAGGAGATGGAGAGGCTGAACTTGGTGGGAGCACCCCTCCTATCATCCCTCCCCGAGCCGTCGCCTCTCCCGGCGAGAGAGTTTGCTATAGCATCCGTTGAGGAGATCGTATTGGACACCAGGATGGAGCTCGCCTTCGGGGCCGCCGCCGTCCCCGGCTCCCTCAGCATCTGGCTCGGAGGCGTCCCCAGCTTTGCAGGCTGGTTTTTGCCCTACGATAAAGAGGTCCTCCTGGTCGACGAGACCGGGGACCCCGGTGAGGCGGTCCGGCGCCTCCGGCGGCTCGGCTTCGACTCCATCCGAGGCTACCTCGCCGGGGGTATGGTAGCCTGGCATACCGCCGGGATGGAGAGCAGCTCCATCGCCACGGCGAACGTCCACGACCTCTGCCTCCGCCTCGACCGCCAGGAGAAGGAGAGGGGGTGGATCCTCGACGTCAGAAGCGGCGCCGAGCTGCAGAAGTCGGGGAGGATCACCGGCGCCCACCAGATCCACCTGACTGAGCTCCCCGAGAGGATCGGAGAGGTTCCGATGGACCGACACGT
This sequence comes from Candidatus Methanocrinis natronophilus, assembly GCA_029167045.1. Classification (GTDB taxonomy): domain Archaea; phylum Halobacteriota; class Methanosarcinia; order Methanotrichales; family Methanotrichaceae; genus Methanocrinis; species Methanocrinis natronophilus. Next base: position 5,623 of record JARFPK010000026.1, read on the forward strand.
ATACATCTTCTGCGGCAGCGGCCTGCGGGCCATGGTGGCGGCCTCGATCCTCAAGAGGCGGGGATGGAAGGATCTGACCGTCATCCTCGGGGGCCTAGCCGGCTGGTCCTCGGCGAAGTGTCCCGTCGTCAAGTAGGTGAAAATATCGGGGGGCGGAGGGTGATAGAGGCGAGCTTCGATATGCACCACCCCCCCTTCCCCGCCTCCGGGGGAGGGGGAAGAGATAATATCAAGAGGGTCCAAGAGATATGAATATGACCTCATCCTCCCGGAGCCGAAAGGTGGCGATCCTGGGGGCCTTTGCCCTCCTCCTCGGATCCCTCTCCCTCATCGCCGACGAGGTCTTCGGCGAGTCGGGGATCACCTACGAGGAGGGCCACCCCACCGCCTACGGCGGGGTCCAGGGCTGGAACCCCGCAAAGTCCCTGGAGACGGGGTTTAAGATCGCTTATCGTTATCTACAGGGGCGACTGAATATAGGATGACCTCCTCGTCGGCCCAGGCAAAGACGAGCGGAGAAGGGTAGAGAGGGGACGGCGAAGCCTCCCCCCCGGATCTGCGCCCCCTGACCTTTTTCCCTCAAGGGAAGGTGGCGGTCCCTTCTCCTCCGAGAGGAAGCCCCTTCACGCCCTCGCCATCCTTCTCCTTCTGATCGCCTTTCTTATCTCATCGGCGATCAATACGGTGCTCGATACCGCTATAATGGTGGCCCAGTCCGCTGCAGATAAAGAGACCGACCCCAGGGCCATGTTGAAGAACGAGAGCTCAGTGGCCAGGATCTGCAGGGCTATGGATGCGAAGATCGCGATCATCAGGTTCCTGTTGCTGAAGAGCCCCAGAGTGAAGACCGACTGGGTCATCGATCTGCAGTTGAGGGCGTTGAAGACCTGGAACATCGCCATGGTGATGAAGCCCATCGTCTGGGCCCGGACCAGGTCTCCGTTGTTCCACTCCTGCATGAATACGAACAGCGTTCCAGTCGCCATTATGAAGGCGATGAAGAGGGTATTCATGACCATATCGCGGTTGATGATCTTCTCCCCTGGATCCCTCGGGGGCTGGTCCATAACGTCACTCTCCTTCGGCTCCATCGCCAGGTTTACGACGAGGATCCCGTCGGTCACCAGGTTCACCCAGAGGATCTGGACGGGGGTGAATATGAGGACGTTCAACGCGAGGAAGAGGAGGGATGCCGTTATGGCGAGGACCTCACCGGCGCTGGTGTTGATCAGATACCGAACGACCTTCCTTATGTTCTGGAATATCACCCGCCCCTCTTCGACGGCGTTGACGATGGACTGGAAGTTGTCGTCGGTGAGGACCATGTCGGCGGTCTCCTTGGTGACGTCGGTCCCGGTGATCCCCATGGCGATCCCGATCTCTGCGACCTTCAGGGCTGGAGCGTCGTTGACGCCGTCGCCGGTCATGGCGACGATGTGACCTTTGCGCCTCAGGGACTCGACGATCCTGTGCTTGTGCTCGGGGGAGACCCGGGCGAAGACGGCGGCGTCCTCCATCGCCGCGTCCAGCTCGGAATCGTCCATCCCGTCTAGGTCGGAGCCCGAATACGCCTTCGATTCTCCTTCGACGATCCCCATCTCCCGGGCGATCGCCTCGGCGGTTATCTTGTGGTCTCCGGTGGCCATGACGATCTTGATCCCCGCCTTCTTCGCCAGGGCGATCGCCTCTATCGCCTCGGGCCTGGGGGGGTCCATCATACCTGACAAGCCTGAAAATATCAGGCCGGAGGGGCCTGCCTCTTTGAACCCGGCGACCTCCTCCTTCCTGATAGTCTTCGAGGCGAACCCCAGGACCCTCAGGGCGTCGGCAGCCATCTGGGAGCCCATATCGAGGATCTTCTCCTTATCCATCTCCCCCAGATCCCTTATCTCCCCGTCGACTTGAACCGCTGAGCAGATCCCCAGAACCGTCTCCGGCGCTCCCTTCAGGCAGACCTCGACGCCGCTCCCGCTCTCGTGAAACGTGGCCATGTACCTTTTGTCGGGATCGAAGGGGATCTCGTCGATCCTCGGGTAGGCGTCCTCAAGATCTTCCTTGGGCAGGCCCGCCTTGGCGGCGGCGACGACGAGGGCTCCTTCCGTCGGGTCTCCCTGGATCTCCCACCGCTTTCCGTCTTCACCCTCCTTCAACCTGAGGCTCGAGTCGTTGCAGAGGGCTGCGATCCGCAGGAACGTCGCGAGACCCTCGTCCTCTTTGGGGTCCATCTCCGAGCCGTCGACCTCGAATCTCCCCTCGGGCTTGAACCCCGCCCCGGTCACGGAGACGATCCGGTCTCCCAGGAATATCCTCTGGACCGTCATCTGGTTGGTGGTGAGGGTTCCCGTCTTGTCGGTGCAGATGGCGGTGACGGAGCCGAGGGTCTCGACGGCGTCGAGCTTCCTCATTATGGCGTGGCGTTTCGCCATCCTGGTCACCCCCACCGCCAAGGCTACCGTTATCGCCGCAGGAAGGGCTGCAGGGATCGCCGAGACGGTCATGGCGAGGGTGAAGAGGAAGGCGTCGATAAGCTCAAAACCCCGGTAATAGGTTATGGAGAAGGTGAGGCTGCCGGCGAGGATGGCGAGGAACATTATCTTTCTGCCCAAGTCCAGGGTCCGCTTCTTCAAGGGCGTCGCCGGACTCTTGGTCTTGGTCAGCATATCGGCGATCTTTCCCATCTCCGTCGCCATCCCCGTCGAGAAGACGACCGCCTTTCCCCTCCCTCGGGTGACGATCGTCCCCGCGAAGATGGTGTTGTCGATCTCGATCCCCGATATAGTCCCCTCTGGCGGGGGGTTGCGACATACCTCGGAGTCGACGCACTTCTTCGCAGGGACCGACTCGCCGGTGAGCATCGACTCATCGATCTCGAGGTTTGCGGCCTCGACGATCCTCGCGTCAGCGGGGACCTTCGAGCCCGCCTCCACCAGGACGACGTCGCCGATGACGATCTCCCTCGCCTTGATCCGGACCTTCTTGCTCTCGCCGCCGTCGCCTTCTATCCGCAGGACGTCGGCCTCCGGCGCCGCGTGGGACATCAGGGCGGATATCGCCTTTTCGGCCTTGAACTCCTTGAGGAAGCCCAGGGCGGTGTTGAGGACGATGACGGCGAAGATGACGGCGGCGTCTATCCGCTTCTCGGCGAGGAGGGATATGACCGCCGCCACCGCCAGAACGATTATGATCGGGTTTTTGATCTGAGAGATGAGTATCTCAGGCCAGGTCGCCCCCTTCCCCTCTTCGAGCTCGTTTGGGCCTTGATCTTTAAGCCTCCCTTGCGCCTCCTCTGTGGTGAGGCCCTTCTCCCTAGATCCCAGCCTCTCGAAGACCTCTTCAATGCTGAGAGAATACCATCTGTTCTTTTCTTCTAGACCCATATGCTACGTCTCCCCATCTTATGATCAACCCTCAGCCGACCTTCTCTGGAGACCTGGAGGGAGGAGTTAACCCACCAAAATCCACCAATATTTCAAATCATTTCGCGACCTTGGCTTAGGCCACCGATCTGCAGAATTCTCCGGATGGATCTGCCCCTCTATCTCATATAACGGGGGAATTGATAACACTTTCGCAGGGTCGATCTCTATCCGGCGATGCCGTCCCATCCGCCATTTTACTGGCCGATATATGCTCCCGGGCTCAATGGAGGTCTCAGCCCGTCAGGGTGGGGTCACCTTCATGGCTGGGTTAAAATATTCTATAATACCGGATATCGAAGCCCTGTCCGCGATGATCCGGATATATCCCCCCACCGCTGGCGGTGTCCCGGGACGCATCGTATTATGGCGATACGTATATATAGCAGTCAAATTCTCCGATCCGATAAGATGACGAGATCGGCTACCAACTGGCGCGCGAAGATCCTCTCCGCCCTCTCAGACCCCACCAGGCTTGAGATCGTGGAGTTTCTGGGAGGCGAGGAGCGGTGCGTCTGCGAGATCGTCCCGGCCTTCGGGCGGGCCCAGTCCACCATCTCAAAGCACCTCGCCATCCTTCATGGTGCGGGGATCCTGGAGAGGCGGATCGACGGTAAGATGACCCTCTACCGGATCAAAAACCCCAGGATCTTCGACCTGTTGAGAGAGGTGGACTCCATCGCCCTCGACGAGATAACTGAGCTGAAGAAGGCCGAAGAGGCGCTGATGAGCTCCGCCGGATGATCCGATAGACGAAAAGGACAGAAAGATTGACGAAGATCTATAAATAACCGGTCAGAAATGCACCAGGAGAAGTGATCCATTGAATCCGGAGATCGTCCTACCCGCCCTGGCGGCGGGGTTTGAAGCCCTGATGGAGTACCTCTCGGCCCACGTCCTCACCTGCCTCATCCCCGCCTTCTTCATCGCCGGGGCGATAGCAGCCCTCCTCCAGAGGGAGGCGGTCCTCAAGTACTTCGGAAAGGACTCCCCCAAGTGGCTCTGCTACTCCGTCGCCTCCACCTCCGGGACGATCCTCGCCGTCTGCAGCTGCACCATCCTCCCCATGTTCGCCGGGATCTGCCGGCGGGGGGCGGGGATAGGTCCGGCCACTGCGTTCTTATTTGCCGGCCCCGCCATCAACCTCCTCGCCGTCGTCCTGACGGCCCGGGTCCTGGGGCTGGAGCTGGGGGCGGCCCGGATCGCCGCCGCCGTATCGATGGCGATCATCATAGGCCTGATCATGGCCGCCATCTTCGAGAGGGGATCCGACGAGGCGGAAGGGACGGAGGAGGCGGCCTGCACCGTCCCCGCCTCGGGGGGAGGCGGCGAGGATGGGAGGCCGGGATACATTCCGCCCCTCTTCGTCGGCTTCCTCGTCGCCGTCCTCCTCGCCGCCACATCTGGGATAGACCTCTGGCCGAAGGCTGCCATAGTCTCCGCCCTCGTGATCGCGTCGGCGTGGCTCCTGATGAGATACTTCACCGAGATGGAGAAGGCGTCTTTCTTAGAAGAGACCTGGTGGCTCACCAAGAGGATCTTTCCTCTGCTACTCGTCGGGACCTTTATAACGGGGATCATCGGCTACTATCTGCCCGTGGACCTTATCCGGAGGATCTTCGGTGAGAGCGACTTTGCGGCCTGCCTGGTGGCATCTGTTATAGGCGCCCTCCTCTACATGCCGACGCTCCTTGAGGTCCCCATAGTCGGGACGATGTTCGGCTACTCCTCGGGGGCGATGGCCCCCGGCCCGGCCCTCGCCCTCCTCCTGGCAGGCCCCTCCATGAGCCTGCCGAATATGATCGTCATCTGGAGGATAATAGGATCGAAGAGGGCTACCGTTTACATCACCCTGGTCATCATCCTATCGACTCTCATGGGGATGATATACGGGATGGTGGCGTCATGATTAAATTCCATGAACTTTGCATAAAAATAATCTTAGGATAGCGTAAGGAGTGGGAAAAATGGAGCGGAAAAGCTTTGGATCTGCGGGGCTTATGCCTGCGGCCCTCATCGTCTTGCTGGCAAGCATCGCGGCGGCGGCGACCTTCTCGCCGGCGCTGGTGGTGGACACATACATAGACGCCTCCGAGGAGGACGAGACCTTCGCTGGAGCCGAGACCCTCTGGGCCACCTCCGAAGGCGGCGAGCCCGTCAGGATAGCCTTCCTCGTCTACAGCGAGATGGTGAAGCTCGCCATGGAAATAGAGGCCGGGGAGCTACGGGCCTACGTCACCGAAGTCGAGAGGCCGGGAGAGGTGACCCTTCACTTCTACGATATGGCTGTCCTGGAGACGGAGACCTGGAGGGACATGCCCCGTTACGACGACGAACCCCTCGCCACCCTGAATATCCAGGAGATGGGATGGGCGAGCTGGGACGCCACCGCCCTCTTAAAGAAGGCGGCGGATGAGTGTGCCGAAGGCTGCCCCTTCACCGTGGTCCTGGTGGCTGAAGGCGACGCCTCCATCGGATTTATCTCCATGGAGGGGTCCAGCGATAAGAAGGCGGTAATAGAGTACATCGCCTGAAGACGGCAGAACAACTTAAGATGACGATCGATTGAAGACGGCAGATCGACTGAAGACTAGGGCAGAGAGGTCTCCAATAGTCAAGATGGAGCGGGTGGTCCAGCGGGATCCTCACCCTCTCTGCCGCCGTCTCCACATTTAATCGGCGAGATATGGATCATGATGCATAAGACGAACTCAAGAAGACGGGTTAAGGGAGACATCATCGCCCTGATCCTATCCCTCATCTTCGTTTCGGCGAGCGTTGCCTCCGCCTCCGAGGTCGTCATCATCACATCGCCGGGGTGCACCAAATGCGCCGCCGCCGAGAGGGTCCTCCAGGGCGTCATATCGGAGTACGACGGGTTCACCGTCCGGGAGGAGATCTTCTACAGCGAGGAGGGGCGCCGGATCATAAGGGAGACGGGGGCCAGGGATATGCCTTCGATCATCATCGAAGGGACCGTCATCGGCTACCGCGACTACGGCGGCGACGAGACGAAGCTCGAGGGGATGATCAGAGCGGCCCTGGCCGGAAAAGAGATCAGCCCTGCCGCCGGGGAGGTGGATCACGACCTCATCTCCCTCGACGGCGTCTCCCTCTCCTCGGCGGCGGCGGTCCTGTTGGCGGGGCTCATCGCCGGGTTCAACCCCTGTCTACTGGCGGTCCTGGTATTCCTCGCCAGCATCACCCTCGCACGATCAGGGAGGAGGCGGGATCTGGCGGTGATGGTCGGGTTCTTCTGCCTCGGGATCTTCGTGATGTACTACCTCTTCGGCCTGGGGCTATTCCGGCTCTTCTCGATCCCCAGCTTCGAGGCGAGCTTCCGGCTGGTTCTCACCCTCCTCCTCCTCGTCTTGGGGATATCCCAGATCGAGGATGCGAGGAGGCTCCACCGGGGGGGCATCTCCATCTTCAAGACGGAGTGGGCCCTCGGTTACGTAAAGAAGTCCTTGGAGAGCTACAGCATCCTCTCCTACTTCCTCATAGGAGCCCTCTTCTCCCTCGTCAAGGCTCCCTGCGTCGGGGCGGTCTACATCGCCATCATCGGGATCATCCAGTCCCAGGGGTACGCCTCGTTGGGGACGGTATACCTCCTCCTGTATAACTTGGGAGTCGTCCTCCCCGTCCTGATCCTGGGGATGGTGATCGCCCTGGGGATGTCCCCCGACCAGGTCGACAGGTTCAGACACGACCACCGGGTGGCTATCCGGCTCATCACCGGCCTGACCCTGGCGGCCCTCGCCCCCCTGATATGGTGGCAGATATTGTGATCTTTGTTTGAGATTAGATGGAGACTATAAACCAGAGGTGTTATGATTGAAGAAGATTAATTATGATATGAAGGAAGACGGCGAAGAGATCAGAAGAGAGCCCTTCACTTCCGACCCGCTGATGGGAGGGCCGTTCATGGGAGGCCCCCCTCGAAGGGCAGCTACCACGGAGGATACCTTCGGTCGGATCCCCGGCTTCAGACGTATCTTCGGCTTCAAGGGGCTTTCAGCCCTGGTCGTCCTTCTTTTGGCCCTGGGCGGCCCCTTTGCTCCCATATCTGTCGGAAGCGCATGTGGGCCCTTCTGCATCGATTACTCCAGGGACTACGACTCTCAGGTCGCCTCTCTGACGGGATCATCCGGCGCCTTTGGGGCGGCCAAACCCGCCGGATCAGGCAACCCGGCACCTAACAATCCGGCATCGAACAACCCGGCGTCCAATAGCCCTGCGCCAAATAACCCGGCCAACGACCCCACCCCCGCAAATCCAGATCGGCACGGTATAGGCGCCTTTCTCCTCCCCATATCCGCGATCCTGGAGGACGACCTGATCGTGGACATCAGCCCCGACGCTGAAGAGTACATCGAGGGAGCAATAAGCGTCAACTACGAGGAGTTCATCACGAAGGACGGACGGATCAGGCCCGCATCGGAGATAGCGGAGATCCTGGGGAGGGCCGGGATATCCAGGGAAGACTCGGTGGTCATATACGGCGAGTGCCTCCCCTGCGGGACCGGCCCCGTCCCGGCGACCTTCACCTACTGGCTCCTCAAGTACCTCGGCCACGACCAGGTGAGGATCCTCGACGGCGACCTCGAGGACTGGAAGGCTGCGGGGCTTTCTGTAGCAGACTACCCGGCGACGAGGCCGGCGACGGTCTACGCCCCCCAGGTCAAGACCGACCTTTACGCCAACTACAACTTCGTCAAGAGCGGGATGTACCAGGTAGTCGACGCCCGATCCACCGAGGCGGCGGCCCCAGCATCGATACCCGGAGCCGTCAATATACCCCTGGAGTCGATCCTCGACGGCGACGATATCAAGAGCCCCGAGGAGCTGAAGGAGATCTTCCGGGACCTGCGGACGAACAGGCCCGTCGCCGTCTACACCAACACCGGGATCCAGGCGGCGGTCTCCTGGTTCGCCCTGGAGATCGCCGGATACGACGCCGTCCTCTACTCCTGGAGGGACTGGCTGGAGAGCCACCCCGCCCTGAAGGTGGAGCTATTGGAGGCTACGGCGGAGCCAAACCCCGTCAGGGCGGGCGAAGCCGTCTGGCTCGCTGCCGTATTCTCCGATCCTGAGGCGGCGGCCGACCGCCCCGTCCAGCTCGGGCGGACCGTCTCCGTATCCTGCGTCACCTGCGGCTTCGGGTCGCCCCAGTCCTTCGCCAACATCGACTCCGCCGGCGGAGCGGTCCGGATAGGAGGACCCTCCAGCAACCCCGCCTCCAACCTGCCTTCCGCAGGCGCGGCAACGACGGCGAGGAACCCTCTGAAGGTCACCGCCATGATCGTCGAGGCCGAGGGTGAGGAGGTGGGGAGGGCGGACCTCCTTCCCGGATCCGATGACAATTACGTCGGGATATGGAGCCCGGAGGGGCTGGAGCCGGGGTTCTACAGTCTGAACATCCTCGCGGAGCGGTCCGGCTCCACCAAGTTCTTCAGAGACGTTCTGGATATCGAGGTCCTGGGGGAATAAATACGATCAGTTCCATCGGTTCTCGCAAGAGCTCTGAGTCTGGTAGGTGATGAGAGATGGTGAAGATAGAGGTTCTGGGGACGGGATGCGCCAAGTGCAAGTCGCTAGCCAAGAACGTGGATAAGGCGGTGGCGGAGGCCGGGGTCGAGGCGGAGGTCGTGAAGGTGGAGAGCCTTCAAGAGATCATGAACCGGGGCGTCATGATGACCCCCGCCCTCTTCATCGACGGCGAGGCCGTCGCCGTAGGGAGGGCCCCGTCGGTGGCGGAGATACAGGGGATGCTGAAGAGGTAGAGTACTTACCTAAGAAAGCTGATTGGAGAGATGAGGAGGGTTGCTGCCGTATAGGCTCCCAGTCCTCAGGCCGGAAACTGAGAGGAGAACGGATTTATGGGCCCTGAGAACGGCCCCCGAAGGCCTCGACAATCCACCCTCTTATCTCCTCCCTCGCCCGCCGGAAGGCCCGAAGCTCCTCCTCCTCCGACCCCTTGACGGCCGCGGGATCGTCGAAGCTTCTGTGGACGACCTTTCGAGCCTTCGGGAGACTAGACGGAAGATCGACTTCGCTGGTGCAGATGGGGCAGGCCTGTTTTGCCCTGTCGCAGACGGTGACGGCGACGTCGAATACGATATCCTCCAGCTCTGAAGCGGCCTTGGAACGCTGGCCGGAGATGTCGATCCCGATCTCCTTCATGACGGAGACGGCCCGGGGGTGGACGGCCGTCGCCTCGACCCCGGCGCTGTAAGCCTGGTACCGATCCCCGTACATCTCCCTCAAAAGCCCCTCCGCCATCTGGGACCGGGCCGAGTTGTGAGTGCAGATGAAGAGGACCTTCTTCTCCTCCACCTCCTTCTCCCTTTCCCTCTCCTTCCCATCATCCATGACAGTTTCATGAAGGCTCAATATCTTCCCCCCATCCGCCGGTGATCGGCTGGCCCGACCTATGGCAGATCACCTCTGGCCTTCGCCTATGGCTTCTCCCTAACTCTTTGGCCTTCTAGGCATCCGATCTTCACCTACGAAACCTTCGGAGTATTTATAGTCGTCTACCAGAGCTTGTAGCCGAAGTATCGGGCCGCATAGACGAGCCCGGTGACTATTATCATCACCCCGAAGACCTTGACGACCGCCTTTCCGAGGGAGAGGTAATCCTCTCCGAGCTTTCCGCCGAAGGACCTGCTGAAGGTGGCGATGGGGATTATCGGGACGCCGTGGCCCACCCCGAAGACGAAGAGCATCAGGCCCCCCGTCAGGACGGATATATCCTGAGAGATCAGCCATATCAGGGCGGGAAATACGAGGGAGATGGCGCAGGGAGCCCAGCCGAGAGCGAAGAAGACCCCCAGGGTGAAGGCGCCGATGAAGACGGAGTGCTTGAAGAGGCCGATGGACAGATTTACGGCCCTCTCCATCAGACCCTTCTTATCCCTGATCTCCTCGGACCGCCGGGTGGGGAGGCGGGATGTGACCGGCTCCAGGATCTCTCCTATCGGCCTAAAGACGTTGATCCCCAAGATGACCAGCAGGACCCCGGCGGCGAGGTCGAAGAAGCGCGAGTCCCGGACGAAGACCCCCAGGTTCGAGATGAAGAGGCCGATGAAGAAGAAGACCAGGGCCATCCCCAAGGTGAAGGCGACCCCGATCAACAGCCCCTCCCTCGCGGAGGAGCCGTAATCGGGGTCGTCCTCCAGGACCCTCTTTCTCCGGGAGGTCATGATGTAGGAGAAGATGGCTATCAGGAGGGCGAGGGAGCAGGGGGAGAAGGAGGTGACTATCCCCAGGGCGAACATCCCCAGGAAGGTGATCTTCTGGACGGAGACGCTCCCCTCCATCCCTTCCCACTCCCCCCGTTCCAAGGCCTCGATCTTCGCCGAGAGGGTCTGGGCGCTCTGGACGCCGTTGATCTCGCCCCTTCCCAGCTGGTAGACGTGGTAGACCCCCGCCACCATCCCTTTCCCATCTATGAGGAGGATGGTGGGGTTGGAGAAGCCCCCTTCGCGGTTGGTGAAGTCGGCGTACCTTCCTGCTATCCTGAAGGGCTCGAACTCCTCGGCCCAGATCCAGCCGACCTCGGCGTCCCACCACCTCTCCGAGAGGGTCTTTCCGTCCTTCGAGAAGGGGTTCTTTCGCAGGTTCAGAGTTATGAGGTTCGTCTCGGGCTTATCTTCCATCAGCCTCTGAAGCTCGCAGATCTGGCCCGCCAGGGCCTTCTCGCACTCGACGCAGAGGGGCGTCTCGATATTTGTAATGTGAAGGACCACCACCTCCCCCTCGAAGTCCTTTAGGGAGAAGTTTGGACCGTTTACCGCCTGGGCCTCAAACTCCGGCGCCTCTATCGGCTCCCGGTCAGCCCCGAGGGTTGAGTTTAGGGAGAAGAAGGCGACGAGGATGATGATGAGAGTTAATAGACCTACTACCAAAAAATGTTTGCGATCGGATCTCATCTCCGATCACGCGTCCCAGCCGCCGACGTTCTCACCGTGAAGCTCGATGGCGTCTCTGACGAGGGATCGAAGCCATTCAACGCTGGTGGCATCCTCGACGCTATGCCATCCGACGACGACCTTCCCGTCGGAGCTCTCGACGAGGGTGAGAACGACGGTCAGGGGTATGTACTGCTTTCCTCCATCGGGATCGTAGACGTCGAAGAGCTCTTCGGCCCTGAAGTCTCCAGACCCCGATATGAGGTTCTCGAAGGCTATATCCCTACGGTGATCCTCGAGGACCGCCTCGGCCGCTGCCTCCTGCTCAATGCAGGCCTTGCAGTTGGTGCTGTGGTCGAGGATGAGAAGAGGTCTGTCCCTAAGTATATCCAGAACCCACCGCGGATGGTCAACCTCCGATCCGGCGTCGGGATGCCCGTCAGGATATGCCGTCCACCAGTCGTCGGGTCCGGAACCGACAGATCGTCCCGCTGCCGATGCGACGGCGACGAGGCTCGCCGCCACGATGATGCCCAAGATCAGGGCGCAAGACATTATTTTGACCGGATTTAAAATATCTACCAACTCCCACTCTCGATTCTTTACCCCACTTTTCTCACACCTCGGACCTGGCCGCCCCTCCTTTGAGGCGACCCTCAGAGGGGATGTATCAACATATATTGATATATCACTGCCATTTCATCCAAGCGACCTTCTCCAGTCCTAAATCCGGGTAGCGGATATTTCTATTTATAGTTGTTGGAATGAAGAATCCACAATCCCCATATAATCCGGTTTAAACCTCGATGCGCTGATATAATGGGTTTATGTCTCCCCGAAATTCCCTCGACACGACATATCCGCCCAGGCCTTTAGGGATATATCTATGGAGAGTCGATATCCTTATATATCGAAATGATTCGATATGACTGAGGTGAGCAGGTGGAGGATTCGAGGGGCAATCTGCGATGAGATGCGAGATCTGTGGCCAAGAAGGCCGCTCCCTCTTCAAGGTTATGCACCGGAATAGGGGAGAGGCGAAGATCTGCGAAGGATGCCTGATAGATGAGAAGAAGATGCTCCTCCCTTCCAAAAGATGCTCCTGCTGTTGAGCTGGTGGATATGACCGTATCCCCCGAACCCCTGGACCCCTCCGTTGAAAGGCTGGCTAGGCTAAAAGGAGACCGGTGCAAGGCCAAGATCGCCGCCGACAGGCTGAAGAGCCTCACCGATCTGATCGACGAGGAAGATCTCGCCGCCGAGGCCCAGGTCTTCAGGGCCATCTCCGACCCCTTCAGGCTATCGGTCCTCAAGCTCCTCAGGGACGGAGAGCTCTGCGTCTGCGAGATCATGACCGCCCTCGACCGGCCCCAGTCCTCCACATCTCACCACCTCTCCATCTTGAAGAGGGCGGGGCTCGTAAAGGAAAGAAAAGAAGGGAAGTGGTCCCGATACCGCCTCGCCGACGGAGCGGTGATAGAGATGATGAAGCTCGCCGAGATATTGAGGTTAGGATGATAACTCTCTTGAGGGATGGTGAATGGAGACCAAGCTATTGAGCTTTGGGGCGGTTATGATTTCGGTGATAGCACTATTCGGCGGCGCTGAAGGAGGATGTAGATCCTGCGGTGGGGGCGACGTCGCCTGGGGCGGCGAGGTCTGGCTCGAAGGAGTCCTCGGCGGTCCATCGATGGCGGCGACGGGGGTCTCCGCAGCGGAGGCCGGGGTGGAGAACGTCGCTGAAGAGCCGATCATCCCCGAAGAGCCGACCGTCGTTGAGGCGGATGAACTATCGACGGAGGATCTCAGCTCGTGGTCCATATCCGCAGAGGAGCTCCGGATCAGCCTCGATCGAGGGACGAAGCCCGTCGTCGCCTTCGTCAGCAACATCCCGCCCCACGGATCCTACATCGACGGATCTATCGAGCTTCCTTCAAAGAGCCTCATCACCGGTGATGGATCCCTCGGGTCTCCAGAGGATATGGCGGCGGTCCTGGGGAGGGCGGGGGTCACCGAGGAGGACGGGCTCGTATTGTACGGCGACTGCTTCTCCTGCGGGGATGTTACCTTCGTCTTCTGGATCATGAAGTATCTCGGCCACCGGGATGTGGCGGTCCTCCGGGGCTACGAAAAAGAGTGGTCCTCCGCCGGCATCCCTCTATCCGGAGCTACCTCGGCGAAGGCCGACGCGGTCTACACCCCGGATCCGAGACCTGACCTGATGGCAGATTACAAATCCGTCGCCGCCGGGGTGTATCAAGTCGTCGACGCCAGGACGGCGGATCAGTTCAGGGCAGGCCACATCCCCGGGGCGGTGAACATCGACTACCACCAGGTGATGGAGGGGTCCTGGCTGAAGAGCGACTCCGACCTAGCCGAGATCTTCGCCGACCTCGACGAGGATAAGCCGGTGGCGGTCTACACCAAGAACGGAGGCACCGCCTCCATCGTCTGGTACGCCCTAAAGCTTCAGGGGCACGATGCCAGCCTCTACACCTGGAACGACTGGCTGGGCCACCGGAGCTGAAAAGAAGAAAGGGTCCCCCGCCCCAGACGGCATCTTTTTGTTGCTGGGGCGGGGGCTTCTCTGCTGCGGAGCATCTAAATCTTCCCCACGGCGATGATGTATAGGGGCGCCTCTTCCTGCGGCATATTCAACCCTCTCTTGACCCCTCCGTCGTCGAAGGCGCCTACGGGTACGGCCCCGAGGTCGAGGGAGGCCGCCGCCAAAAGGACGTTCTGGCCGGCGTGGCCCGCTTCCATCTGGACGTACCTTTCGCCCCTCTCGCCGTATCTGCCGGTGGTCCTCTCATAGACCGCCGATATCACCAGGAGGGCGGGGGCGTCTCTTATGAAGCCCTGGCGGAGGGAAACATCATAAAGCCGGGGCCGGATGTCCCCTTCCCTCACCATCGATAGCTCGTGGTCGTGAGGTCTGTACCTGTAGACCCCCGGAGGTATATCCTCCACATCCCCGGCCACCAGGTATACCTCCAGGGGATAGAGCGCCCCCGCCGAGGGAGCGGTCCTGAACCCCCTGGGATCGGTGACGCCATAAGCTGCCCAGAGGATCTGGGAGACCTCTCCGATGACGAGGGGCTCATCTGAATAAGCCCGGTGGGACCTCCTCTTCTGCAGGGCGCTCTCCAGGGGCACCCCGCCTATCCGATCCGGCTCGGGAAGCTTTATCAGATCTCCAAGAGAGGCTGAAGAGGGCTCACCGTCCCCTCCAGACTGGAGCAACATAAAGGATGTGACGACCCCAAGGGATATCACTACAAGAATCTTCACAATAGATATTCTCTCCATAAAACGTCTCCTCCAAATACCATCCCTCTCCCAAATGCCATCCATCTCGCCTCTTCAGGGCTCGATCCATTCGACGGAGATCTCGCCTTCGAGATCGATGACGGCCGCGCGCCCCTTCCGCAGCTCACCGACGTTGACGACCCTGGTGGAGCCGATCCATCCCTCCCCCCAGTCCTCGTGGATGTGGCCGCAGAGGAGGAGGTCGGGGACCGCCTCCTCGACGAAGCGGCGCAGGCCCGCGGAGCCGCCCCTCTCGCCGTTGTATATCAGATCCCTGGTCCCCCGGGGAGGCTGGTGGGTGAGGAGGACCCGCCGGGAAGAGCCGGATATCCTTCCCCAGAGACGGGTCAGGGATCGATATACATCTTCATCGGAAGAGTAAAAGCGGTTTGGGTCTGACAGGCGCCTCTCGTCCCTCGCCACCATCCCGCCGAAGCCGATGAAACCGCAGTTCCCAAGGACCCGAAAATCACGGTGGACCATCAGGAGGCCGGCCTCCTTCCAGACCTTCGGAGCCGTCTCCTTGGGGTCCATATTCCCCGGAACGATCAGGACGGGAGGTCCGAAGGCTGCGAGGGCCTCGGCGACGGGGCGCATCCGGTCGGGGGGGTCGAGGTTGTGGAGGTCGCCGCAGAAGGCGACGACGTCGACGTCGACGTCGGCCCCCTTCAGAAGGCGCAGCCTTTCGGTGGAGCCGTGGAGATCGGCCATGGCGAGGATCCTCAATAGATCACCATCCTGTAGATATCCTCTTAGACCTGATCTATAAATTATTTATCTGGACCCCCCCGGAGCTCCGGGGCGCCCTCCCCGGAACCGGCCCTGGAAAGGATGGCATCTCCCCGATGAGTCGGGCCGCAAGATGGGTCAGGCCGGGGGAGGTGGGGGGGTGGTCGTTCCGGCTCAAGAGGCGGCGGCTAGGGGGGGATAGAATATTCGAACACCCGATCGGCTCCTTTTTAATCGGGATAGTCCATGCTCCTATCATGTTCGAAGAGATCGGAGCCGTCCTGAATCATGCAGAACCTGAGTCCCTTCAGCACCTCGCCCTCTTCAAAGACAGCATCAGCCAGATCCTCCTACGAAAGGGAGAGGAACCGTCGGATTACTTCAGTCCCGAATACTCCCACTACATCGTCGTCCACACCCCTCTGGATATGGAGCCCTCGGTGCAGAACCACGAATGGAGCCGCCGCTTCTCCAGCCGCTGCGGCGTCTCCATCGTCGAGAGGATCACAGGCCGGGGCGGGAGCAGGAGCGCGAACGGGGACGGGAACGAAGACGGGGACCGGGACGGCCCGATATACGTCAGGGGCCTTATGGCGGCGAAGGGGTCGAAGGTCTATGCGATCCTCCCCTACACCCACATCGATCTCGCCGCCTCAAAGGGGGCGAGCTTCCCCGAGTTTCGGCCCGTCTCCACCAGGAACCGGATCTGGCCGGAGATCCTCCCGGAGATTGCAGGCGATAAGATCCTCGACGTCGGATGCGGATTTGGGAGGCTCACCCTCGACGTCGCAGAGCAAAACCAGGGCTCGCAGGTCTTCGGGATCGACGTCTACGACCCCCTGACGGCCCAGGCGCGGATGAACGCCGACGCCCTCGGAATAAGAAACGTCGATTTCAGGACCGCCAGCGCATACGCCCTCCCCTTCGAAGCCGGCTCCTTTGAGACGGTTTACTCCTTCTTCATGCTCCACCACCTCGAGGATATCCCGAAGGGGCTCTCGGAGATCCGCCGGGTCCTGGCCTGCGGGGGCCGATACCTGGCGGCTGAGCCGCTGGGCCACCACCACGGCCCGAACTACTCGGGGGGCGAGTGGCTGGGGATCTTCGAGGAGGCGGGATTGTCCGCCGAGGCGGAGGAGAAGGAAGGGGCGGTGATAATCAGGGCCCGGAAGGGTTAATGGAAGATCGAGAGATGATCCCTCGTCGAAGGTGGGATATTCGGTGCAAGAGGGCGGCTCACTCCTCAAGCCGCTTGTAGAGCTTGTGCGCCTTGTCGATGGTCGTTATCTCCAGGATCTTGACCAGCCCGTCCTTCTCGCAAATTTGATAAAAGACGGTGAAAGATCTGCCGATATGCGATCGATAGAGCTTGTAGTCCAGATGCAGAAGCTCCTTATCGGCTCCCAGGCCCGGGTAGGGGTCCTCCGAGAGAGCGCGGCACTTCTCCTTGATGAGCCGCTGGCTCTTCTCCGGAAGCTCCGATAAATATTTCAGAGCTTTCCGATCGATCATCACCTGGCGGCTCAAGGAGGGAGCTCCACAAAGTCGCCCTCATCGGCGATCGTCTTAAGATGCGCGATCAGGCGGGCCTTCTTCTCGCGCTCTATCATCTCTTCGAGGAGCTGGCTGAAGGTCTCTCCCGGCCTCCTGAGATCGGATAGCTCAGCCCATACGGACTCGGTAACGGCCACCCGCTTGGATGCAATCATGATGATATTGTAAAGGTTGTAAAGCTGATATAATTTGTGGCAGGCAGAGCGAACGGAGGGGTGCGAAAGACGATAGCGTGTCCATTTCTGCGCTTTGGAGAAGGGGTATGGAGAGTTAAAGCCCCTCGGCCAGGTGGTGATCAGCGGCGGCCCTGGGGCCGGGAGGGGGGCGAAGGGGAAGCAAAGGCAACCTCTGCCCCCATCGGCTCATCCCCTGACCTGATTAAGACAGGATTTCGAGGGCATGGCCGGTATACGCGTTCGACCTACCCGATCTCCACCCAGGCGAGGACTTCCCTCGCAAAACGCGGAAAAACCTTCAAGCCCCGGTGAAAATTTTCAAAGACTATATCCGGGTCGATCCCTGTATAGCGGTGGATCAGGATGTTACGAAATCCTCCCAGACCTCTGATCTGCCCGTAAAGCTCCTCGGAGATTACACCCTTATCGAATAGGCCGCTCAAGCTCTCCTCGTAGCTCTCCGAATAATAGCCGAACTCTTCCGAGAGAATGTGATCGGATACGTCGAAGACGATCGACGCCCCGGCGATCATCCCCCTCTCGATGATCCACCGCTGGCTCAAATCCCGCTTCAGGGCCTCGGAGCTCAAATCTTTGTGCTTGGAGAGCTCCTGGATTATCTCGTCCAGCTCTTTAAGCCGGCTCTCTATCGACTCTCTTCGCACCAACGGTCCATCCTCCTCTTCAAAGCTGCCCTCTGCCGACGACGTAGGGGTGCAGTATCTCGGTAGAGGTGCAGGACGTCCAGAACGAATCGTTCCCTCACGGCCTCGTCGGATGAGTAGATCAGCCTTGCCGACCGGATTATCTCGAAGAGCAGCACCGGAGATGCCCTCCTGAGGTCCACGATGTCCAGCCGATCGGTCCCCAGGGCGTCGGCGATCTCGTCCCGGAGCTTCCAGACAGGCTTCTCCCTCGTAAGCAGCGCAAGATCCACGTCCTGGGGCTCTCTTCCGCCGACCTCGCCGGTCTTCGCCAGAGAGCCGAAGAGGTAGGCGAGGATGACTCCCTCCCGCTCGAAGAATGGCTTCAGCTCTTCGAGGGAGCCTTTTATGCCTTCGGGAAGGGGGCGGTGTCCTTTCCAGCGTTCCGGGATGGCCATCTATCATCCTTTAGAGGGCGATGGTACAAATAACCTCTCAATCTTTTGAGGCGATGGACCTGGGCGATGCCTCCTTTGCGTGATGGCGATCGGCGCCCCCTCGGGCGCGGGACGGAGGGCGGCGCCTAAAGCTTAGATCATACCGCCACCAGGATGGCGTCGAGCCGATCTTCTGGAACTGGGATGCCGTCTTCCGCGAGAGCGGCGGTGTATACCTCGATCGCTCCCTTGATCTTCTCGATCGCCTCCTCCTTGCTACTCCCCTGGCTGATGCAGCCGGAGAGGCTGGGGCATTCCGCCACCCAGAAGCCGTCCTCGCCTGGGTATATTATGACCTACGCATGGTATCAGTCCCGATTATCGACTGTTATTATATCCGGGTCTGCTTATTAACCTGCTGGGGATCGAGGCGACGGCAAGGAAAAGACGGGGGGAAGGTTGCTTCAAGAGGCTGAAGCGGAAAGATCGTGCTGATCTCCGGGCGGCCCCTGGGCGCGGGTGGGAGGGCGGCGCCCACGAGTTTGTAGACGTCTGACCAGCTCGTTCCAGGTGACTGGCGAGAGCTGGGACATTAACCTAAGCCTCGACTGCTGCCTCTGGAGTTTCTATCTTGTGGCCTCCGATTGCAGGTATCGGCAGATCGAACCGCAGGCTCAGGGCTATCCAGTCCTCTATGGCCATCTTCAGATTCCTGCGGCACTCTTCGGAGGTATCGACGGCGGCCCAGACGCCCTTCAGATCTGGCACTTCGCCGTAATAGGGCTGCTCGTCATCGATGACCTCATAGACCGCCTTGGACATGGCCGCCTG
Organism: Candidatus Methanocrinis natronophilus; assembly: GCA_029167045.1. GTDB lineage: Archaea > Halobacteriota > Methanosarcinia > Methanotrichales > Methanotrichaceae > Methanocrinis > Methanocrinis natronophilus. The sequence continues at coordinate 24,632 of JARFPK010000026.1, forward strand.
GATGTACTCGCAGAAAATGTCAAGGCCTTAATGGATCGTATAAGATATAAATACTCGTCATCGTGGAGATAGATGTCGATTCTCAACTTGGGCCTGGGGATTACACCGAACCAGATGGCGTGGGCATCTGGGAGACACCATTTTAAATTGTCAAACGAAGTAGGAAGGTTTTCAATGAGTACTGGCTCAACGGAACATTATATCTCAGCGTATATCTCAATATAGATGGAACATGTAACAAAACCAACTTCCTTCGAGACGATCCCCTTTGACCCACCCCTGGCACACCCTCACCGCCGACGAGACCCTGGAACGGCTCAGCTCCGGCAGAGAGGGCCTCTCCTCCGACGAGGCGGCCCGGAGGCTCTCCGAGCAAGGCGCTAACCAGCTCGAAGAGTTCTACAAGCCCTCCAAGCTCCGGGTATTTCTCCGCCAGTTCGAGAACTACCTGATCATAGTCCTCATCTTCGCCGCGGCGGTATCGTGGATGGCGGGGGAGACGACGAACGCCTACGCCATCCTGGGGATCATCTTCTTCATATCCCTCATCGGCTTCTTCCAGGAGTACAGGGCGGAGCGGGCGATGGAGGCGCTCCGGGAGATGGTCGCCCCGGAGGCGAACGTCCTGCGGTCCGGGAGGATGACGAGAATCCCCGTCCGGGACCTCGTCCCCGGGGACGTCGTATACATCGAGGCCGGAGACAAGGTCCCCGCCGACGGTCGGGTGATCGAGGAGACGTCGCTGCAGGTCGTCGAGTCGTCCCTCACCGGCGAGTCGGTCCCGGAAGATAAGTCTCGGGCCGCTTTGGCCGAAGAGACCCCCCTCGCCGACAGGACGGATATGGTCTACATGGGGACGACCGTCGTCTACGGCAACGGTAGGGCCGCCGTCACGGCGACGGGGATGGATACGGAGCTGGGGCGGATCTCGGGGCTCGTCCAGAGGAGGCCCGAGGAGCCGCCGATAAAGATCAAGTTTCAGAGGCTGGCAAAGCAGCTCGCCGTCGTCGTCCTCGCCGCCTGCGCCATCATCTTCGCCGTGGAGGTGAACCGGGGCGCTCCGGTTCTGGACACCCTGATCATCGCCGCCGCCCTCGCCGTCGCCGCCATCCCCACCGCCCTCCCCTTCATCACGACGATCACCCTCGCCTACGGGACCCAGATCATGGCGGGGAAGAACGCCATCATCCGCCGCCTCCCCGCCGTCGAGACCCTCGGGTCGACGACGGTGATCTGCACCGACAAGACCGGGACCCTCACCCGGGGCGAGATGATGGTCAGGAGGATCTGGACGGGGCGGGTGGTGGAGGTGACCGGGACCGGATACGATCCCGACGGCAGCTTCCTCTTGGCGGGGGAGGAGGCGGTTCCAGAGAAGGACGGGTCTTGGGATGAGAGAATAGAAGGCAGGAAGGGGGTGGATCCGGGGGAGGACCGGCACCTCTACGCCCTCCTCGCCGCCGGCGCCCTCTGCAACAACTCCAGGCTCGAGGAGGGGCCCGACGGCTGGCGGGTCATCGGCGACCCCACCGAGGGGGCGCTGATCGTCGCCGCCTCGAAGGCGGGGGTCCTGGAGTACGTCGAGGGCTGGTACTTCGATGAGGCGGTGGAGTTTCCCTTCGACTCGGAGATGAGGAGGATGACCACCGTCCACAGATCCCCCGATCGGCTCACCGTCTCGATGAAGGGAGCGCCGGAGACGGTCCTGGCCTTCTCCGGCAGGATCATGAAGGACGGCTCCGAAGAGCCCTTAGGCCCCGAAGACCGCCTGCGGGCCTCGGAGGCTGCCGACGAGATGGCAAGCCGGGGGCTACGGGTCCTCGCCCTGGCGGGAAAGGAGATGGCACCCGGCGAACCCCTCGACCGGGAGGCCGTAGAGTTGGATCTGACCTTCCTCGGCCTCGTCGGGATGATCGACCCGCGCCGGGAGGAGGCGAAGGAGGCGATAGCGGTCTGCAGGACCGCCGGTATAAGGCCGGTGATGATCACCGGCGACCACAAGCTCACCGCCTCCGCCATCGGTCGGGAGCTCGGCATCTTGAATGAGGGCGGCCGGGTCCTGGAGGGGACGGAGCTGGAGGAGATGACCGCAATAGAGCTCGACGACGTCATCGAAGAGGTCTCGATCTTCTCCAGAACGACGGCGGAGCAGAAGGTGAGGATCGTCGAGGCCCTGAGGCGGAAAGGGCACGTCGTCGCCATGACCGGCGACGGGGTCAACGACGGACCGGCCCTGCGGACCGCAGACATCGGGATCGCCATGGGAAAGACGGGGACAGAGGTCTCCAAGGAGGCCTCGGATATGGTCATCGCCGACGACAACTTCGCCACCATCGTCGCCGCCGTCGAGGAGGGGAGGAGGATCTACTCCAACATCAGGAAGGCCTCATCTTACCTCTTATCCTGTAACTTCGCCGAGGTGATGACGATATTCATCGGCGTCATGCTGGGGCTGCCCGTCCCCCTCATAGCCCTCCAGATCCTCTGGATCAACATAGTCACCGACGAGTTTCCGGCCATCGGCCTTGCCGTCGAGCCGGCCCACTCCGACCTGATGAAAGATGAGCCCAGAGACCCTGCCGAGCCGATCCTGACTAGGGGGCTCTTCCTCTATACCCTGGGGATATCGACGGTGATATTCATCGGGACCCTGGGCCTCTACGCCAACGCACTCCGGGGCGGCGTCACCATCGAGGAGGCGAGGACGACGGTCTTCGCATCCCTCGTGATCTTCGAGATGTACAACGCCTACAACAGCCGATCCCTCCAGACATCCTTCTTCAAGATGGACCCGAGGACGAACGGCAAACTGATCCTGGGGCTCGCTGCATCCCTGGAAGGCCTTCTAGTGGCGATATACCACCCCTTCATGCAGAGGCTCTTCGAGACCGCCCCCCTAGGCGGCGAGAGCTGGGCAGCCATCATCGTAACCGCCTCGGCGGTGGTCCTGGCGGCGGAGATCTTCAAGCGGATGGAGCTTGCCGAGAAGAGGTCCACGGCCCGCTGAGCCTCCCGGATCCCGGATCCGCCTTCCTGGAGAAGTTGGCAGATGGCGACGATGGAAGGCGATTTGGTGGGTATGGAGGGGTATGGAGGGGTATGGAGAAGTTGGGATCCGCAGATGAATGCATCGGCGTGGATATGGGGATGATGGTGATGGAGATTAAATAGAGGGAGACGAAGGAGAGGGAGACGAAGGAGGGGGAGATGAAGATGATGGGGATGAATGAGATGGACGGGATCGGGAGAAGAGGTAGAACCTCGCCTCCCCGAAGTTGACGAGGGTCCGGGGGAGGCCGGGGATCTCTGCCACCTCCCCCGAGAGGTCCCTAACTATCAGGTCCGCTCCCACCTCTTTGGCCAACTTCCCTGCGGCGATCTGGACCTCCAGGGGCGGCCTTATGGAGTAGATGAGGGAAGCTCCCCGGTAGAGGGCGAGGTCGGGGGAGAAGATGTCGTCCCCGATGACGGCTATCCCCTCCACCGTCCGGGACTCCCTCTCGGTGGCGACGAGATCGACGGCCCCGGAGATGGAGAGGGCGACCTCGGGGGCGGCGCCCACCCCCACCTCCACCACCTTCCCCGAATACCGGGCCAGGATGAACCGGGCGAGGTCCTCCCCGCCCCTGATAGACGGCATCTTGATCGATGGCATCTTGATATGTGAGGAGCCCTTATAGCCCCATTACAGCCCCAGCTTCTCCAGAGCCAGCATCGCCGCCTTCTCTCCGGATAGGAGCATCCCGCCGAAGATCGGGCCCATCCGGGGGCCTCCGGCGACGGCCGTCGCCGCCATCCCCGCAGCTATGAGGCCGGGGTAGACCTCCTGGGTGACCTCGACGACGGTCCTCTCTCCGACGTCGGCCCACATCGGCCTCTCGCCCGGGACCCCCAGGGACCCTACCTTCGCCCCGGGGATCTTCCTCTGGACGACCTGGCAGACGCTGGCGTCGTGGCCGGTCCCGTCGATGACGACCTTCGCCCTGACGGTGAGGGGGTCGACGTGAAGCCGGGTCCTCGCCACCGCCTCCCAGTTGATGACGAGGCCAGCGACCCGCTCGTCCTCCCGGATCATGACGTCCTCGACGGCGACGAGGTTTATGATCTCGGCCCCGGCGTCTATCACCCCAGCCGTCAGCTTCGCCACCGTCTCGATGGAGCTGGCTACGTAGTAGCCCTCCTCGTACTCCCGGTACCAGACCCCGAACTCGTCCAGGATCCTGCATCCCTCCTTCTGGACGACGATCCGGGGGAACATCATCCCCCCTCCCCAGATGCCGCCGCCAACAGAGAGGTTCCTCTCGAAGACGACGGTCCTGGCGTCGGCTTCGGCGAGCTTCTTTGCCGCCACCAAGTTGGCGGGGCCAGCGCCCACCAGGGCGACGTCGACGTCGGTGGACCTGAGAAAGGCCTCTATGTAGGATTCGACTATCGCCTTTGTGATCGTAATTTCATCAAGCGCCATGGATGGGGCGTGGTCTCGATCGGTGATAAAGATATCCTTCCTGGAAATTGTTATCTACCCTGCGACCATCTCATTATCCTCCAGAAGGTTTCGATACGGGATCGTTCCTGAGGCAGGGCGGACTGCCCAACCCTGGACCCTGGGGTGGATCGTTGGAGCTTATATCGAAGAGAGGCAACAGGTCAGAGGAGATGAGCTACTCCTACGACGGCGATGAGTTTGGCGACCCAAAGATTCTGGTGGTGGGGTGCGGGTACGAAGGCTGCAGGATGGTGACGAGGCTTGCCTATATGGGACCATCCGGCGCCAAGACCCTGTGCTTAGACACCGACCGGATCAGGCTTGGCGGGATGAAAGCCGACGGGAAGATCCTCATGGAGGGTGGGATAGCCGGCGCTGTTGACGCCGGAGGCGATCCCGGCGCCGGAAGGAATGGGGTGGAGGGCTCTAGGGGGTCCCTCAGGGAGGCCCTCAGGGGCTGTGACCTCGTCTTCGTCGCCGCTGGCCTCGGGGACGCCGCCGCAGGAGGAGCGGCTGCCGCCATATGCGAGACGGCAAGAGATCTGGGAGCGACGACGGTGGCGATATTCGCCCTGCCGCCCGGATCATATGGAGGGGATGGCATGAGGCTGCCGATCGGCTCGCAGGATATCGAAGGGCTGGCGAAGTCGGCAGATACCCTCATACTCCTGGACCCCGGCAAAGTCCTGGAGATGGAGCCGGACCTATCGGCGGATCAGGCCCTCTCGGTGATCGACCAGCTGGCGGCAGAGATCGTCAAGGGGATCGCCGAGACGGTGACGGAGACCTCTCTTATAAACCTAGACTACGCCGACTTGAAGACGGTCGTATCGAGGGGCGGCCTCTCGGCGGTGCTGGTGGGGGAGTCCGATTCGAAGGAGGGTCCCGAGGAGATAGTCGGTTCGGCGTTGACCGCTCCCCTAGCCGACCTGGATACAAGAGGTGCCACCGGCTGCCTCCTCCACATCACCGGAGGCTGCGACCTCACCCTAAGGAAGGCGGCGAGCATCGCCTCAGTTCTCACAGGTCTGATGGGACCGGGAGGTAACGTCATCTGGGGGGCGAGGGTGAAGGAGGGGTTTGAAGGAAAGATACGCATCCTGGCGATAATGACCGGCGTGGGGATCCCAAACGCCCTCAGCCAGCAGAAGATCTCCCAGGGAAGATGAATTCTATGGCCGCCGAGATTCAAGGCGGCGTCTCAGGCCTTATCCTGATGAACTTCTCCACCTCCCCCAGCGTCATGGTGGCGTCGATCCCCATCTTGGTGGTGATCCCGTCAGCGGATCTAGGGTCGAGAGTGCTCCCCCGGACGTTGGGATAAATGACTGCGTCCTCGTCCCCCTTCACCCGGGTGGCGACGGCGTACTCCAGGTCTTCGAGGCTGTAGATATCGATATCTTCGTCGACGACGATGACGTGTTTGAGGCTCTTGTGCGCCTCGAAGGCCGCCTCGATAACCCTTCGGGGCTCGGCCTCGTCCCTCTTTCTGATCTGGACGACGGCGTGGAGGTAGGAGCAGCCCCCCTCCGTCAGGAGGACGTTTCTGACATCGGTGACCTTGGAGGCCGCCCTGAATATCAGCGGCTCGTAGGGGATCCCCATCAGCATCTTATGCTCCCCCGCCGATGGGAGGAGGCCGTGATAGATGGGAACCTCCCTCATCATCATCTTCGTCAGGTGGATCACCGGCTCCATCCTGGGGAAGTCCCTCGTCCCGGTGATGTCGACGAAAGGCCCCTCCTTCTCCCTATCGTCGTCGATGTACCCCTCGAAGACTATCTCAGCATGAGGGACAGAGACGCCGTTCTCGAGGGGGACGAGCTCGACGGGATCTCCGGATAGGGCGCTGGCGTACTGAAACTCCTTCCCCAGAGGGACCCGGGTGCTGGCGGCGATCAGGACGGCGGGATCGACCCCTATGGCGATACCTACGGGGAGCCTCTCCCCGGCGGCGAGGGCCTCCTGGAGGAGCATGTGGGTGTGCCTTCCGGGAACGAGCCGGGCTGCAACTCTATCTTTTCCGATGACCATCATCCGGTGGACTGCGGCGTTGGTCTTTCCGCCGAAGGCGGAGACAACTATGCCGGAGGTGATGTAGGGTCCCCCGTCCCCCCGAAAGTGGGTGAGGATGGGTAGAACTGTAAGGTCGGGGTCGCAGACTACCTCCATGAACGGGGACGAGTCTACCTCCCGGATCCAGCCGCCCTCAAGGTCGATCCCGGCGAGGTCTCTCGCCATCTCCTCCTTTGAGGTCGATAGAGCCCTGGCCAGGAGGTCCCGGGTACCCAGGACGTTCATGCAGCATTTTTTGCCGTCGACGTTGTTGAAGAGGATGGGACCGGCTCCGACGGAGAGGGCGGAAGCCTCCAGCACCGGCGATACGGGGCGGTCCACCTCCAGGAGGAGGCCGGACTCCTGGAGATCGTGGAGGAAACCTCTGAAGCTCATGGGAGAGGAGACGCCACCCGCCGATAAAGACCTTTCCTCCCTAGACCAAAAGGACGGCGATGGCACCTGTTATGAATATACCGTCAAAGGTCCCGGCGCCCCCAATGCTCGCCACCGGCGCCCCCAGGTCGGCGATCCTATGGAGGTTGAGGATGTCGGCTCCGACGAGGGTTCCCAGGACCCCTCCAACGTAGGCGGTGACGAAGCGGCATTCTGGGATGGGACAGAAGGCAGTGGTGAGCAGGATGGCGGATAGGGCGGCGGCGAGGGGGGGGATGAAGAGGGGGGTCGCGATACCCAGCCCCCTGATCGGCCTGGCGACGGCGTGGGTCACCAG
>JARFPK010000027.1 GCA_029167045.1 Candidatus Methanocrinis natronophilus
CAAACGGGGCATTCCTGGGACGTATAGGCAGGGTCGATGTAGACCACTGGAACTCCAGCGATCGCTGCCTTGTACTCGACGAACTGCCTGAGCTGATAGAATCCCCAGCTATGCTGTTTGCGTCTCTGAGCCTTCGAAACCGTCATCCTCTCCCGGATACCCTGAAGATCTTCGAGGGCGATCACGGAAGAGGTGTCTTTGGCTTTCGCAACCAGTTTTTTGGAGATGCAGTGGTTCACGTCTCGACGAAACCTAGCCTCTCGACCCGAGAGTTTCTTGAGATGACGTTTGGCGCTATCGGTCCCACAGCTTTGAAGATCGGCCTTGAGGTTATCTATCTTGGATCGAACGTTCTCGATACCGTCACCGGAGAACTCTTCGCCGGTCGAATCAACGGCAATGTTCTTGATCCCGAGATCGACGCCGATAACACCGATCGGTTCGATCTTGGGAGACTCGGCAACTTCGACGACGACGCAGAGATAGAACTCACCCCGTTCGAAAATGAGGTCGGCCTGTCCTCGGATCCGATTGAGCCGGGGTTCGTGGTACTCGCAGATGACAACAGGGACCTTTATCCTGCCTTCGAGAGTCAAGAGAGAAACGAGATCGAGACCTTTCCAGGACATGAGTCTCTGATCGTAGACGACAGATCCGTCAGGATCGAAGGTCGGTTTGATCGATTTGTCTCTCTTGTAGGCTTCGCAGGTCTTAGAGATAGCTCTGACCGCCATCTGAGCGGAGAGGTTAAATTGTTCCCGAATAGGATAATAAACGACCTTCTGCAGCTCGATTTTATTGGCGGTATGAAGCTCAAACGCTTTGTCAGCCACGAAGTTGCAGGCGGCGTTAAACTGATGCATCGTCTCGCGAATAGCTTGAACCTGTTCTGGGGTCGGTTCAAGTTTGACCTTGAGCGTCTGCATCATGTGTATAGATATATACCATCTATGGATCTGAACATTTCGGTGCCAAGGAGAAGCGGGAGTGGGGACGCATTCCTCCCCCGACTGAAGTCGGGGGCATCCTGCTGAGATTTTCGTGAACAAAAAGTGTCCTGATATATGTATCGGGTCAGTCGAATATCAGCCTCCTCGCCCGCATCGTCGCGAGGTCGAGGTAGGGGACGATGGCGGGGGTAGGCTGAATGTTCATCTTCTTCTGAAAGTCGGTCTGACCCTGCCAGGTGCCGCTGTTTATCGCCGTCACCCCCTTGTAGCGGGTCATCCCGACGGTGTGGACGTGGCCGGAGTGGAGGACCGCCGGCTGCCTGTCGATTACCATGTGGTCCTCCACCTCCGGGGCTATGGAGACCCGGTTGCCGTAGATGGGGGAGAGGTGCCTCCTCTTCAGCATCTCCACCATCGCCTTCTCCGGCTCGCCGTAGGAGAGCCCCGGGATCTTCAGGACGAGGTCGTCTATCGACCGACCGTGGTAGACGAGCCACTCCACCCCGCCGAGCCTGAAGGCCGCCGGGTTACCGACGAAGGTGACGTTACTCTTGAAGAGCCCCCGGAGAAATTCGGGCAGAGCAGGCTGGGGCTCCGCCTGCCGGACGGCATCGTGGTTTCCGGGAGAGAGGACGATCTGGACCCTCTCGGGGATATCCCTCAGGAGCTCCGCCGCCCGCTCGTACTGCTCCCAGATGTCCTTTATCGCCAGGTCCCCTTCATGGCCCGGGTATACCCCTATGCCGTCGACGAGGTCGCCGGCGATGACGGCGTACCTCACCTTCGAGGCGATCCCCAGGGGATCGTCCTCCTCTCCGGAGATCCAGCCGACGAACCGGTCCCAGGCCTCCTCCATGAAATAGGTGGACCCGGCGTGGATGTCGGATAGGAGAAGGGCACCCCCCTCGCCGCTGGCTATGGCGGCGCGAGCCTGAAGGTCCGGCCGGATGAAGCTCTTGGAGAAGAACCTCCCCTTCCCGTCGGTGGTGCCGGTGACCCCGATCACCTCGTCGGGGACGAGGGTCGCCACATCCTCCGTCCCCGGATCCCCCTTGCTGAAGATCACCGTCACCGTACCCGTGGGGTCCTCCAGCTCCACCACCCGGTTCCCCTTGGCGCTGGTCCTGACATCCATCACCATCCCGATGACGGAGATCTCCCTTCCCGCGACGCCTCTTTTCAGGCTCTCGATCGGCCTTCCGTTAACCCTCCCCGAAAGGATATCCCTGATCTTCGAGTACCTGTCCCGGAAGTACCTGACGAAGTCCTGGTACTCTCCGACGCAGGTCGACCTCCCGGTGATGTCGGATAGCCCCTCCAGAGAGAAGGGGGGGGCCGGGACGATGGGGGCCTCGCTGGGGCTAAGAGGTGAAGCGTGGCGGTCCCCCAAGAGATCTCGACCGCCGAAGGCCGGGATCTGCGGGCCCGAAGAGCAGCAGTTCGCCCCCCAGGCGGGAAGGGGCCGTCCATCGAGCTCCTGACCGCCTACATGGACCGGCCGGGTTGGTCCTCCATCCCTTCCGGGGGCTGGAGCCTCCGGAGGAGAGATACCATCTTTCGAAGGAGATATACCATCATCATCCGAAGGCTCATGGTGGATCCGTCCTCCGGCTCCGACACCTCCTGGGGAGGTGGGTCGGGGAGATCCCTTCGGGGCGGAGGCCTTCGATCGGGGCTGCGGCGGCGATGGCGGGGCGGACCGGGGGGGGCTCGATGAGGGTCTGCTCCCTTCCGTTGCCTTCCAGGTAGATGAAGACCTGATATCCGATGCCACCACCACCAAGGTGGACCTGGAGAGCCCCCGGATCACCCCCTCCACCAGCTCTTCCCAGGGTCTGGGATATGAGGCGATCAGCTCCAGGGCATCGGGATCTATCATATACCCCTCCTCGGCGAAACGCTGGACGATCTCCCGCATCGATCTCCATTATCCCCAGACCCCTTAGATAAAGGGCTCTGATGGACTGCGAGATGAGATATCCACTGAAAACGGTTATATCGGTAATGTGCTGATAAAGCAAGACCGATGAAGCTTTTAGAGTGGCTGAGAGGAGAGGGTAGGATCCAGGGCTTTCTGCGGGATCTCCTATTCGTCGCCGTGGTGGTGGGGGTCATCTCCATATTGTCCCAGGTCACCCTGGGGGTCTGGACGCCGATGGTGGCGGTGGAGTCGGGGTCCATGCACCCCAACATGAAGGTGGGGGACATCATAGTCATCCAGGGCGCCTCCAGGACCGAGGTCGTCACCTGGAAGGAGGGGGAGGCAAGAGGTTACAGCACCTTCAACAACCCCGGAAACGTCATCCTTTACAAGCCCTACGGGAAGGAGAAGCTGACCCTAGCCGACCAGGCGGCTCACATATTCCTCAGGAGGCCCTACCCCCCCGACAAGGCCACTCCCGTAATCCACAGGGCGATTTCTTGGGTCGACGAGGGAGAGCCGATGTGGGAAGGGGGGCCCGCCGCCCCCTTTGCAGGCTACATCACCAAGGGCGACAACAACTCCGAGATCGATCAGAACGCAGGCCAGCTCCTGGGGGTCGTCAGGGAGAGCTACTTCAATGAGCAGATGGCGAGGGGGATGATCGAAGAGATGGGGAACGGGACGTACCTCGACCATGAGCTCGGGTACACCTTCATAAGACGGGGCGACGAGGTCTACGTCATCTTTGGGATCAACTACCTGATGCCGGTCCGCGAAGACTGGGTGATAGGGGTCGCCCGGTACAGAGTCCCCCTCGTCGGATACGTGAGACTCCTTCCCAGCATCGTAGGAAACGAGATCAGAGAGTTCTTCAGCTGAATCGAATTTGGAGGCGATAAGGTCCTTGGTTCTTAACCCACCGAGAGGGGCTAGAGGATCGGACTGTCAACTCTCCGCCACTCTTCTAGCCACCACAGCCCAGTGATCCCGGTGGTAGGGGCGCAGGTCGGCGACGGATATCACCTCGACCCCTCCGAGCCGCTCCACCTCCGCCTTATAGACCACCCTTGGATCAGCCGTCACGTCGATGGACCTCGCCTTGATCATCAGGACGAGGGCGCCTCCGCCCTTCAGGTAGAGTTCCACGTTTCGATTTGCGATCTCCGCCTGGTTTCTCTGGGCTACGTCCTGATAGACGAGATCCACCGGCTCAAGAATCGGGCTGTACCTCTCGGGGGAGGAGGCATCTTCGAGGATCGGTATGATGTTGTCGCGGGCGGCGCAGAGGACTAGAAGGTCTCGCATCGACCTCGCGGAGAACTCCACGGCGTAGACGAGGCCGGCGGGTACGAGGTCGCTGAAGTGGCTCGCCGTCGTCCCGGTGGCTGCCCCCAGGTATAGGACCTTTGAGGAGGGGGTGAGGTTCAGATCCGATACGAGTCTCTTGAAGGTTCCGGCGAGGTGGCTCTTGATGAGGAGCGCCGCCATCTTGCTCCGGTGAGGGTCCCAGATACGAAAGCCCTCGACGATCCGCTCCCCGTAGACGGGGACGGAGACCTTCGGACTGGTCCCCACCCTCGTCTCGCCGGAGATGTCGAGGACGGTGATCCCGGAGATATCCTCTAAAATCTGCAAACCTGGCGCCTCTTCGAAGCTGACCTGATATATTCGAACCGCCGTTTCTGATATATTTGAACCGCCCTTACGGATCTTCAGAGCTCGTGGCCCAGGGATGTGGTCGTCAATTTGACGTGCTTTACCCCTTTCAAAGCCATCATCTTCTCCGCCGCCCTCCTGACCTCCTGCCCCTCGCCTCTGAGGGTGACGATCTCCAGGCAGTTCTCGTGGTCGAGGTGGATGTGGAGGGTAGACTGGATGATCTCAGTGAACTCGTGCTGGATGTTCGTCAGGGCGTCTACAAGACCCCGCTGGTGATGGGAGTAGACCATGGTGATGATACCTACCCGGTCTCCCTTGACGTCACTCATCCACTCGTAGTGGACTATGTAGTTTCTGATGGCGTCCCTGATCCCTTCAGACCGGGAGGAGTAGCCCCTCTGCTCGATGATCCCGTCGAACCTGGTCAAGAGCGATTCCGGAAGAGACACCCCAATTCTCATCAGTTCCTGTTCCATGAATATCACCTATGACCGTGATTAGAGTCATATATAGTAATAAATCTATTGGACCTCATTCTGAATAAATAGGAGGGAATCGGGGCCCCTTTGATGGACGGAGGAGGTACGCAGGCGCAGGAGAGTATATGACAGAGAATCGGAGGGGCGGTGAGGATGCTGAATCGCTGAGGGAGAGGGAGGTTGAAGGGGGAGTAGGGAGGTTGAAGGGGGAGTAGCGAGGTTGAAGGGGGCGAGGGGATCATCTCCCGGACAAAGGCTTTAGACCTCCTCCGAAGAATACCCCCCTTACATGCCTGATATAGCGATCATCGGCGAGGAGACCTTCCTCTTCGACAAGCTCCTGGCTGAGACGGGAAGGGAGTACCAGTTCGTCAAGCCCGAGGTCCTGGGAAGCCCCTTCCTCCCCCGGTTCAGGATGGTGATGATACCGACGGGCTTCGCCAACCCCCAGTACTCCAGGGCCCTCCTCGCCCTCCGGGCCGCAAGATCGAGGATCGCAGATTTCCTGGATAGGGGGGGAGTAGTCACCGTCTTCGCCCCCCTGGTCCCCGAGCACGACTACGAATGGCTCCCCCTCCCCCTCAGATACGTCGGCGATTCCCGCAGAGCCGATCTCGTCCCGGCCTGTGACCACCCCTCCACCGCCCTCGTAGGCGCGAAGGCAGCGGAGTGCGACGGCTACCTGGTCCCCGGGGAGGGTTTTGTGACAGCCCTGACAGACGACCGGGGAAGGGCGGTCCTCGTCGTCGGAGAGGTCGGCCGCGGCAAGATCGTCGCCACCACCATCCACGAGTTCCCCTCGCTGGAGTACCTCTGCTGGGCAGCCCAAGAGGGGAAGGCCGCCAAGATCTGAAGAGATCCGAGGGATGATATGGCTAGGATAGTGGAGGGCGGAGAAGGGAGGAGAGATGAGCTGATCGAGGATGAGCTCGCCGAAGAAGACGTCTACGAGGTCGAGGATGAAGACGACTACCTGGTCGACGAGGAGGAGCTCCTCCGGGAGATGGAGGCCCTCGGCGCAAAAAAGAGGAGCAGGCAGCGCGAAGAGATCGAGGCCGCCCTCAAGGCGGCCATGGAGAGGTCCGACGCCGGAGAAGCCGCCCTCATCCTCCTCAACCTAGACGGCGGCGAAGCGGTCTATTTCGACGGCTACCCCGAGGCCCTCGAATATATGGCGGAGCATAAGGGGAGGTGGTACCTGGCGCCGAGACGGATCGACCGGAAGGCTGCCGGGAGCCGCCAGGAAGCCGACAAGGATCGATCTGAGGATCGCCGGTGACGGCCGGGAAGCCTTCGAGAGGAGACTTTTCGCCCAACCCAAAGCACAACAATTTTCTTTCATGGGAGAAAAGAGAAGATCATGAGATCCTTCGTCCTCTCCCCAGCAGCAGGAAAACGACTTATCGGCAGAGGGATGGCGAGCCACCCCGCCATCGAAGCCGCCCTCGAATCGGGAACCATAGTCATCATCGCCGGGACGACCAACGGCTACGTAGCCGAAGAGATCCTCGAGAAGACCGGACAATTCGAGGGCTTCTCCCGGGATAGGTTCTTTCGCGGGATAACCCTGCCGCCGTGGCTTCCCACCAACGAAGACGGGATGATCTATGACATGTCCGGATTTACCGGGGACGTCGTCCTCGTCGACGGCATCTGGCACAAGGGGAAGACGATCCTCAACGTGGTCGATAGATTGAAGGAGGGGGATGTCATCGTCAAGGGCGCCAACGCCCTCGACCTCTGGACGAAGAGGGCCGCCGTCCTCATCGGCCACCCGAAGGGAGGGACGGTCGGCCTCGCCCTCCAGGCGGTGGTGGGACGCCGCGTCCGGTTGATCCTCCCCGTCGGCCTGGAGAAGCGGGTGTATGGCGACTTAGACGACCTGGCGGCTAGGCTCAACGAACCCGGCGCCGAGGGGCCGAGGCTCCTCCCCGTCCCCGGGGAGGTCTTCACCGAGTTTGAGGCGATCGAGCTTCTCACCGGGGCCAAGGCGGAGCTGGTGGCCGCCGGCGGCGTCTCCGGGGCCGAAGGGTCGGTCTGGCTCGCCGTCGACGGAGGCGTTGAGGAGATGGCAGCGGCGGAGGAACTCCTCGCGGCCGTCGCGGCGGAGCCGGGGTTTGTGGTATAAGGCGGCAACTTCGATGGGAACGATCCATAGGAAAGATCCATAGGAAAGATCTTCCGTCCAAGGGCTCTGAGATTCCAATATTATAGGTGAATAGATGATCATCATCCGAGAAGAGACGCCGCAGGACGCCGGAGCGATCCGCAGTATAAACCAGGACGCCTTCCGCCAGCCTGTGGAGGCGGAGGTCGTCGACCGGATCCGGGAGAACTGCCGAGATCTCCTCTCCTTGGTGGCGGTCCGGGAGGGAGAGGTCGTCGGCCACATCCTCTTCAGCCCCGCCACCATCGAGGAGGAGGGGGGCCCCCAGAAGGTGACCGGCATGGGGCTTGCTCCGATGGCCGTCCTCCCGCGGTGCCAGGGGCAGGGGATCGGCTCCCTCCTCATCCACAACGGGATAAAGACGCTGAGGGAGAGGGGGTGCCCCTTCATCATCGTCCTCGGCTACCCCGAATACTACCCCCGCTTCGGCTTCGAGCGGGCTTCCCGGTACGGGATCCACAGCCAGTGGCCGGAGGTCCCCGACGAGGCCTTCATGATCCTCATCCTGAACAAGACGGCGATGGTAGGAGCCTCGGGGACCGCCAGCTATCGCCAAGAGTTCGACGAAGCCGTCTGATGCGGCGAATTATTTTAAAAAAATAGGGGATCTCCCCCCACACTCAGAGGTTGAACTGGATGTGGAAGGGGATGTAGAAGATCCAGATGAAGTAGATGATCATCAAGGCCAGACCCACGGGGATGCCTATCCTCGCCCACTCGGTGCTCGTGATGGAGAGCTTCTGGGCTGCTATGATGTTGGGGATGTTCCCCGGGATCAGCATCCCTCCGGAGAAGAGGAGGCCCATGATGACGGCCTGGAGGGTCAGCGGGTCCATCAGCGGGCTGATCTCGGCCGCGGCCAGAGTGGCGTTATCCAAGACCGCCGATACCATGTTCACCCAATATATCACCTCGGGTGGGATGACCAGGACGTACTTGTCTATGATGAGCTTCATCCCGCTCCCCAAGAGGAGAAGGGCCATGACGAAGAGGTATACCTTCCCTGCCCTGATGACGACGTCCTTCAGGGTCTCCTCCGCTGTATAGACCACCTTCTCTTTGACAGCCGTGGCCTTCCCTGCAACAACCATCCCAAGAACCCCCATGGCGACGACGGCCGGGAGGACGTAGATGAATAGCATGTTGAAGAGGAAGAAGAAACCAGCATCGTAGGGTGGAGCCTGGAGCTTTGTGACCGCGATGGTGGATAAAGGCTCTCCGACGGGGGTGAGGACCGCCCCTATGCCTATCCCTATGCAGGCGATGATGGTGACGTTCACCTTCGTCTTCCTCTCCATCGGCATAACCCTCATCAGCTCGCATAGCAGGAGGGCGGCGATGATGGCGGTGATGATGCTGGCGGAGAGGCTCAAGACGACGATCATGACAAATACCAGAACCCTGAGGGGGAGCACCTTCAATATGGTGTCGATGATGGTGTTAACCTGATTTCTCCCATAGTGAAATAGGAGCCCAGCCACCAGGACGGCCGGAACTATCCCCTTCATCACCGGCTCCTCGACCGCCTCCATGATCAGGTGCATATTCCAGCCTATCTCGGGGATCGTCTCCCCGTAGAGCCTCACCAGATTTTCGTGGGTCTCAAAGCTGGATAAGGTGACCGCCGAGACCCCCATTACGAAGAGGAAAGCCTCTAAGTTATGCTCGATCTTTCGGACCGTAAAGGGCCCGAGCAGGACTATGAGAACTATGGCTAACAAGCCTAGTTCGACTAAAGTCGGAGCTTCCGTCGGAATCCAATCGACCATCTTAATACCTCCCTTTGGATGAAATCATCCTGACTCCCAGTTATAGCCGTCATCTGCAGCCCTCCGCAAAGCCTCCTCTGCAGAAAGCCTCGCTGGGAGCGGTTGAGAGGAGAGCCGGCTATAACTCCCTCCCTTTGAACGAGAACTTGAATCCTCATTTTCTCTATATTAATAGTTCTTTTCCAGGGCGCTCCGGTCCTCTCTAGACTATACCAAGGATCCAAAACACCTTTGAGCCAGAGAAACTCTATTCTATAAATAGATATTCTAAATGGGGGCGGCTGATTGCGTATCTAATCTCCAAAACCGAAAAGGATCCGGTCAAAAGACCCCTACAAATTAATAAGCGGCGGAGAACACGACGACGGACCGATCGACCGACCTGTGGACGAGAGGAGGAGATTACTATGGGACGATCTCTGAGGCTGTTGTTCGCGGGATGGGCTCTAATGTATCAGAAGAATAAACTAAAAAAATGGAAAGGTCCCCTTCCCTCTATAGATTGAACTGGACGTGGAAGGGGATGTAGAAGACCCAGACGAAGTAGATCGCCATCAGGACGAGGCCGAGAGGGACCCCCAGCTTCGCCCACTCTGTGCTCGTGATCGAGAGCTTCTGAGCAGCGATGATGTTGGGGATGTTCCCGGGGATCAGCATCCCACCGGATATGAGCAGCCCCATCAGAACCGCCTGGAGCTGCTCCATCCCCATCAGCGGAGAGACCTCGGCCGCCGTCAGGGTGGCGTTGTCGAGGACGGCGGAGATCATGTTCACCCAGTAGATGATCTCGGGTGGGATGGTGAGGATGTACTTGTCGATGATGATCTTCATGCCGCTTCCCAGGAGGAGGAGGGCCATCACGAAGAGGTAGACCTTCCCCGCCCTGACGAAGACGTCCTTGAGGGTCTCCTGGGAGGCAGCGATCGCCTTCTCCTTGACGGCGGCGGCCTTCCCGGTGAAGACCATCCCCAGAAGGCCCATGGCGACGCAGGCAGGGACGACATAAATGGCCAGGATGTTGAATAAGAAGAAGAAACCTGCGTGATAGGGCTCACCCTGGAGCTTGGTGACAGCTATCGTCGATAGAGGCTCTCCGACGGGGGTTAGGACGGCGCCTATGCCTATGGAGAAACAGGCGATGATGACGACGTTCACCTGGGTCTTTCTGTCCATCGGCATCGCCCTAATCAGTTCGACCAGGAGGAGGGCTGCTATGATGGCGGTGATGATACTGGCCGATAAGCCCAGAATGACTATCATCACGAAGACCAAGATCTTCAGGGGCACCCTCTTCAGAAGGGCATTTATACCGCTCTGGACGTGGTCCCTACCGTAGTAGAAGAGGAGGCCTGCCACCAAGACCGCTGGGACTATCCCCTTCATCACCGGCTCCTCCACCGCCTCCATGATGAGAGGCATATTCCAGCCGATGTGGGGTATGTGTTCTCCGTAGAGCTTCGTCAGGTTTTCGTGGCTCTCGAAGCTGGAGAGGGTGACCGCCGTGACCCCCATGACGAAGAGGAACGCTTCCAGATTATGTTCTATCTTCCGGACTAAAAAAGGTCCGAGCAAAACTACAAGAACTATGGCAAATAGACCAATATCAATTATAGTCGGTGTCTCCATATGGGTTCTCCCTGATTGGACGTTAAGCCGATATCCTGCGAGTTCATTTCTCTCCCTTGATAGCGGGAACTTGAGAAGGGATACCCTCGCTATATTAAATCCTTTTGTCTGGCGAAAAAAAAAGACAATTAAACGGGCTGAATCTATAGAGATGGAGAGAAAAAATATAGAACGAGGGGAAGGTCAGGATGCCTTCCCCGCCTTGCTGGACCTGAGGACCAGCACAGGTCTCGTCCCGTTCTTGGCCACCTCGTAGGCGACGCTCCCTATTAGCAAGTGCTTTACGAAACCCTTCCCGTGGGAGCTCATGGCCACCAGGGATACGTCCTCGTCTTCTGCTGCCGCGATGGTCTCATCGGCGGGGCTGCCTACGCCGATCCTGAAGGCTGTCTTGATCCCTGCCTTCTCGAAATCCGCCTTCATGGCGTTGAGCTTCTCTGTCGCCTCCTTAGTCTTGGCGTCGATGTGATCCTGGCTCTCGCCGCTGGAGACTACGTGGAAGAGGACCACCTCGTGGATCCCCTTCATACCCTTGATAAGGTTGATCGCCTCATCAGAGGGCTCGGAGAAGTCCGTGGGGCAGAGGACCTTGGTAGTTATCAAGGAGCAGTACTCTTCGAGATTGTCGCCGCCCTCCAGTATCTTGTAGCGCATCAGAAGGAGGTGCTTGTCGCCGTACCTCAATACGTTCTTGGCGACGTTTCCGAGGAATAAGTTCTGGACGAAGCCCTTGCCGCGAGCTCCCATCACCACCAGGTTGACCCCTTCCTCGTCGGATACCGACTGGATCTTCCTGAATATGTCCCCCTCCAGCATCGGCTCCGCCCTCTGACTCACCTGCAGCCCCTGAGCCTCGAGAAGCTTAGCCTGACCGGCCAGCTTCTTCTTCGCCTCCTTCAGCCTGGCTCCGGGGTCCCAGACCCTGGCAAGAGGGTCTGCAGGACCGATGACGTTCAGGAGGACGACCTTCTTAACACCCGGCAATCCGCCGACACACTCGAGGACTTTCTGCGAATACTTGGAGAAGTCCGTGGGAACCAACACCGTTTCGAACATCCTTATCATACCTCCCTATAATTTTCTGGATCTACGCTCTGAATATACCTCGATAGCCGCATATGCTACTTCGAGAGCTGGTATCCAATCCGTTATATTTCAATCTACCGACCATAAAAAGAGATTTCGCACTGATAGACCTCACCGGCATCCAAAAGCGTCCAGAATGTTGAGAGCCCGATCGACCTTCAGATACGGAATCCACCTATAGCTTCCTTGAAGAGGGCTAAAGCCCCCTCGAATCCGATCTCAGGAGAGATCCGAAGGCGAGGTCCTCCAACTCCAGGACCTTCTCCCAGGCAGCTAGGCAGCTGCAGCTGAGATCCTCGAAGACCCCCGGATCCTGGGTTAGGGCATGCTCCCTTATAGCCTTCGCGACGGCATCGTCGCACCTGCCGCAGTTTCTGGGCCCTCGCCTCGTCCCCGCCGCCACCGGATCGGAGATGATAGGGAGGGAGGAGACGCCCTTCAAGACCTCTACGGCGCTCCAGAGCCACGGGGGCTGGTAGTCGCCGACCAGCCACATCCTCTCCAGGGGAGTTCCCCTCTGGATGTTGGTTAGGTTGAGGGAGATGACGTCCGAATGAGGCGCCGCATCCCTGGCGGATCGGAGGGCGTCGGCTATCGCCGAGGCTTCGGAGAGGAAGGGGGGCTTCAGGAGGAGATACGTCTTGACAGATCCGCCCCCGCTGCGGACGGCCTCTGCAGCCTCTCTATAATCAGCGAAGGTGAACCCCTTCCTTATGGAGTGGTCCCTGACGAGGTCGCTGGAGGTCTCAAGGCCGATGGCCACCTCCGTCCTGATCTTCGCTACAGAGGCCTCCACCAGCTCCCTGGTGATGTACTCGGGGCGCGATTCAAAGACGAGCTTCTCCACCCCGGAGGCGGCGAGGGCATCTATTATGTGGGCCCTGACCGATTCTGGGACCTCCTCGGGATCGAGGAAACTTCCGCTGGTGTATATCTTGACCACCCGATCCTCGGAGGATAGGTCTCTTGTGGCAGCCCGAAACTGGACGGTGAGATCCTCCGCGCTCGCCAGCGCCCCCTCCGATGGGTAGCCGCAGATAGCGCACCTCCGCCACCTGCATCCTCTCGTCCTCAGGATCATGGTCAGAGATCCTGCCGCCTCCCCGTCCAAGAGGTCTCTTGACCGCCAGACGGCTACAGGCCTGGTGAGATCAGGCCTCTCTCGCCTCTTCTTCGTGATATTTCACCACCGGATCGCTGGATATTATTGGATATTATTGGATATATTTGAGATCGCCTGATATATCACTGGATATACCTCATGGCGCTGATCGCCGCAGAGGTCCCGGCGCCGACGGCCGTCGTCACCTGCATCCTCCCGCCGGTGACGTCCCCGGCCGCGAAGACCCCCGGGACGTTCGTCTCCTGGGTCAATCGATTCACCTTGACGAAGCCTCCCTTCGTCAGGTCGACCCCAAGATCGGCGGCCAGTTCGACGTTCGGGCTTACTCCCATCTCGACGAAGACGCCGTCGACCTTAAGGCTCCTCTCCCGCCCTCTCGCTCTGAACTCGATGGCTGTAACGAACCCATCCCCCAGGATCCTAACAGGCTCGACCCCCTGGAGGACGGTGAGGTTTGTCAGGCTATCGATCCGGTCGATGTAGACCGCCTCCGCCACCAGCTCCTCCCGGACGTTGAGCAGGTGGACCTTCTGGCAGAGACCCGAAAGATAAAGGACCGCCCTAGCCGCACCGTTACCGTATCCCACCACGGCCACTACCTTATTCCGGAATAGAGAGCCATCGCAGTAGGCGCAGTACGATACGCCCCTGGTGGCGTACTCCTCCTCTCCGGGGACGAGGAGCTTGCGGTGGCTCGCACCCGTCGCGAGGATGAGGGCCTTCGCCTGGTACTCCCAGCCTTCCGTCTTTACCCTGAAGAAGCCGTTCAGAGATACAACCTTCAGTGCCAGCTCCTCGTTAAGCTCTGCGCCGTACTTCTCGGCTTGATCCCGCATCCGCTCAGAGAGCTCGATCCCCTGGATCCCGTCGGGAAAGCCAGGATAGTTCTCGTACAGCCCCCCCATCGATTGCTGCGATCCGTAGACGCTTCCGAGGATGAGGGCCTTCTTCCCGCCCCTGGCACAGTACATCCCGGCGGTAAGGCCGGCCGGGCCCGCCCCGATGATAATGACGTCGTACACGATAAGACACCACCAGCACAAGATCGAGTTTGAAGTTGATGATAGATAAATTATGTGCAGGGGAGAAAATACTTGCCGTTATCGGGGTGAGAAGGGGTGGAGAAAGGAGAGGTGAGAGGTGGCATAGATTAAGGACTGAGAAGGAAGAGGAGGAGAGGGAGGAGAAAGGATAGATGATAAAGAAAAGGAAAAGAAGAGGGCCCAGAATGGATGGCAGAGAGGTATTCGAAGAGATGATATATAGAACGATCCTCTGAAAGTTGAAGGCTTCGGCGCCTTACCCCCTCCCCGAGAAGGGAGGTGATCTACCCGCAATGTTTTTACGCTGGAACGTTATGGGGTCTGTGGCGACCAACAACAGAGCGCCGATAGTGTAGTGGTCATCACTAGGCGTTGCCAACGCCTAAACCCGGGTTCGAATCCCGGTCGGCGCACTATTCGCTTCACGCCCGGTTCTGATAATCGTTTTTGCATCCATCGATATATGCCAAAATTTGAAGTCCGAGGCCTTAAGACCGGCTATTTCCGCCTTAAGATCAGCATCTTGAGATCACCATCTTGAGATCAGCATCTTCAGACCCACCTGCTCTGGAGGGAAGAGGTGCCGCCGATGAGGTCTTTGAGACGGTAGTCGTCTAGGATCATAGACTTCAGCTTCGCGAGGGGGATGGAAAGAGAGATCTCCTTGGTCCTCCCGTACCTACCCTTGCTCACCACCACGGTGTGGATTATCCCCAGCATGTCCAGCTCCGCGATAAGATCGGCGATCCTCCGGTGGGTAAGAAAATCCAAGTCCACCACGGGACACAGCTGCTTATACATCCCGTAAACCGCCCCGGTGGTGACGTTCTTTATCCCCTGTTCCTCCAGGAGGAGGACGCTGTAGAGGACGAGCTTCGACTGGGTCGGGAGGGTCATCACCACCTCCCTGACCCGATCTCGTTCGATCTTGGCTCTAGCGGATCGGACGTGGTCTTCGGTGACCCGATCAGACCCCACCCTCTCCGCCAGCTCCCCCGAGACCCTCAGAAGGTCGAGTGCCCTTCGAGCGTCTCCGTGCTCCTGGGCCGCCAGAGCGGAGCAGAGGGGGATGACGTCTTCGGCTAGGACTCCGGGCTTGAAGGCTGTAGAAGCCCTCTGCTCCAGGATGTCTTTGATCTGCTCTGCGTTGTAGGGAGGGAAGATTATCTCGTCTTCACCCAGGGAGCTTTTTACCCTGGGATCCAGAAAGTCGGTGAACTTAAGATCGTTGGAGATGCCTATCAAGCTGACACCGGCCTGGTTCAGGTCCGAGTTGATCCTGGTGAGGTTGTAGAGTATATCGTCCCCCTTCCTCGTCAGCTTATCGACCTCGTCGAGAACCATCACCACCATCCGACGGTCCTCATCCAGGGAGGTCCTCACCTCCTCATAGACCTGATCCGTCGGCCATCCCGTCATGGGAACCTCTCTGCCAAAAGAGCGGGCGAGATGGGCGAGAACACGGTACTGGGTATCGATGACTTCGCAGTTGATGTATATGAAGGAGCAGTTGAAGTTGCTCTTGGACCCTGCCGACTCCAGCTCAGAGCCGACGTACTTGGCGACTGCGGTCTTTCCGGTACCGGTTTTGCCGTATATCAGAACGTTGGAAGGGGTCTCGCCCCTGAGGGCAGGAACGAGGATGGAGGCCATCCCGTTTATCTGATCTTCTCGGTGGGGCAGCTCCGGAGGCGTATAGCTGGAGCGAAGCACCTCTCTGCACTTGAATATCTCCCCCTTTTTCAAGAGGTCCGCGAATAATCCGCCTGACATGAAAGACCCGATCCCCTAAGACAGAAAAAGAAATACATTCTATCTGTTATTAAGAGTTACGGTCTCCCCCCTTTATTTCCACTGCAACCCCCCTACCCCATCATTTCTACTGGAGACCGGATATATCCCTTATGGTTCTAAGTATGGATATTACGGATATAGCCATGTGTGACTAATCAATTGATCGTACTTAAAGATTCTGATGGTATATATCCATGGACCGGTACTGCGCAGATAAAGACGTCGATAGAGAAGGAAAATAGACGCTATGAGATTAAAATCATTATCCTCCAAAGACATGAATTTAAGGCAGAATTAATTTCGATCTAAGGTCGGAAGAAGAATGATTGACTCAGATCCAGGATTTTGGCGATATTTAAGAGGTCGATATGATTCTTAACGATTCAACAAGTTCATTTGCTGATCTGATCTATCCACGAGGATCGGCAGATCGAGCCATCTATAATTCCAGTAGAAACAAAGGGGTGTCGCAGCTCCAGTAGAAATATCGGGGTCTTGCTCCGCGACAGAATTTTATCTATAAAAGAAAAATATTGATAATTTTTTAATCGCCATTCAAATCACCTCCGTCCACCCCGGCTCCCTCTCCAGTGGAAACGATGGGGTCGGGGGCCCAGTGGAAATGAAGGGGGCGAAATTGGGGGGTAGATGGGTGGGGGGACAGATGGAGTCATGAGCCATATAGGAAGGACCCATACACGGGGCCTGAAAGTAGGATTCGGTGTGATCATTCGAGGGTGAATATCAAAAGGCTGAAAGGTGAGCGGAATTCCTTGAAGGGTGTTATCGAGGGATCGCTGGTTCCTTTGGTTCCTACTCCCATTTGGTTCCTGCCCCGGATACGCTACTATTCCGGGGTTTATCCTATTTTCGCGGCTATTAGATTCCCTGTATAGTTGATCCGATGTGCGTCAATCTCATCCGATATATATCAGAAAATGGATCTCCATCCCCCAGGATAAGCTCCTCAAGGGCGCTCATCAGGTTGGATCAGTCGACGGGGATAGTCTCGAGCTGGCTGGCGACGTTCCAGATGAGGGTTCTTGTGTGGAGGGGTATATTCGGGTCGTTGCTTATCTCGTCCAGGATCGATATCGCTGATGAAGCTCTTATCGCCTCAGAGTCTTGGACGTTGAGAAGGGTTGACTTTACGCTCTCTGCAGAACGCCGTATATTTCTGGGAACGGTATCGTCGCTCATGATCCGCTCCAAAACTTCAACACATTGCTTAATCACATTCTCAGCTGCCATGAAATCACCACATTTTCAAGAGGGCAAAAAGGTTAAAGATAAAGCCCGTCCCATCAAGATATGGCATGGTCGTCATATTTAAACATATGGTGGCGTCTAACCTCTCCCCAGGCTGCGGCCCTCTTTATCCGTTGTGGTGCTGCATCGGTGAAGGGAGCTTGGTGATGTTTGGGAGACGCACGGTGACGGTCTTTGATCTAATTTGGTGATCGCGGATGGAAGAAGAAGAGGCTATCAAGAGGATAACGAGGCTCCTGGAGATGGGGGGGACGATGCTGGCAAACCACCACGACTGCGGAGCGCCGCTCTTCCGCTACAAAGGGGAGGTGGTATGTCCCGTCTGCTCTTTTGAGGAGGTCGGATCGGTAAAGGCCGCCTATAATGAAAAGAGAGCTCCCTTCGAGCACCGGGAAGCCTCTTCTCCCGCCGGAAGGGGTCAGATCTCTCCCGCCAGGAGAGGAGAGGCGTCAGGGTCCAGCCCGGGGGCGAGGATCGGCTATGATCAGCCTTTCCATCCGGAGGCCGGAAATAAAGGGATGATCGGCCATCGCGAAGGAGAGCCGATGGGGATGGCAGGAGAAGAGATGCCAGATCCGGATCTGAAAGAGCTGAAGGCAGTTATACTCGAGAAGATCAGGGAGATCTCAGGAAAGATGCGGGATGAGCAGGATCTGGGGAGGCTCAAGAGCCAGATCGAGTGCGTCAAGGAGGCTTTGGAGGTCTTGGAGCGGCTGGAGGATTGAGGGTCGATCTCCGGGACCATGCACTATGGGCGTATCTCGGGCCAGGTGTTATAGGTATATATTAGAGCCGCTACCGGTTGGGGTCTCCAGTGGAAATAAAGGGGTCTAGTAAAGAGGTCTAAATTTGTCGCTCAACCTTCTCTCCAGGAGGCGGATCCTCCTCCTCGCCACCTTCTTGATGGCCCTCGCATCCTCCATCGCCTACCTTCATATGGGCGGTGATCTTCACCTCCCATCTGAGG
This sequence comes from Candidatus Methanocrinis natronophilus, assembly GCA_029167045.1. Taxonomy (GTDB): domain Archaea; phylum Halobacteriota; class Methanosarcinia; order Methanotrichales; family Methanotrichaceae; genus Methanocrinis; species Methanocrinis natronophilus. Next base: position 17,857 of record JARFPK010000027.1, read on the forward strand.
CGGAGGATGCCTTCACCTCCATACTGGAGGAAGGCGGATCGTGGATCTCAGGGATGGGGTCCTCCGTCTCCAGGGGCGGATCTTCTCTCCGAGATCTCCTTTCGCCTCCTTCCGGATCCGGAGGTTTTGGCCCATCTCTTGAAAGGGGGCTGGGTGAAGAAGGTGGGATGGACGAAGAAAGGAGGATCAATGATGATGGATCCGGGCAGGTCAACGATGAGATTCCCCTTCCACCATCCTTCTCCGCGATCCTGGAGTTCAACTCCTCTGTCAGCAGCAGCCTCTTTCGGACCTGGGGGAGTCTGACCCTTCTCGGCGGCTCCACCCTTCAATACCTGATCCTCAACGCCACCCTCTGGGACGGGGATCGGCTCGTCGAGAATACCAGGTACATGATGATGGATCTGGAGCCTGGCAAGAGCCGGGATTTCGATATACGCGAGATCTGCACCCTCAGCCCGGAGAGGGGATATTCCAGCCTCCTTGAGGTGGAGATGCCGGAGGGGCTCTTTTCCCCCGAGCGGCGAGATTGCATCGTCGCCGAAGATCGTCCGGATGTCGTGGTCCCTGGCTCGGACCGCTATTCGAGCCGCTATTTCTACAGCCGGGAGGAGCCTGCTGAGGTGAGGTCTATAGCTCCCTCCCGTCTCTACGAATCGGCAGATGATGCCGTCGCCTCCTCGAGATCTGACCCCGCCTATAGAGGGACGCCTCTTAATCGGGATGCGTCGTTCAGTGGAGATACGCCCTTCGATTGGGATACATCCGCCTATAGGGGAACGGTCTCCGATCGAGGGGTCGAAGATTCCCAAGAGGATCCGATATATAGATACGTCGGGAGCAAGAACTCCGACAAGTATCACCTCCTCGACTGCACCTCGGCCAATAAGATCAAGCCTGAAAACAGGGTTTACTTCCGCGATCTATCGGAAGCTCAGAAGGCCGGCTACTCCCCCTGCAAGGCCTGCAACCCATAATAAATTTCATTTTTTAAATATGTCATTCCCACGCAGACTCCGCCCTCGGAATCTCCAGTGGAAATCATGGGGTCTTCTTAGATCCAAGATCCCCTATCATCACCGAGGCGAGCCCCTTTGACGGCGGCGGGCTCTCGGTCCTCCCCCGGAGGATCTCTTCATCCGGGTATCCGAGGTCGGTGAGGACGGCGACGTCCCTGGCGAGACCCCTCTCCTCCAGGAGCCGGCAGAGCCCCGGAAGGTCTGTAGAGTCGTCGACGAGGAGGAAGACGGTCCTCCTTCGAGAGAGTTCTGCGATGATCGGCTCGGGGTCCATCCTTCTTCCGTGGACGGTTATGGGGATTACCTTGAGCTGGCTGACCTTCAGCCTGGCGCAGGCGACCTGCATACTGGATATTCCCGGGATCACCTCTCCGCCGAGGTAGCCCAGGCCGCTTAACATCGGGTCTCCGGTGGAGAGGACGACGGCCTGCGGGGGGAGGTTACGGAGGGCCTTATAGTCCTCGATCACCCTCACGTCGGTCCCGGGATCAATCTCACCCCTCGCGAGGTCGATGGCCCTCTGAGACCCGTATATGAGCCTCGCCTCCTTTATGGCCCTGCCCGCCTCCATGGTGAGCATCCCCGGCCCGGCTCCAACGCCTATGATCTTCATGATGCGGCCTCACCCCAACGCTCTCTTCTCCCCGCTACCTATTATCTTTCCGTCGACTCTCGCCGGTCAAGGGACCACATCCATAAGGATCGATCCGTCCCTGTTGAGGAGGACGATCCTCGTCTGGGGGAGCTTTCCTCTTACCTTCCGGAGGCCCTCATATATCCTGGGGTGTTCGGGTTCCTTATCCACCATCTCCGCCACGGTCCTGTATCCGGTCCCTTCCAGGATATGGGGCATACCCCACTTGAGGATGAGGGCGGGAAGGCCGCAGAGGACGCTCTCCTGATCATCTCTGAAGCGGATCCGTTCGAGGCGGTTTCCAGCGAGGACAGCGACGTGTCCTGGAAAGAGGAACCGCGAGTACTTGAGGCCGACCCTACCGGTGGTGACCACCACCCTATCCGGGACCAAGATCTCCGCCTCCCTCGACTCGGCGAGGTGCTCGTTCCAGGGCTCGACGAAGCCCGTGGAGCCGAGGATCGATATCCCGCCGACGACTCCAACGTCGGGGTTCATCGTCTCTTCGGCGATCTTTTCTCCGTCTCTCACCGAGAGGACCACCCGGACCGCCCCGATCCCCGCCGCCGCCATCCCCTCCTCTATGGCCCTGGCTATCTCTCCCCTCGCCGAGGGGCTGATCGCCGGCTTTCCCGGAGGAGCGCAGAGCCCTCGCCTCCCGATCCTACCAATACCCGGGCCGGCGGCGATCTCGATCCCATCTCCCGCCCCGATGAACTCAGATGGTCGCCCTGAGGCATTCTCCAGTCCGATCTGCCCTCCAGCATCGATCTCTCCGATGACCCGGGCAGCCCTCGCCTCCATCATCGCCCCGGCGGTGACGTCGGAGTCGTGGTCTCCGCCGATCTTGACGGCTGTGCAGTACCCTCCGTGGCCCTCGACGGGGACGGCGACTCGGATCCCCGCCGGGGTGAGGACGGTGACCTCGTCGACCGGTTCTTTAAGGGAGATGACAGCCCCCTTGGCGGCGGCGGCGGCGGTCGTCCCCGTGGTCAGACCCCGCCGCAGGAGCGTCCCGTCGGATAGAAGCGCCCAGAGGCCGCTCTTGACCTTCTCCAAGACTTGGGGGTCGGCGGACCTCCCGACCCAGTCGGAGGGTATGGCCAAGCCGGAGACGGGGTCAATGGCCCCTCCCCCCCCCTCTTCAGAACTCTTCTCTTCCATGGCGCATGTTTATGATCTCGTTTATCGCGGCGACGGCGATAGGGGTCCCGCCCCGGGTTCCCGCCGTCGATATCGACGGGAGATCGATCCCCCGGAGCCTCTCCTTGCTCTCGGCGGCGTTGACGAAGCCGACCGGCACGCCTATAACGAGGGCGGGCTTCGCCCTCCCCTCCTCAATAATGTCGCAGAGGGTGAGGAGGGCCGAGGGGGCGTTTCCTATGACGACGATGCTCCCTGAGAGCTCCCCCTCCAGCTCCATAAATCCCGCCGAGGTCCTGGTGATCCCATCCCTCTCGGCGAGGTCGTCCCCCCTGCCGATGGCGGTGACCACGGGGCTCTTATGCCCCCGCTTCAACACCCCCGCCTCCACCATCCTGATGTCGACGTATATCGTCGCCTCCGCCTCCAGGGCCGCGAGCCCCGCGGCGACGGGGTCGGCCTGGAACCTGAGGATATCGGCGACGGCCAGGTCGCCGGTGGCGATGACGCACCGCTGCCTGATCCTGTCCTCGGGGGTATTATCCCCCACGATCCTGGCGATGAAGCTTCTGCTCCTGTTGTAGATCTCCATCCCCTCGGGGGTCACCGCCCCCAGATCTGAATACCTCTTCTCCGTCATCAAAAACTCTCCAGGTTCCTAATCGATCAGTAATCGTACTTCCTCTCGTACCCTCTCCTGGCGATGATCCTCCCCTCTCTTATATCGGCCTTGGGGCCCGCCAGGATGAGGGTGGACCTTCTCCCCTCAAAGGCCGGGCGGGCGAGATCCTCCCCCCTACCGATGAAGATCCTCTCTTGGGGGCGGGTCGCGTCCTGGAGGAGGGCGAAGGGCCTATCCGGGTCTGTTTTGCAAATCTCTTCGGCGTGGCTGGATAGATTCCTAGAGTCCTGGTTGTACAGGACGACGGCGTACCCCCCCTCCAGGAGCCTTTTGGCCTTCTCTCCGTCGAGTTTCCCCCGCCCCGAGAGGAGGGCGAAGTCGTTCACCAGGGGCGCTCCGACCCTCGCCGCCGCCGCCAAGAAGGCCCCGACCCCGGGAGATGCCCGAACCTTCGAGGAGTTGCGTACCCTCCAGGCGGAGCTGAAGGTGGAGGGGTCGCCCCCGAAGAGGATCGATGCGCTCTTGCCGAGACGGGCCGCCTCCTCGGCTGCGCGGACCCTCGCTGCTATCCTGTCATCGAACCCTCCCGCCCCTTCGTGAGAGATCGTCTCGCCTCCGGCCAGCAGTCTGACGGCGGAGAGGTGCCTCTCCGCCCCCAGGAGGAGGTCGGAGGTCCTCAGAAGCCCCTCCGCCTCCAGGGTGAGGTGGCGGGGGTCGCCGGGGCCGACCCCTACGATCTGGACCCCTGCCGGGTGGCCACCGACCGGGGGACTCCTCGCCTCAGGTCCGGCGGCGCCTCTTCTCCTCTCCCCTTCGCCGGCGGTCCCTTCGCCCCTCACCATCCCCTCTCCTTCCAGGATCAGGAGGGTGAACATATCCACCTCTTCGCGGATATCTTCTCCCTCCAGGATCTCCGTCGCCCTCGTCCAGAAGAGGGTTTCCCCATCCCGGGCTACGTTCTTCGCCACCAGGACCTCCGGGTCCCTATCGCCGCCGGAGGTGGCGATCTCCAGGATCCGGTCGAGCTGCCAGGTCCTCCTCCTGGACCGGGGGTTGTAGATCGCCATGGGCATCTTCATCTCCGAGGCTATCCTCGCCCTCTCCTCGATCCTATCCCAGGGGGTGAGAAGGTCGCTGCAGCTGATCGCCGCCACCGAGTCGGTGAAGGTGATCCCGACCCTGCAGGCCGCCGCCAAGAAGGAGGTGATACCGGGGACGACCTCCACCCGGCGCAGGTCGACCCTCCCGGAGGCGACCTCGAGGCCGAGCCCCGCCATCCCGTAGACGTTTGGATCACCGCTGCTGATGAGGGCCACCGAGCCCTCTTCCAGGAGGCCGACGGCCTCCTTCGCCCTCTCCACCTCCTGGCCCATGCCGGTGGAGACGACCCTCTTTCCTCCCAGGAGGTCGGAGACGAGTTCGAGGTAAGGGCGGTATCCGACGACGCTTTCGGCTTCGGATATCGCCTCCACCGCCCTCCTGGTCATCTGACCCCTCTCACCGGGGCCGATGCCGACGATGTAAAGCCTATTCTCCGAGGGCAACCGTCACCCTCCCGTAGGCCCTCTTGGGCATGATCAGCCTCTCGGATAGGGCGAGGGCAGCGGGCTCCGCCACCCCCACGAGGCCGAGGGAAGATGCTCTGGAGGCGGTCATCGGGGACTGGGCGTTGAGAACCTTTCCGTCGAGGTAGATGACGGGCCGCCCCAGCATCTCTGCAGCCTCGCAGATGCCTGCCTCGTCCCTCTTTATCTCGCCGGTGGCGATGGCCCGGATCTCGTCGATACCCCGCCCCACCGACGCCATGGCGAGCCGTACCGCCTCCACCACCTCCGTGGCCTCGACCCCCCTTCTGGCGCCGATCCCCACTATGACGCCCCCCTTGCTCTTGAGGATGGCGACCCCTTCATCCACCAGGACGACCTTAGGCCCCGTGAGCCTGACGACGGGGACCTCCTCTCGCAGGAAGGCGAGGTTGACGTCTTTGGAAGAGGACCTGTTGACGATCCGGGCCCCAAGAACCGCCGCCGCCCCCTCCAGGGAGGGGCGCCCGGCGGCGTCGGTGGCGGTGGTGATGGCGGGGTAGGCGCCGAGCTTTTCAAAGAGGTGGAGTGCGAGGTCGTTTCCGCCATGGTGGCCACCGACGACCGGCACCGCCGAACGGAGGGAGGAGTCGACGGCCACCACCGTCGTTCCGGTCCACTTGTCGGCGAGGGCCGGGCAGATCATCCTCACCACGATCCCCACCGCCATCACCGCCACCACCAGGTCGAAGCCGGCTAGGCAATCGACCGTCTCCTGGGTCTTTCCCTTCCTGTAGACGAGAACCTGCGGGTCGTACCGGTCCCTCAGGGCGGCGGAGATCTTCTCCCCCTCGGGCAGGTTGCGGTCGAAGACGAGGACGGCTACCGACTCTGGTATAGGTGAGACCTCCCAAAGCCGCTCCTCGATATGACGTCTCCGACGAGGATCATGGCGCTCTTGGTGATCCCCGCCTCTTCGGCCCTATCGGCGATGTCACCGACGGTCCCGAGGATCACCAGCTCGTCGGGCCAGGAGGCGTGGTAGACGACGGCGGCCGGGGTCTCTGCCGGGACCTCCAGCCGGTCCATCGTCTCCCTGATCCTGTCGGCCCCGAGAAATATCGCCATCGTCGTCCCGAACCTGGAGAATTCCGCGATCGTGTCCCTCTCCAGGGTCGTCCCGGCAGGCCTCGTCACGATCAGGGACTCGGATACCCCCTTCAGAGTCAGCTGGGTCTTGAGGGCGGCGGCGACGGCGAAGAGGGAGGAGACGCCGGGGACTACCTCCACCTCGACCCCCGCCTCCTCCAGGGGTCTCATCTGCTCCAGGATGGCACCGTAGAGGGCTGGGTCGCCGCTGTGGAGCCGGACCACCTTCTCGGACCGCCTGAGGGCAGAGAGCATAATCCCGTTGATCTCCTCGAGGTTGATCTTGTTGCTGTCGACGAGCCTTCCCTTCAGGTCCCTTAGGAGGGCGGGGTTGACGAGGGAGCCGGCGTAGACGATGAGGTCCGCCTCCTCCAGAAGTCGGGCGCCCCTGACGGTGATCAGCTCGGGGTCCCCGGGGCCGGCGCCGACGAAGTGGATCTTCATCACCTTCTCTTCCTCCTGGCGCAGAGGACGCTGAAGTAGTCGCTCTTCTCTGGCATCTCGCCACTGACGATCAGCTCCTCAGGGGTGTAGAGCCGGACCCCCAGGATAAATTCGTCGAACCCCTCGGCCGCCAGCTCTGCCGCCATCTCGGCGGGCCTGACCGCCTTCATCCTTATCACCGTCTGAACCCTCGTCCCGTCGGATACCAGAAACGACTCCGAGAGGTCGACCCCGAGCCTCGCCGCCAGGGCGGGGACGGTCCCTACCCCGGGGATCGTCTCGATCTTCACCTCCGGGTGGCGCTCCTTCACCAGTCTCTTGAGGTGGGAGAAGGTGGAGAAGGTGTTGACGTCCCCGATGCAGGCGAAGGCGGCATCGCCGCCAATGGCTCGTGAGGCGACCAATTCCGCGTTCTTTCCCCAGATCTCCAGAAGCCTCGCTCTATCCGAGATCATGGGAAAGTCGAGGACCTCCGGCTCGGAGAAGGGGCGTACGAGTTCGGCGGCCATCTCCCCGGGTACAAAGACCACATCCGAGGCTTTGAGGGCCTTCTCCGCCTTCCGGGTCAATAGCTCCGGGTCCCCGGGGCCGAGGCTCACTCCTATCAGCAACCCACCATCTCCATCTCCTCTCCTGAGATCTTGCGTCCTCTCCGATAGTCCCCCATCTTCGATCTTCCTCCCGTCAAGGGCTTCGACCTCCTGGAAGCCTTCCCACCACCATGAATATGGGGTTTTCCGGCCTGAGGGCGACGTCCCCGGCCAGGTCGTAGCCCCGGAAGATACCGATCTGGAGGAGCTCCTCGTAGATCCCCGCCCCCTTCATCAATGTGGCGACCTTCGACGCCATCCCGATCCTGGCGAGGTCGGCCACGACGACGGCTCCTGGAGAGAGCCTCTCCATCAGAGCCGGAAAGAAGGCCTCTATCCCCCTCGTCCCGCCGATGAAGCAACGGTCGATCTCCGGGAGCGTCGGGATCATCTCCCCGGCTTCGCCGCAGAGGAAGGTACCGGTCGGGACCCTTCCCTTCGAGATCTCCACCGCCTCGGATCTTCGATCTATCCCGTATATCCGGTCGGTGAACCTGGCCGCGGCAAAGGATACCGCCCCCGAGCCGCACCCTATATCGAGGAAGGCCATCCCTGGCCTGATGTCGAGCTTTCCTACGGCGATATGGACGTTCTCCGGCTGGGTCGCGGTACCGGGAAGCTTCATGGGTTTTGGGAGCGGCGGAAGGGGATATAAGCTTAATCCAAATTCTCTTGCCTACAGTAAAATTGATTGGCCTTTATCGTCCTTGATCGGCCTCAAATACTTAGACCTTCCAGGTCTCCGGCCTCTATCCGGTAGGCCCCGTTCTCCCTTCCCAGGGGCGGGATCGTCTCGATCGCCTCCACGGGGATCCCTGGGGACTCGGATCTGAAGCCGTCGATGACCGTCTTCCAGGGTATAAGATGGGCAGCCTTGGGCTTTCCCGGACCCTGCCGCAGCTCCACCGCGAGGGCCCCCCGCCGACCTGAGACCTCGATGAACCGGTCGAGCCTATCGATCTGGTGTACGCCGCCGGCGAGGGAGAAATGCTGGCTGTAGTATAACGTCTTCGCCTTGCGGGCGTCGAGGCTCTTGCACTCGACGGCCAGATAGTAGCTGGGGTGGGGGGAGTCGACGAGGAGGTCGACGACCTGGGAAGTGTAGCGGCTCTGCTTCAGCCGGTAGGCGACGCCTCTTATCCCTTCGCTCTCGAAGAAGCGGTTAAATGCCGCCACCAGCTCCCACTCGAAGTCGGGCATTTTAAAGGTCTCCAGAGTTGATGCCGGATCCCCTCCGGCCCTTCCACCTTCAAGAGCCAACTATTTCAGCCCTTGGGCCCAAATTGGGGGGCGGGTGTTCTTGTGAGGGTCGGAAGGTTCATACGGGCGGATACGATCCCCGAGGCGTGGCGGCGGGGGCTCGCCCTCATCTGGCGGGACGGCGAGGAGATCACCGACGAGCGGGGTACAAAGACCCGGGAGATTCTGGCCCTGGAGGTGGTGGTGGAGGACCCCAGGAGGGATATGGTCCCCGACGAGTACTCCTGGAACCGGCCCCGCCTCGAAGATTATGCAGGGCAGCTGATAAGCGGCGATAACCCCGGCTTCGAGTACACCTATGGCGAGAGGCTCCGGGCCTGGGCCCTCCCCTCCTCCCATGGCAAAATAGATGATGATTCCCATGGGCCCGTCGATCAGATCGAGTACATCGTCCGCCGCCTCCGGGCGAGTCCCAACTCCCGGAGGGCATCGGCGGTGACGTGGATCCCCCCCGTCGATACGAAGAAGGAGGAGGTACCCTGCATGATGGTCGACGACTTTAAAATTAGGCAGGGGAGGCTCCACCTGACGGCCCTCTTCCGGAGCCACGACTTCGCCGGCGCCTATCCGGCAAACCTCTACGGCCTCACCAGGCTCCTCGAATACGTCGCGGAGAGGGTGGGGGTGGAGCCCGGCTCGATCACGACGGTCAGCTCCTCGGCCCACATCTACGACCATGACTGGGACTGGGTGGCGGAGATGGTCACGGGCCGGTCGGATGGGGAAATCTAATAAAAAGTAGAGGGAAGGAGTTGGGGCCACCGGGAATAGCCGTCCGGCCCATCGTCGGGGGTTCAGTAATTAACAACCTCGATCCTCTCCCCCCTCGGAACTATCGAATGGTCGGGGTTTCCGGAGGGCTTCATCTCCGTCCGCCTCCCCATGGCCTTGAACTTCTCCATATGCTCCCTGGCCATATCCAGCTTCTCGTCGAAGACGGTATGGACCACGTAGGCTTCTTTCCGGCCTTCGTCGTAGTAGAGCTCGTGGCCAGACCATCCGTTGTTCTTACGGATCTCCATCCGTTCGTCGAACTTCTCTCTCCAGGCAGGAAAGTCCTCCACCTTATGTCTTACAACTCCGATCTTGGCCATATCATCACCATCAAACATTATAAATGACACTCTTTAATAAGTACTTTTCCAGGCGAAGGAGTAATTTTTTTTCAGGGAGCCAGAAGCAAGCTGCCTTCAGCAGACTTTCAGTAAACTATATGTATCCTCAGATCTACTCCCACGCGGAATCGCAGTCTTGGCCAGGAGAGCGGCCATGAAGTTAATTATATTTAACACAAAGGGGAAATATAAGTGAAAATATCGGTATTCATAGATGGCGCCAACATCTTTTACATGCAGAAAGACGAGCTTAAGTGGTGGATCAACTTCGAGAAGCTCCTCCGGTGGATCGAGAAGAGGACCGGCGGGGAGATCATCGACGCCTACTACTACGTCGGGGAGGAGAACCCTCCGGACACCAGGCAGCAGGGTTTCCTGACGGCTCTGGCCGACATCGGCTACTCCATCATCACCAAGGAGCTGAAGATCATCGTCCTCGACGACGGTCGGGAGATCAGGAAGGCGAACCTGGACATCGAGATCGTCCTGGACATGTTCAACACCATCGAGAACTACGATCTTGCGGTCCTGGTATCCGGCGACGGCGACTTCGAGAGGCCCTTGCGCCTCCTCCGGGCAAGGGGGAAGAGGTTCCTCGTCATGTCCACGAAGCGGTTCATCGCAAGAGAGCTGAAAGAGGTGGCTGGGATGCACTTCGTCGACTTCGAGGATATCAGGGGAGAGGTCCAGAAGGATATCTGAGACCTATTTTTCTGTTTTTTATCCTCGGTTTTGGCCCAAGTGCCCTGTATTATTGTAGTTGAATACGCACGCCCCAGACTCCTCAGCCAAAGGAGGCCCCCCCTCAGAACCGCCAGCCTCCGCTATCGCTTCTATCCCTCGATCAGTACCAAACTGGTATATGTTCGTAACCGAGCCTAACGGATTCATCGATCGCATGAGTTGCCTCAATACGCTTGCCCAGTTCAATAGAGGGCGAATCCTCTGTTATACCAGGCCGTGGCATTTTCAGGATCGACATGGAGAGCCTCGTCGAAAGCCTGAAGAGCTTCGTCGTACTTGCCCTGAGAACCGAGGGCACTTCCTTTGTTATTCCAGGATTCGGCTTCCTCAGAAATAAGTTTCATTCTCGTCATTGACTAACTGCTCAGATGTACTTGAATCGGATATTCGACCTAAGGCTTTGGCTGCTTGACGTCGGACCATCTGGTCTTCGTCTTTAAGAGCCTCGGTTAGAGGCTCTACCGCCCTCGAATCACAGATACTGCGTAGAGCTGGGGCTGCTTGCCATCGGACGCCCCAGTCCTTATCTTTAAGAGCCTCAGTTAAAGGTTCAACCGCCCTGGGATCGCCAATATTGCCAAGTGCAGAGGCAGCTGCCTGGCGGACCACAATGTCCTCATCCTTGATAGCACGGATGAGGGGATCGACCGCTCTGGGATCGCCTATATTGCCAAGGGACGATTTCGGGATGAAGCTGAGCTCCACAAAAGTTACGCCATTAGCGTAAAGGCTTTTATTTGGTCTCAGAAGGACCGGCATTCAGGTCCGAATGCCCGCTAGGGCCAACTCTACAGCCGCCTTTACCTGCTCATTCCCATCCTTCGAAGCCAGGTAACTGAGTCGATCGAACGCTCTTGGATCGCCGATCTTACCGAGTGCCATTGCAGCCTCAACTCGGACACCCCGATCATGATCTGCTTCGAGAATATCGATTAGAGGATCGACAGCTATGGGATCACCAATCTCGCCAAGAGACCTGGCAGCACCCCCCCGACCCTGAGAGTCCTCATCCTTCAGAGTCCTGATGAGGGGATCGACCGCAGGTTCACCGATCTCGCCGAGAGCTCTGACAGCATTCACTCGGACATCCCAGGCCAAATCTTTGAGGGCGGCGATGAGAGGATCGACGGCATTTGCGTCTCCTATAATGCCGAGTGCATCGGCGGCCGCCGCACGGATCGCACTATCATCATCCTTAAGCGCATCGATCAGAGGACCGACAGCCCTTTGATCGCCCGTCTCACCGAGCGCACGGGCAGCATCCAATCGGATTTTGGAGGGGCGATACTTCAAGTCCATTACGAGATCAGCCGTAGTATCGCCCATCTCGTCGACAAAAGACGGCATATTCCAATCAACCCCCTGCTCGTTCTAGAACTCCTCCGAGACTTCTCGGTCATGACTGTCTTTTGATGTACCCTTTACGCTCCAGGTAATCTACCTGAGGCCTAGTATACCTCCATACGACGTCGGCCTTCTCATCCTGGAAATCCCAAGGAACGACTATGACGACATCGTCCTCCCGGATCCTCATCCTTCTCTTTATCTTGCCGGGTATCCTCGCCATCCTCTCTTTGCCGTCGAAGCATCTCACCATTAGCCTGTTCGCGCCGAGGCGGGTCTCTACAGACCCGAAAACCTCTCTATCATGCGCTCGAGGAAGGCGGACTCGCTTTACGACCTCAGGACCTTGTGCATCTCTCATCCTTTTTCTACTTGCATAATTGGCCAGTTATATCACCACTAAAGACAGTTCGATCTTCAAATCCGAGATTTGGCAAAGACAGTGACGAACCTCTAGGCGTCCCTCAAGTTTCCTCACCATCATGCCAGAACCTCCATCCAGAGCGTCTCCACCTCTTTATCCAGGGCCAGATCGGGTATCTCCAACAGGGCGGAGATGACCGACTCCTCCAGGATGGCCAGGCCGCGCTTCAGCTCGTCGTCGGTGATGTTCAGGGGGATCAGGCACTTCAGGACCTGGTCCTCGGAGCCGGAGGTCTCGATGACGAGCCCCCTCTCGAAGGCCAGGGCCGATATCCGGCTGGCGAGATCGCCGGTTCTGCAGTCGAGGGCCTGCATCATGCCCCTGCCCCGGGCCGAGAGGATACCCCTATCGTCCAGGTCGGCGAGCCTCTCGAGCCTCTCCCGTACGATCCCGCCCTTCCTCTTGATCTCTTTTTCAAAGGCGGCGTCCCTCCAGTACTCCTCGATCGCCGCTCGCGCGGTGACGAAGGCTAGGTTGTGTCCCCGGAAGGTCCCGTTGTGCTCGCCGGGCTTCCACCGGTCGAGCTGTGGCTTCATCAGGACGACCGCCATGGGCAGGCCGTAGCCGCTGAGGGACTTGGAGAGGGTTATGATATCCGGGGATATCCCCGCCTCCTCGAAGCTGAAGAAGGTCCCGGTCCTGCCGCACCCCACCTGGATGTCGTCGACGATCAAGAGGACGTCGTGCTTCCGGCAGATCTCCTCGAGGGACCGGAGCCACTCTTGGCTAGCCACGTTGATACCACCCTCTCCCTGGATCGTCTCGACTATGACGGCCGCAGGATGGTCTAGGCCGCTGCTCCCGTCGGTGAGCATCTTGTCGAGGTACTCGGTGGTGTCGACCCCTTCGCCCATGTAGCCGTCGTAGGGCATGAAGACCGTCCCCTGGGGCTGGATGCCGCAGCCGTCCCGGAAGTGGCTGTTGCCGGTCGCTGCCACCGATCCCAGGGTGACACCGTGGAAGCCGTTGGTGAAGGAGACGATCGTCTGCCTTCCCGTATAATTTCGGGCGATCTTCATCGCCGCCTCGACGGCGTTCGTCCCCGTCGGCCCCGTGAACTGGATCTTGTAACTCATCTTTCGGGGCTTGAGGATCAGGGAGTCGAAGGCCTCCATGAAGGCCTGTTTCGCCCCCGTGACCATGTCAAGGCCGTGGACGATCTGATCTCTGTTGATGTAATCGAGGAGCTTCTCTTTCAAAACCGGGTCGTTATGGCCGTAGTTGAGGGCCCCGGCTCCGGCGAGAAAGTCGATGTACTCCCGCCCTTCCTCGTCCTCCAGGGTCGAGCCCCTGGCCTTCGTGAAGACGACCGGGAAGTTCCGGCAGTAGCTTCGAACATTAGATTCAAGACGATTGGTTGTGCTAATATCGTTG
>JARFPK010000003.1 GCA_029167045.1 Candidatus Methanocrinis natronophilus
CATAGAGTGCTTTCCTTCGGTACTTGATGACTACCACCAAGTGATAGTGAAGTGAGTACACAGAATGTGCAGATCGGTTGAGCTTGTATTTCATTGGATTTACCAGAATGTGTATATCCCATTATTCTCTTAAATAGTTATCGGTTAGCAGAAACAAAGGGAAGGACTCCGCTTTCATCCCCACCCTGAAGGATGGGGACTTCCCGCTTCGTCCTTTCCGATCCTACAAGTTAAAAAGCCTCCTCGCTGTTTACTGTAGGTAAACTTAAGGGGCTGCAGATCCAGTAGTCCAGTCTTCACGACTTCAGGATCGCCTGAGATCAGACCCCTCATCAGATGTATCGCTGCCTGCCGCTCTATTGGCAGGACCTATGGCAGGCATTTGGATGATTGAGATCGATAATCACTATCCTTGAGTTACCCACACGGAATAGCGAAGAGCCATATTAGTGCGTTTCCTGGGTCTCAGTCCGCAACATCAGTCAACCCACCCTCATCTTAGGGGCGGAGATGGGGGCTTCCATCGAAACCTTCTTCGCCCATCGCTACAGCATTCCTTGGTGAGGGAGGATGTAGATTATAATGAAAGCGATATCGGTCCTTATGGTGCTGGTGGCTGTGGCGACTCTTTCGGTTGTCGTTGGTTTATGCGACCTCTTATCAGAGGGATACGATGGAGCTCCTATCGGCCAGATAGAGCCACTGCAGATCGATAACTGGGGGCATTTCAGGTCTATCAATTGGCTCGGCGATACCTACTTCGGTGGCTATGAAGACGGCCTATTATACAACTCCTCCAAAGGCCCCGATCTTATGGAGGGCCGCCAGCTATCGAGGGTTATCTACAACAGTCTGGGAGAGATGGCCTTCGCCACGGGCGAGTCCCTCGAGCTGAAGGAAGGGTACGAGCTGGCGATAATTTCAGTAGACCTCGATGGGGATAAGGTGTACCTCCAGCTATCGAGGAACGGCGAGATCGTCGACTCCGCCATCGTGATACCACCAGAGGCGAAACCTTCCGCCGAAACATATCATTACGCCCCCGAAGGCTCGAACGGCGGGGGAGAGATCGCCGTCCGCTTCAAGAACGCCTTTAGAGGGGCCGACGTCGACCTGGCCACCGTTGATCAGATCGTTCAGCGGTCGGGAGGCCAACCCTCGGAGAAGATCCTCGAGATATCGGAGGATACTCTAATGACCACCGGCCAATCCCTAATTCTCATGGAAGGTTACGAGCTTGAGATAGCGGCGATAGACCTCGACGGGAATAAGGTGTACGTCCAGCTCTCAAGGAACGGCGAGATAGTCGACTCTGCCGTCGTGATACCGCCAGAGGCGAAATTATCAGACGGGACGTACGTCTATGCTCCCGATGGCCTCGGGGAATCTGAGCAGATCGCCGTCCGCTTCAAGAACACATTTCGTGGAGCTGTAGCCGACTTCGCCACCGTCGACCAGATCGTTCAGCGGTCGGAAGGCCAGCCCTCGGAGAAGATCAGTGAGATCACCGACGAGATCGTGATGGCCAGACTCCGGCCCCTCAAGCTGAAGGAGGGATATGCGCTTTGGCTCATGGACGTAGACCTCGATGGAAATAAGGCCTCCGTTATCCTTACCAAGGACGGCGAGATCGTCGACTCTGCCATCGTGATGCCACCAGAGGCGACGCCCGGCGACGAAACATATCATTACGCCCCCGAAGGCTCGAACGGCGGGGGAGAGATCGCCGTCCGCTTCAAGAAAGCGTTTAGGGGGGCTAGAATTGACCACGCCACCGTTGATCAGATCGTTCAGCGGTCGGGAGGCCGACCCTCGGAGAAGATCCTCGAGATGTCGGAGGATACTCTAATGACCACCGGCCAATCCCTGATTCTCATGGAAGGGTACGAGCTTGAGATAGCGGCGATAGACCTCGACGGGCATAAAGTCTACATCCGTCTCAAAAAAGACGGTAATATCGTCGACTCAGCCATCGTCATACCTCCGAAATCCACGGTAGATGGCGATACCTACTTCTACTCCTCCGATGGATCGGAAGGTGGTGGGGAGATCGCCGTCCGCTTCAAGAACGCGTTTAGGGGGGCTAGAGCCGACCTCGCTACCGTCGATCTGATCCTTCAGCGATCGGGAGTCCAACCCTCGGAGAAAATACTCCAGATATCGGAGGATACTCTATTGACCACCGGCCAGTCCCTAATTCTCATGGAAGGGTACGAGCTTGAGATAGCGGCGATAGACCTCGATGGGGATAAAGCGTACGTCCAGCTCTCAAGGAACGGCGAGATCGTAGACTCTGCCATCGTCATACCTCCGAAATCCACTATAGATGGCGATACCTACTTCTATTCCTCCGAGGGATCGGAGGGTGGTGGGGATATCGCCGTCCGCTTGAAGAACGCCTTCCGGGGAGTAGAAATCGATGCTGCCACCGTCGACCTGGTCAGATATCGCCCAAAAGATCAGCCTTCTGAGGATATCATCGAGATATGGGATGATGTTGTTATGACCACCGGCCACCCCCTCCCTCTCATGGAAGGATATGAGCTATCCATCGGGGCCGTGGATCTGGGCGGCAAAAAGGTCTACCTCCAGCTTTCAAAGGACGGCGAGGTCGTAGACTCCGGGGTCGTCATACCACCAGAGCCGAAGATCGGCGATGGGACCTATCTATACGCCGCTGATATCGGAGAGACTGAGGATATCGTCATAATTGCGGTCAGCTTCAAGAACGCCTTCCGGGGAGCCGTTCTCGATATAGCCACCATCGACGCCATTTGGCAGATATCGGAGAGCGCCGTCGAGATCGGCTAATATCGCCTCGGGTTATCCTTATAGGGACGGGCGGGGGTTCGGGTTGTGGAGCTCTCCCCTTCTTGCCCCTTGGGTCTTGCCCTCCCCGTCCCACCTGCCCTGTTTGGTAGGTTACCGAGACCTGATGGCTGCGAGGGCGAGGGCCGCCCCCAGATCCGTTCGGGACGGAAGGCTTCGTCGAGGAGGCTCGAACCCCCGAAGATGAGCCTTATTCGAATCATCTCCTTCAGACACAACAGAAAGAAATTATCATCCGCCTTTCCAACACCCCCGGCCAAATCTCTTTTGACGCAACCTATTAGTACATCTTCCCTTCACCGTTTGAATCGAGGGTTGATTCCTCAGGACGCTGATTATGAGCCACCTCTTCGGCCCCGTACCATCCCGGAGGCTCGGCCTCTCTCTGGGGGTCGACCTCCTGCCGTTCAAAACCTGCACCCTCGACTGCGTCTACTGCCAGCTGGGGAGGACGACCTGCCTCACCCTCGACCGGGAGGAGCACGTCTCCACCGCGGAGGTCCTGGCGGAGATCCGGACCAGGGCAGAGGCGGTCGATCAGGGGCGGGAGGCGAAGTTCGACTACCTCACCCTCGCCGGCTCCGGGGAGCCGCTCCTCCACCGGGGGCTCGAAGATTTCATCCGGGGGGCGAAGGAGGCGGTCGATAAGCCCGTCGCCCTCCTGACGAACGGGACCCTCTTCTTCCGCGAGGAGGTCCGCAGGGAGGTTCTGGAGGCGGACCTGATCATCCCCTCCCTGGACGCCGCAACGGCTGTGACCTTCCAAAGGGTGAACCGCCCCCACTCCGACCTGTCCATCGAGGAGGTCATCGAGGGGCTCGTCCGCCTCCGGGAGGAGTATTCCGGCGAGATCTGGCTGGAGGTGATGCTCGTCTCGGGCTTCAACGACTCCGAGGCCCCCCTCATCGCCGAGGCGGCCGAGAAGATCGATCCCGATCGGATCCAGCTCAATACGGTGGTGAGGCCTCCGGCGGAGCCGGTCCAGCCCCTCTCCCCAGTGGAGATGGTGGAGATTCTGGAGGTCTTCTCCGGCGCCGAAGTGATCGCCGAATGGACCAGAGAGGGGTCGAAGGGGACGGGAGCTCTGATCATCGACCTCCTGGCCCGGCGGCCCTGCACCCTGGAGGAGCTGGCGGCCCTCACCGCCCTTCATCGTAACGAGATATTGAAGAATCTGGAGCTCCTGGAGGCGCAAGGCGAGGTATCGAGCCTCCGCCACGGCGGCCACCTCTACTTCCAGGCCCCGGACCGATGAGATCATCTCCGGCAGCGGTCCGATCCCGACGCAGCGAGCCGGTCCGCTCGGGGCGGACAGGTCCGGTCTGGGAGGGGACCGATCCGGTCGGCCTGGCGCCCTGTCGCCTCGCTGCACCGTCGCCTGGACGGCCGGTCACTGTAGAACGATAACCATTACGATCCTCGAATTTAGAAAGATGGTGTTCCCATGGAAGAATGCGATGCCAACTGCGAATCCTGCGCCACGAAAGGAACCTGCACAGACCCGAGAAATGAGATGGACGCCATGGCCCGGGCCGTCTCCGCCAGGATGGGACGGGTGAAGCACAAGATCATGGTCGCCAGCGGCAAAGGCGGCGTCGGGAAGAGCACCGTCGCCGTCAACCTCGCCCGGTCCCTCCAGGCCCGGGGCTACAGGGTGGGAGTAATGGACGCCGACATCACGGGCCCCAGCACAGCCAAGCTCCTGGGGGTCGAGGGTGAGAGGCTCTCCGCCGGCCCCGGGGGGATAGAGCCCGTCGACTCGAAGGGGCTGAAGGTGATATCCATGGCCTTCGCCCTCTCGGACTCCGGGTCTGCCATCGTCTGGCGGGGTCCGATGAAGATGGCGGCGATCAGGCAGTTCCTATCCGACGTCTCCTGGGGCGACCTCGACTACCTCATCATCGACCTCCCTCCGGGGACGAGTGACGAGCCCCTCAGCGTCGTCAATCTCCTGGCGGACCTCAACGGGGTCGTAATTGTAACCACCCCCCAAGAGGTCGCCCTCCTCGACTCCAGGAAGGCCGTAAACATGGCGAAGTCGATGAAGGTACCCATCCTCGGCATCGTCGAGAACATGAGCGGCCTCGTATGCCCTCACTGCGGCGAGGTGATCGAGATCTTCAAGATCGGGGGCGGCAAGAGGGCGGCGCAGGAGCTTGGCGTCCCATTCCTCGGGGCGATACCCATCGACCCGGAGGTAGCCCCCCTGGGAGACGACGGCGTCGCCTTCGTCGAGAGGAGGACCGCCGCGGCGGAGAGCTTCGAGAAGGTCGTCGAAAGGATCCTCGAAGAGGTCGAAGAGGTCGAAGAGACGCGAAAGGCTACCTTGAGATAACCCGCCGGAAGATCAGATCAGATCAGAGATCTCCTCTCGATCCAAAATAGGAAATAGAGCCCAAAGGTCTGAAGAGGGGGGGGTCAGACGGTCCCGGGGCCCCCCTCAGGGCCAGAGCCCGAAGTAGAAGTTCATCACCAGAACTACAAACCCTATCCCTGCGCTGAATGCGACGACAGCTTTTGGGTTGAGCTTTATCGCCGTATCATCCGCATCGAAATACCTCATGAGGCCTGCAGAGGACATCAGCCCGCTGCCCTCGGACTTCTTCTTCGCCATAGAGACCAACTATTCTATATACCCCTTCAAGTACGTTTCGGCTCTCAGGTCCATCCGTCCCTCACCCCGAAGGGGTAGTAATCGGCGGTCGCCTCCCCTATCCGCCGGGGAGAGGACTGGCAAGGCTTGCCGGTGCAGGAATGGTCGGACCAGTAGTTTCCGCCCTTCAGGACCCCCCAGTCCCAGAGGTTCTCGCCGTCGTCCTCTGCCTGGACCCTGTTCTCTATCAGGTTGTTCCTGTAGACGATGCACCCCGACGACTCCATCAGGGCGATCCCGACTCCGTTTCTAGTCATCGTATTGGCCGTGATCTCGGTATCATTGGAGGATCGCAGCCTTATCCCCGCCCCCCCGTTCTCCTCGGCGGAGTTGCCCCTGACCCTGTTCGAGTCCGATCCCAGGATGGAGATGCCGTCCCTCTCGTTCCTGGAGAGGTTGTTTGCCTCGATGAGGTTTCCGTCAGACTCCAACAGGAGGATACCGCTGTACCTGTTATCGTAGACCCGGTTTCCCAGGATCTCGTTATTCTGTGATCCATCAAACCGCATCCCGAAACCGCCCGAGACGACGTTATCCTCGATGCGGCACCCCCTGGATCCGCGGACGAAGAGGGCGTCGTTGGTGACGGAGTTCTCTTTGACGACGCACCCCTCGCAGAAGGCGAGGGTGATGTGGCCGAACTCCCGCCCCGATACCACTTCGCCGGACCGGCGGTATAGGTATAGGACCGGCCTTCCATCGATCAGGTTTGATTCAGGGATATCGTTATCGAAGCTCTCTTCCGTCGAGCCATCGACGTAAAGGGCCCACCTTACCCCTGCCATGACGTTGCCGGCGAGGTCGTTTCCGGAGGATTCGGTGATGACGATGCCGTTTGAAGACCCCTCTATCCTGTTTTTCTCGAAGAGGTTATTCACCGAACCCCCCGAGACCATGATCCCCGTCTCCATCCCCGAGAGGTCGTTCTCGACGATCCTGTTACCGGACGAAGAGAAGAAGGCGAACCCGTTCGTCGAGTTGGTTATCGAGTTCTTCTCGAAGAGGTTCTTCGAGGCGAAGTTGAGAGCTGCCGCGGTGGTGGCGTTCTCGATGCTGGACGATCGGAAGACGTTCGCCTCTCCTCCAGTCTCCAGGAGGACCCCATATCCGCAGTCAATCATCGAATTTCCTTCAAAGACGTTATCCCGGCTTCCCGTGATCAGGTATATCCCCCGGCCGCACCCTCGGGCGGTACTCCCCGATACGGCGTTCTTCGAAGAGGAGTTGAGGAGGATCCCCGCCAGTATCGATCCCTCGGCGACGTTCCTCTTGATGGTGTTCTCGGAAGAAGAGATGAGGACGATGCCTCCATAGCCGCCTATCTGCCGGTTATTCTCCAGGAGATTGCCGGAGGATTCCCTGACGAAGATCCCGTGGACGTTATTCTCGAGGACGTTATTCCTGATCTCGTTTCCTTTAGACTCGACATAGATCCCAGGTCCCGCAAATCCGGAGATGGTGATCCCCTCGATCTTGCAGCCGTCGGCGAGAACCTCTATCCCTATGTCGTTGCCGTCACCTGCTAGGTTTATGATCCCCTCTTCGCCACGGAGAGGCATCAACGTCAGCCTCTTATCCAGGACTATATTCTCTCTGTAGACTCCTGGCTTTATGTAAATCGTATCTCCGTCTTTGGCGACTGCGACGACTCCGCCGATGGATCTGTACTGGGAGAAGCCGTCCTGGTCGACTATGTACATCCTGGCGTCGGCCCCAACGAAGGTCCCCGCCGAGATTATTATCAAGATCGCTACCGTCAATCTGAGCATAGGTCCACCCCGGCATAGAGCCTCCCAATCCATAATACATCTTTCCATCAAAATCTGATCGCCCCGTCCAAAAATCTTATCTACGGTCCTGATCATAGACGGGTCGTTGGTGATCGGGTTGACAAAAGCGGCATCTCACAAGCACTGCATCGTCTGTGGCAAAACCATCGAAGAGATGGATAGCTTCTGCGACGAGGTCTGCGATTCGAAGTACAAATCCGCCCAGAGAAGGCAGACGCTATTCTTCCTGATATTCATAGGTCTATTGGTCCTGATGCTCATCGTCCCCGTCTTCTTGAAGGCGCCCCAGGGTTGAGACCCCATGAGATATCCGAAGATGGTCATCCTCTTCATCCTCTTCATCCTCTCCGGACCCGCCCTCGCCGACCGGGGGAGGGATTACATCCAGGTCCGGGAGGTGACCATGTCCCTCCAGGATGGGGACGCCGTATTCGACGTGAGGTTCGAGCTCGACGCCTTCGCGAAGATCTACGTCCTGGCTCTGGGGACCAAGTATATCGAGCCGGAGCTGATGGACCTCTTTTCAGACTTCGATAACGTGACGGTGAGAAAGAGCGGACCGAATATGGCGGTCCTCGTCTCGGAGGCGGCGGGCGATCTCAGGAGCGGCTACTACCTCTACGATTCCAGGGATCTCGGAAAGGAGATCCCGAAGCTCACCGTCGTCTATCCGGGGAGGCTCTCCAGGACGTTCTACCGGGTATCAGCGACTCCGAGCGTCTTCTCCGAGGCGTGAGTGGCGGCGGAGGGGATCAGCTCGTCATCATCCTCCACCATCGCCGGTGGAGGCGAGAGAAAGAGAGATAAGATTACGATGCGTTCAACCTGCCAGCATGAATGAGGAACCTTTCACCATCATCCCCATAGGCTTCGTCCATTCCGACTTCGGCGAGCCTGCCGACCCCAAGGCGATGAGATGCTCCCTCTCCACCCTCGAGATTGACGAGAAGTACCTTCCGGCCCTCTCGGGGATAGAGAGGTTTCGCCACCTCTTCGTCATCTATCACATCCACCGGGCCCTCGGCTACGACCTGTTGGTCCACCCTATGGGGGACGAATCTATCCCGAAGAGGGGGCTCTTTGCCACCAGAACTCCCCGAAGGCCAAACCCCATCGGCCTTACGGTGGTGGAGGTTCTGAACGTCGAGGCCAATAAGATCACCGTCACCGGCCTCGACGCCCTGGACGGCAGCCCCATCCTGGACATTAAGCCCTACGAAGAGCATTTCGACTCACCAAAAGGGGTGGAAGCGGAGAGGGATCCGGATTACAGGCCAGAAGACAGCTGAACCAAACCCCTGCTCAACGTCCAAAGACGGCGGCCTTCTTGTCGGAAAAATCTTAATATCGGAGCGGATCAAATAAACTCCCGAGGTGAATTATTTGAGACTAGCAACCCTTATGGCCTTGGCTCTATCCGCCATCGCGGTTCTGGCTTCTGCCGCCGAGGACCTCTCGGACGATCCCGCAACTACCATCGGCCTTGCCTCTTCCGAGGGTCTGGGGACCTTCCTCGTCGACGGCGAGGGGATGACCCTCTACCGCTTCGCAGATGACGATCCAGGAAGCGGCACCAGCGTCTGCTACGACGCCTGCGCCGAGCGCTGGCCCGTCTTCTTCTCCGACGAGATCTGGGTCCCCGAGGGGCTGGATAAGACCGACTTCCAGGGCTTCGTGAGAGAGGACGGGGTCATCCAGACGACCTATCAGGGGTGGCCCCTCTACCGTTACTTCGAGGACGAGCTCCCTGGCGACGTCAAGGGCCACGGCCTAGGTGGAGTCTGGTTCGTCGTCAGCCCCTGAGCCCTCCCCACCGCCCGGCGGGGCTCCTGGGGTTCGCCACTTTTTCGATCCCCTGGATCTTGATATCGGCTTCTCGGAATCTTTAAACGTAGGAGAAGGATATCAGGGCTAAGGTGATATAATTGAAGATCGTGATCCTGCTGGCGCTGGCGTCCCTGGTCGTCGTCTCGATGGTAGGGGCGGCCCCGGCTATAACCATCGACCTAGCCACCAAAGAAGGGCTGGGAAGGTACCTGGTGGATCAGGATGGCATAGCCCTTTACTACACCACAGGAGACGTGCCCAGGAGCGGGGCGAGCAACTGTGGCGAGACCTGCATCGTGTACTGGCCCCCCTTCCACACCGGCCAGATCGTATTGCCGATGGGGCTCAGCTTCTTCGACTTTGGGACGATATACCGGGAGGACGGCCTCGCCCAGACGACTTATAAGGGGTGGCCCCTCTACTACTACATCAACGACTACAAACCCGGTGATACAAGAGGTCATGGGATGTTCGACGCCTGGTTCGTCGCAGGCCCCGATACGACCCCCTGAGGGGGGCGGCGTTGCATCATCCGCCTCTGCGATCATGCCGGCGTCCCTCCGCCTCCCCACTGAGGGACGGCTCGTCCTATGGTTAATAGGTCGATTCTATATGACGATCCCCCCAGACCTGAGGGCGTCCCGGCCTCTCCGGTACTGGGAGCTGGACCTCCTCCGGGGAGTCGCGGTGGCGATGATGATACTATATCACGCCCTCTACGATCTCGACTATTTCTCAGGCCCCGATATCCTCGACGTCCGCTCTGGCATCTGGCCCTCCTTCGCCCTGGCGACCGCCTCGATCTTCCTCCTCCTCGTCGGCGTCTCCCTAAGCATCAGCTCCGCCAGGACGAGGATCTCGGGATGGGACTTCCTGCGCCGAAGTATACGCCGTGGCGCCATCATCTTCTCCTGGGGGGTCGCCATCACCTTTACGACCTTCCTCCTTCTGGAAGAGGGGTACGTCCTCTTCGGAATCCTCCATTTAATCGGCGCCACCATCGTCCTATCCATCCCCTTCATCAGAAGGCCCCTTTTAGCCCTCCTCCTCGGCTTGGCGGCCATCTCCGCGGGTATCTTCCTCCGCCAGTTCTCCTTTGAGACCCCCTGGCTCCTCTGGCTCGGCTTCGTTCCTCTCGGTTATTATTCCGTCGACTATTTCCCCCTCCTACCCTGGTCTGGAGTCGTCCTGGTGGGGATATTCCTCGGCGGCCGCCTCTACCCCCATGGGAAGAGGGGGTTTCAAATCCCCGACCTATCCTCCCGGACCCCGGCAAGGGAGATCTCATTTTTAGGGAGAAACTCTCTTCTGATCTACTTCCTCCACCAGCCGCTCCTCATAATCTTGATGGAGCTCCTCGGGGTCATAGATATCGCCGGAAGGGTATCTCTTCCCACGCCCTGAGGATGGCGGGATCGGACCTCGAGGGGATGGCAGGGCAGACGGGGTCCAATGGCAAAATTTTGAGATGCTCGACTCAAAAAATAGATCCGTGGAGGCGGATAAACGGCGCCACCACACTAAGGTCTCGCTACTGCTTGGAGAGCTTGGGGATCAAGACCGCGAGGTATATCGCGGCCAGGGCCACGACGACGTAGACCACCTGCTCTAGGATGGGCATCCATCCCAGCAGGATGCTCACCAGGTTGTAGCCGAGGGCGTAGAGACCCCAGTTGAGGCCTCCTACTATCACCAGCACTATGGCCAGCATATCTATGGGAGCTAACTTTGCCAATCGAAACACCTCCGGACCAACATTTGGTCCAAGTATCTAATATACTTTTTGGATTTTTGATCCGAAGGGGCTGCCTCCCGCCTCCGCCGCGCCCCCCTCAACTCTGACCTCCAGGGACGTGAGGCCGGAGAAGGGGCGGCTCAGGGGAGATGGAGCTTCCGCCATCCGGGCCGCCATCACCGGGTCCGTATACTTCAGGTCCCATCCTCCATCCCTGAAGGAGGCGGATACGATGACGTCGTAGCTCCTCCACCTGAAGGTCTTCACCTGGGGGAGGGCTTCCGCCATATCGATGGCTTCTTCGAGCCCTTCGCCAAGAGGATCCTCAAGCCTCTCGAAGCTCTCCAGAAGCTTCAGATCCCCTGATGGGCCGGAATAGCCGTAGACCCTGACCAGGCCCCCGTCCTCGGCGAGGACCGTCCAGCTGAAGAGCCCAGGCGCTGGAAAGGCGACGGACCCTGCGCCTCCGGCCTCCAGGGCCCTTTCCCTCTCTGCCAGCCTCGCCCCCCCCGTCAGGACGAGAAGGAGGAGGAGGAAGAGGAGGGCCTTTCGAGGATCGAAGCTATCCCGGCTCTTGGCGTAGAGGAGGAGGAGGCCGAGGCTGGCGATGAGGAGGGGGGCCTCAGAGTAGAAGAAGATCTCCAGGGACCACCTGGAAGTATCGAGGGGGTAGAGGAGGGGGACGCCCCGGGTGGTGATGATGTCGAGGGCCAGATGGATGACGGCTCCGGCAGAGGCGAAGAGGGCCGTCCGCCTCGAAAGCCCCAGGTCGATCCCGAACCTTTCTCTGATCCGGGAACGGACAGGACCGCAAGACGCCAGGCCGAGGACGAGGAGGGCGGTGAAGACTCCGAAGAAGAGGGAGTGGGTGATACCCCGGTGGACGAGGAGGAAGAAGGTGGGAAAGATCCAGTTCACCGGCATGAGAAGGAAGTCGAGATCCAGGGCTACGCCCCCTAGGACTAGGGCTGCCGTCTCCTCGCTCCTCCTCTTGAGGCTCCTTCCGATGAGGTAGGGGATGGCTATGTGGGTGAAGAGGTCCATGGGCTCTCTCCTGAGATCCGTTCTGAAGGACGGGCCGATATCAATATCTATCTCTTAAAAACCCCGCGGTGAGGATGAACCCCTCCTCCGGGGATGGTTGGTGAGCCGTTGGAGGTCTCTTTGGGACTGGATGGAGGAAAAAACGTGGAGGATGATGCGGCGGCTGGCTCATCCGCCGCCTACGTTCCTCCTGGGGGTCAGATCTCAGGAGAACCCCCAAACTCCGGGATCTAGGGTCGGAAAGTCCAACTCGTGAAAGTCCAACTCAAACCTCATGCCATCACTGAAGATATCAGGTACTGCGAGGTCTGTGTCTTTCTTCTTCTCAACCTCGACTACGGCCTCCGTCAAGATCTCAGGGACGGCAGGAGCGGTGTCCTCAACCTTCGGTGTCAGAACGCCGGAGGGGATTATGAAGGGCGTCTCGGGGCAGCCGAGGAGGTTGATGCTGTAGTAGGAGTACCTCATGTTCTCTTCTCCCCCATCCACAGCCCCGATGAACTTCTCCTTAGATATCTGGTTTATATAACCGATGTTGGTGACAGGCCTTCCGTATTCGTCCGTGGCGTTGAACATCTCCTCCCAGAAGGCTAGGTCGAACTTCTGGGACGGGCTGTTCTCTATGGAGCTGGGATTGATGAGCCCGTACCTGCTGTTCCCTATGAAGGCGAAGGCTCCTCCTTTGGCGGTGACGAAGTGCTCCAGGACGGAGTCGTGGGGTAGATAGATCCCGTTGGGGTCCCTGTTGTCAAAAGCCCCGGCGTAGCCCGCCTGGGAGTACCCGAGGAAGTACTTCTCGTTGGTGAGGGCGTCGGCGTGCTGGTAGCCCATCTTCATGACGTAGGCGACGACGTCGCAGAAGTTGGATGTGCCTACGTGGTTTATGGCGTGGACGTAGTTCGCGTTTATCTCGCGGATCAGATGCTCTCTACCCCAGTTGTGCTGGTTGGGACAGCATTCGTCTCCGGGGAAGTCCCGGTCGTAGAGGGTTTGGACGCTGAAATTCGCCGGGAATATGGGCTTGATCCTGTCCTTATAGTCCCCGCCCCACTTCCAGGTCAGCGGCTCGTCGTCCAGGGTCAAAACGCCCATCGGTTCCATGTACTCGCCCACCATCCATATCCCCCTCAGGTACCGATCGGTGGACGGGGTCGAATCGTAGGCGATGGTCTTTCGAACGAAGTTGGAGAGCTCGATGTAGTTGTCCACAGGAGCCCGTCCGACGTAGACGTTGGCATACAGATTCACGCCGGGGCCACCGTAGACTCCGTTTGCGCCTTTGAAGTCTCCCTCAAGAGAGGCGTAGTAGAGGTCGGAGGCTATGCCCACCCTCTCCCTTGGGATTCCACAGGATTCAGGGCAGGGCTCGTAAGCCCAGGCCCAAAGAAGCCTCGTGGGGACGATGGCGTCCCAGGTCTCTCCGCCGATCCTCGCCCCGTCTCCGTCGCCGCCTAGAAGGACGTAGGTTATCTGGTTATTCGTATAGGCGTCCCTGATGAAGTCGCGGATCACCTCCTGATCGTCCTGCCGGACGGACTGCCTGTAGTTGGCGTAAATATCTTCCACGGTGACTATCGCTGCGTTCAGCCCTTTCTCCTTCTTCTTCTCGATGAGGGCCTGGAAGTTGTAGGGGCCAGGAGCCTCTTTCAGGTACTGGTTTGTTATGACGATGTAATCGTAATACCCGTCCAGGAGGAGGGATCTTCCCGTCGCGGCAAGGTCCGAGGGGTAGGTCGTCGTCTTCTCCGGGTTGTCGACGATCATCTCGACCTCTCTTTTGTCCCGGGGAAGCCCTCGAAGGAGCCCGGGGCTGAGGGTCTCCGCCGGAGATGTGGTCACCTCGACGTCGAAGGCGGCGAAGCTGTAGGCATCACCGGTCTTGGGTATGTACTTGATGGGGTAGAGGTTAATGGAAAGGATGCTGTATCCGTGCTTCTTTTGAACTCCCAGGACCGAGTATGCCACCTCTGGATAGGGTCTATCTGATCCGTAGATCGATTCGTCGAGGAAGGCGTGGTCAGGGGACGTCCAGTTATCCTGGGGTCGGCATTCGGTACAGTTGCTGGTGAAACCGATGGGAACCGAGTTCTGACCGGGCATGATGGAGACCCTTCCCAGATACTTCTCGTTGCCTGCGACCACCTTTATCTCCCGGACCTCCTCCCCGTAGGGTATCAATATCCTGGCGGTCTTGAAGGGGATCACCGGTTCCCCTGAGACGATCCTATCGTTCAGCCCCGGAATCGTCACTCTGTCGTAAACCATCTCGGAACCGTCAGGTCCCGAGAGCGTCTCTCTTCCCATTTCGACGTTCGGGTCGTCGAGTTGGTACTGTAATGTGATCATTCCCGTGCTGCCGGGATCAACGGAGGCCGACGAGGCGAAGGCCAGGCCAAAAGATAGGTACAGGAGACAGACGAGCCACAAAGCCATAATCTTCTTCATAATTCTCCCTCATATTTCCGGACCGCGAAGATCGGAGTATGGTTTCCTGGTGCCTCAGGATCTGCATCGACCGATGATCTTAGACCGCCATCTCCATCTTGACCCCCTCGTAATCCGATCCTCTTTGACGATGAAAGGGTCAGACGGTCCGCCCTTCATTGTTTGGGTGCATATTCTCTTGAAAAACTATTTAACAATTTCCCACGTTCAGAAAGGCTCTGGCTCTCTATCCTGAAAGGTGGATGGAGGGATAGAAGCTTCATCCGACAAAGGGGGAAGATGGAAGTTATCGGTGCAGAAGACGAAAGGCCCGAGGCAGAGATGGAGGGGTCAGAGAGGAGGCTGGGCGTTCAGTCCCCCTTCCTCCTCTTCCTCAGGAGGGAGGCCGACCCGGCGGCGGCGATGATCAATCCCACGACTATGGGGAGGAGGTAAGACCTCTTGGAGGGTCCGACGTTCACAGGGATCCTCATGCTCTCGGAGATGACGGTCCCTCCCAGAAGGTCGGTGTACTTGATCTCGCTGTTGATGCTGTAGGGTTTCTCCGTGGCGTCGGAGTCGACGTCGACTCTGAATCTGACGGTCCTCTCCTCGCCGGGGTGGAGGGTTCCGATGTAAGCCTGATCGTCGGTGGAGGAGAAGGGCTTGAAGACCGATAGCCTGGCTATGGCGTCCTCGGCCACCTCCTCACCGGTGTTCCTGTAGGTCACCTCGATGATCGACCCCTTCTCTCCTGCCCAGAGGTCGGCATCGACCTCAGCGATCTCGAAGTAAGCCTCCCTCTTTACGATCACGGGGATGGTGACGGTCTCGTCCGCCCTCTCGTACCAGTACGCGGTCCTGAATCCCCGGAGGCGGCCGTCGGCGTCGATGGAGTCGGCGTCGACCTCGACGTTGTACTGGTAGTCGTAGGAGAGGTGGAGGGTGAGGGGATACTCTCCCGCCGGGGCCCGGTTCGATATTCTGATGACGAACCTCATCGGGTCCGTCGACCTCTCACCGGACCGGAGGGCCTCTACCACCTGGTCGCCCGACCTCACTTCGATGAGGTCGCTTCCGGATCTGAGGGTACCGGTTATGCCGAGGGCCGTCGTCCTCTCCCACTCGTATTCCAGCTCCCGGTCCGCCAGCATCCGGTCCATAACTGTATCAGCCCTCTTATCAGCCTTGAACCCCATCACCCTGCCGTAGTTGGCCAGGTCGACGAAGAAGGTGACGGTATCTCCTCGGGCGAACTCCCTCGTGCCGGCTAGGGACGCTCCGAGCTGGGGCGATCCGGAGAAGGTCCAGTAGTTCTCCAGGGATACCGATGGTATGTAGTTTTCTATCGCCCCGGCCGGCGCAGAGCTGAACGTTGCCAGGGCGATGTAGAGAAATGCGGCTTTCAAATAGACGATCTTTCTCACTCCTTAAACCTCCGGATGAGCATAAATGGCAGAAGATTTGAGCCCCTAAAGATCGCCACCGCCTTATGTCTCCTCCAGTACTCGAGCCTTATAAGTAGCACCGGGAATACGGTGAAGGTGGCGAAGAGGGCGAATATGACCGATAGCACAGTTATCGTCCCAAAGCTGCTGGTCATGGGGAAGGGGGAGGCTATGAGGGCGGAGAAGCCGAAGATGGTGGTGAGCCCCGAGGCAAATATGGCGGCCCCTATGCTTCCCGTAGCTATCGATAGCGCCTCCATGGCGTCTTCGGTCTTCTCCTTCTCCTCGTAGAAACGCTCCATCGTCAGGATGGCATACTCCGACCCCACCCCCAGTATCAGAGCTCCCAGAGTGGCGGTCATGGGGTTGTAGGTCATACCGGATATGTACATCACCCCGCCCATCCAGCCGATGACCATGAACATCGGGAGCACCGGGAGGACAGCCTTACCCAGGTCTCTGTATATCAACAGAAGGATGGAGAATATCAGGACCAGGCCCAGTAGGGTCATCCTTATCCTCCCGGTGGTGAGGGCGCCTATGACGGTGTTCATCACCACCATATCTCCAGTCTGGGTGACGGATATCCCTGGAGGATGTTCAAACCATTGGAGGTCCTTATCGACCTCGTTCATAAGCCGCTCGACCCCGACCTGGCCGAGGTTCTTGAAGGCATCTCCGATATCGAGGATGATCTGGGCGGTGTCGTGGCCGTCGACGTACTGGTATTTGGCCTGCTCGGGGAGCTCTTCGAGGACCGCCACCACCTCAGACCTCTCGTGGGGTATCGTTCCACCGTGGTAGCCCTTGACGAGAGTGGCTAGGCTAGAAGCCCCGTGGACCTGGTCCCTAGACCCGACGACGTATTCGCCGAACTGGTCCATCCATCTCAGGGTCGACGGATCGACGACGTCCCCCTGGACGATGATATTCAACCGATCTTCGCCGCCGAATATGTCGTGGAGGTGGCGGAACT
Organism: Candidatus Methanocrinis natronophilus; assembly: GCA_029167045.1. Lineage (GTDB taxonomy): Archaea > Halobacteriota > Methanosarcinia > Methanotrichales > Methanotrichaceae > Methanocrinis > Methanocrinis natronophilus. The sequence goes on from JARFPK010000003.1 coordinate 16,727, forward strand.
GGATGAGGGGCGGCAGATCCTGAGGAATGAACTCGTAGAGGTCCGTCTCGATGGGGACGTGGGTGTCGGCATAGAGGCCGACCAGGGATAGGAGGACGGCCGCCCCGAGGACCGCCCTCCACCTGCTGAGGATCAAGCTGACGTAGCTGACGATGATGGGAGTTATCGGAGACCTCCTCTCCTTTCTGACGGCACCGTTGCGGCTGTTCCTCTCGTTTCTCCCCCGCTCCATCAGGTGTATTACGGTGACTCCTACGAAGAGGGAGGAGAGGTAGCACATGATGATCCCTATGAGGCAGAGGAGGCCGAAGTCCCGGACCATGGGGACCGAGGAGGAGAAGAGGGAGAAGAAACCCGCCCCGGTGATGATCAGGGCTATGAGGACCGCCGGGGCGATCCGGGCCACCGTCTCTATCGCCGCCTTCGAGATGGACCCGCCCCGCTGGAACTCTTCCTCGATCCTGTTCTGAAACTGGATGGCGTAATCGATCCCAATGCCTATGAGGATCGGAAAGGCCGCCATAGATACCATAGTGAGAGGGACCTGGAGAAACCCCATCATACCGAAGGTCCAGATTATCCCAAGGAAGACGACCGGAAGCGGCAGGAGGGGAAGGCTGACGTGCCTGAAGACGAGGATGAGGGCCACTATCATCAGGAGGCCGGAGATCAGGAGGAGATTCGTCATGGAGGCGTTCATCTCCCGCTCGATCTCGTCTCCGAGGGCGATCTCGCCTGTGACTATCGTATCGGCCCCGGCGGGAAAATCCGCCATCGCCACCGCGGATCGAGCCTCGGGAAGTATCGCCTCGAGGCTCGCCATGGGGATGTAGGTAGGAAGATCGATGGGGATGATGGTATGCCTCCGGTCGGGGAGGATGGCTTTGAGGGCGGCGGGGTTCGTCCTCTCCAGCTCTTCTAGGATCTCGTCGATCCTCGCCTGGGAGTCGGGGACCCTTCGGATCCCTGTCGCCTCGGCCTCCACTTCCATCACCATCTCGGCCAGGCTGACCGTCCCCAGGACGTAATCGACCGCCTCCATCTGGCGGGTCAACCTTTCCATCGCCTTCAGGGATCCGGGGGTGGTGACCGAGTCCCCCTCCACCAGGACGACGATCGACTGGGTCCCGAACCGATCGTTATAGAGGTGGGAGAACTCGACGTAGAGCCTGGAGTCCGCGTCTACGAAGGTCTCGATCTCTGTCTCCATGGTGATAGTCTGAGCATAATGGATCGATGCCACCGTCAGGAGCGCCGCTAACGTCAGAATGACGATCGGATTCGCCTCGATCCACCTCCCCAGCCTCTCTCCACCCCTCACCATCTCTTACCCTCAAATTTTTTATATAATCACAATAATTGCAAGATTCGGAATCTTCGGAGCTTTCGGAGGATACGAAATGTACTTAAAGCTTATGGCAGACCCACCAACGATGAATCGGGAGGATCCTCAACCCGACGAGGCGGCGAGAAGGTCCATCGTCGACGCCAGCATAAGGGTGGCGAAGATGCTGGGGTACAGCGACGCTGCCGGAGCGATCCGGGGATATCTGATGCTATCAGACGTCCCTTTATCCCTGGACGATCTGGCGGAGGTGACGGGCTACAGTAAGTCCACCGTCAGCACCAACATGGCGCAGCTGGAGAGGATGGGTATAGTCCGCCGGGTCCGCAGGCCCGGGGACAAGAGGCACTACTACTCCACCATAATCAGCATAGATGAGGGGAGGAAGGTTCACAACGAGATATTCAGGGAGATCATGCAGATCCTCGCCGAAGGAGCCGAGAAGGGGATGGAGCATCTGGAGGCGGCCGGAGGGGGGCAAGAGGCTGAGAGGCTCATAGGGCGGCTGGGGTTGATCAGAGACGACTGCATCGGGGGTCAGAGGTTTGCCGATCTCCTCGATCAGTTCTCCATCCAGGAGCTGACGGAGATCCTCGCCCGGGAGGTCGAAGGGCGGAATAAGGGGGGGAAGTGAACCTGTATGAGGGATCGATAAGGCAGATCGGTTCTGAGGGGAACCGGTTCTGTGGCCCTGGCTTTAGAGGGGGGGGGAGATCTCCCCCGGCCTTCAGGATAGGACCTCATGAAGGGAGATCATCGGATCTTTGAAATCCTCTTCATATCGGTCTTCGCCGCCATGCTCGGCCTGGGGATAATTGGACCGCTCCTGCCCATATACGCCGAGAACCTGGGGGCCACCGGCCTTTGGATCGGCATCATCTTCTCGGGTTTTGCGGCCGCCAGGGCCATATTCATGCCGATGGTCGGAAGGCTCTCCGACGAATCGGGAAGGAAGAAATTCATAGTCTTCGGCCTCCTCGCCTACGCCGTCCTCTCCCTCGGTTACGTCACCGCAGGAAGCGTATACTCCCTCACCGTCGTCCGGTTCCTCCACGGCATAGCCTCGGCGATGGTGGTTCCCATAGCCATGGCCTACGTCGGCGACCTTTCCAAGAAAGGGGAGGAGGGGGCCCACATGGCGAAGTTTCAGGTATCCTTCTTCCTGGGCCTCGGCTCTGGCCCCCTCCTGGGAGGGGTCCTGAACGACGCCTTCGGTTTTGCATCGGCCTTTTACGCCATGGCCGGCTTATCGTCCCTGGCGTTCCTGGTGGTCGTCGTCTTCCTCCCGGAGACTGAAGGCCGGTCGGCGCCCGGGATGGATGAGAGGATAACTCTTAAGGGGATCTACCGCCACCCCGCCATCTCTGCGATCCTCGCCTTCACCGCCCTCAACGCCATAGTCCGGGGGATCCTTCTCGTCTTCATGCCCCTCTACGCCCCAAAGATCTCCGTCGTCCCGGGGCAGGTGGGTTTGATCCTCACCGTCTCCATATTTCTGATGGCGGTCTTTCAGATACCCATGGGACGGATGGCAGACAGGGGGAACGCCACGTCGATGATCCTGGCAGGCTCCCTCCTCTCCGCCGCGAGCCTCGCCCTAATACCGACGGCCGACTCCTTCTGGGACCTATTCATCGTCGCCTCAGCCAACGGCATCGGTAGCGCATGCATGGTCCCGGCCCTGATGGCCCTGACGGTGAAGCTCGGAAAGGAGATCGGTATGGGGGCCTCCATGGGCGCCTACAACACCGCCATGTCCGTCGGGATGGTCACCGCCCCCCTCCTGGGGGGGGTGGTAATGGACGCGTCTTCGATCCATTCGGTCTTCCTCCTGGGTGGGGGGTTAGGGGTCGCCGCGACGGTCCTCTTCTATTTATCGATGAGGAGGTCTCTGTCGTCGGTGGAGGGTTCATCGGAGTGAAACTCCACCGACCAACCTGCTGGAAAGTATCGCATCGGAGCGAAGAGGTCATCCTGGAGGCTTCTATTTTGGGATGGTGAACCTAAAGGTCGACCCCTCGCCGGGGGCCGACTCGACCCATATCCTGCCACCGAAGGTCTCGACGATCTTCTTGACGGTGGCAAGGCCGATCCCCGAACCCTCCTGCGACCTGTCCAGGCGGGAGAAGGGGTCGAATATCCTGTCATGATATCTCATATCAAAACCGATCCCCCGATCCCGAACGGAGAACTCGTACTCGTCGCCTAGATCCGAGGATCTCACCTCTATATCGACATCGTCCTTCGAATATTTTATACAGTTATCCAGAAGGTTCGTAAAGATCTGCTTGGCCCGGCTCCTTTCGAGGGTGATGACCGGAAACTCCCCTCGGAGGCGGAGATCTATCGGCTTATCCTTCGCCAGGGGTCTCACCTCATCGTAAGCCTCGAGGATCAGCTTCTTCATATCGATATCCTCCGGTGGCGAGATGATCCTTCCTATCCGGGAGTGGTCCAGAAGGTCCAGGATCAGCCGATCCATCCCGCTGGCGATCTTCCCTATCCTATCGAGGTACCTCTTCCCGGTCTCGTCTAGCTTTTCTCCATAATCCTCCTGGAGGGCGAGGGCGAACCCCTGGATGCCCCGGAGCGGCGCCCGCAGGTCATGAGAGATGGTGTAGGCGAAGCTCTCCAGCTCCCGGTTGAGGCTCTTGAGCTTCTCCTCATACTCGATAGTCTCGGATATGTCTCTGGCCACAGCGATCGTCGCCATCAGCCCACCGTCCTTGCTGGTGACGGGGGCGAAGCTGACGGAGGCGGGGAAGGTGGACCCGTCCTTCCTGACGCAGGTCATCCGCCTCCTACCGCCGTTTACCCCATCTTCGGGGTAGGGCTCGTCATCGAAATCGAGGATGAAGTCCCTATATAGCCTTCCCCGGACCTCTTCCAGCTTGAACCCGAACATATCCAGCAGGGCCGGGTTTGCGAAGAGGAGGTGGTCGGCTTTTCCGAAGATGGCTATACCGTCGTTCGACGACTCTATGGCGTCCATGAAGAGGAGCATCTGCTCTTCCAGCCACCGGTCGTAAGATATATCATGGCCGAAGGCGATCACCCTCTCGATCTCGCCGGTCCTGGACCGGACGACGCTCCAACCCCACTGGACCGCCACCTCGTCACCGGTCCTGGTGATGACGGCGGCTTCTGTCTGGCCGGAGGGCTTCCCCTCGAATATGGATGAGACGGAGGCCTTGAAGGAACCTCTATCAGCTTCCGCTACGAATAGATCGAAGAAGCTCTCTCCTGCCACCTCTCTTGAAGACTTACCGGTGATGTTCTCGGCGCCCCTGTTGAAGAGGGTGATCCTCCCCTGAGGATCGAGGCCGACTATGAATAGGTCTGCGCCTTCGATGATCCCCCTCGAAAACTCCCTTTCAGAACGGATCTCCTCTTCCATCCTGGCAAACTCGGTCATGTCCTGGGCGGTGATGACGATCCCGATCCCTTTGCCGTCGCTATCCTCCAGCTTTATGCCGTTCCATGAGATCACCTTCTCCCCACCGGAGCTGATCCGGATCTTCGTCCTGTGCCTCTCCGCCGTCATCCCCATATCGATATCTTCCAGGGCGTCGAGGAACGCCGACCTCTCCAGGGGATCGGGGAAGAGGATGGTCCAGATCTCCTCGTCCATCATCACCTCCGAGGCAGAGTATCCCGTCACCTCTTCAGCCGCCCTGTTCCAGAGGAAGATCCTCTTTCTCCTGTCGATGACGAAGATCATGGGGCTTCCTATCTCCACCAGCTTCTCGCTTAGGTCCGCCAGCTGTTTTATGTTCTCCTCCACCCTCTTCCTCTCGGTTATGTCGACTATCGTCCCCCGGAGGCCTACCGGCCTACCATCCCGGATAATGGGGCGGGAGTAGACTATGAGGTGGAAGGTGGAACCTTCCTTCTTAAGCCCCGTGTACTCGTAGGTGAAGACCCGATCCTCGTGAAGGCTTCTCTGGAAGTTCTCCATCATATTCTCCCGGTCTTCGTAGGCGAATACCTGGAAGATGTTCACTCCCTTATCTAGATCGTCGCGCCCGTAACCGTAGAGGTCGAAGGCGGTCTGGTTGGCGAAGGTGACCCTACCCTGAAGGTCGCATTCGAAGATAGGCTGGGGGAGGGTGTCGGCCATCTCCCGGAACCTCCGTTCGCTCTCAACGAGGGCCATCTCGACCTCTTTCCTCTCAGTTATATCGAGAGCGATTCCTTCAACATGGGTCACGTCGCCGTCCTCATCCCGGCTGATCCAGACATTGCTGGCAAGCCATCGGACCTCGCCAGACGAGTTGAGAACTCTGAACTCCTGGTAGAATCTGTTGGATCCTTCCTCGATCTGCCGTTTCAATTCGCAGACTACCAGCTCCAGATCGTCAGGATGGACTAAGCTTCCATCAAAGGAAGCGGCTCCTGAATAAAAGTCGTCGGGGGTGTATCCCAATTGGCTGACGTTTTCTGATACGAAACCAACGGGGCCTCCCAGAGGGACGGGCTGGACGAAGGCGATGGCAGGACTTCGCCTGACGATCCGCTCCAGCTCGATACGCTTCTGCGAACCTTCAAAGATCGCTTCTTCCATCTCTTTTCGCCAGGAGACGTCCTGCATCACCCCCGCCATCTTGGTGGGGCGGCCGTCCCCATCCCTCTCCATTACGTGCCCCCGATCCTGGACCCAGATCCATTCCCCCCCGGCCTTCGTCCTGTAGTCGATATCTAAGAGGTCGTTCCTCCCCTCCAGGGTATCCCGGAGGGCCGCCTCGACGGCGGGGAGGTCATCGGGATGGATCGACCTCTTCCAGGCCAGCTCGTCGCTCTTCTCGGCGGTGGGGATCCCTATCATATCGGCGTACCTGCGGTTGTGTACCACCTCCCCCGTCACCAAATCCCAGTTCCAGACGGCGAGGTCCGCCCCCTCGACGGCGAGCTTCAGCCGTTCTTCGCTCTCCATCAGCACCTCTTGCACCTTCTTCTGCTCCGTAATGTCCACCAGGATGTCGTGAAGTCCTTCGAGCCCCCCGTCGTCGATGGGCCTGCCGTAGGTCCTAACAAATCGGACGCCCCCCTCTCTGTCGATGAACCGCAGCTCCGAGCCCGTTGATCTGCCCGCGAGGGCGCTTTTGATCCTCCTATCCAGAAAGCCGACGTCATCGGGATGGATGAACTGCGATACGTTTTGACCGAGGACCTCCCCGACCGAGTAGCCGAAGATCCTCTCGACGGCGGGGCTGATGTAGGCGATACTACCCCCGGGTTCGACGACGTAGATCACCCCGTCCAGGTTCTCCACCAGGGCTCTGTACCTCTCCATCGACCTTCGAAGCGCCTCTTGCGCCGCCGCCTCCGCCTCGTCCCTTCTCTTGAGGTCTTCCAGGTATCTGCGCAGCCTCGCGAGGGAGAGGGAGACCTCCTCCAGGCCCCTGGCCATCTCTTCATTCGAGGGGCGGTCCTCCCCGAGGAGGGACCTGATCCTCCTTTGCGCTGTATCTATCTCTTCATCCATAATTTCATGGCTCATATAGGCGACAACTCCTCGGAAGGTCAGAACTTCTCTTGGGTGATTTTAATATAGGTTTCGATATCATAGTGCCGAGATCTCCGGGGATTCTGCCGTCCAGGCAAGGCTACTGAGCATATCGGACGGTCGGGTTATTTTCCTGGATCTCAGATCCACTTGGAAGAGGAAGAATATCAGATCATCGGCGTTGCATAAGCTCTCCTGCCACATCGGAGATGCTGGGCGGTCTCGTCTCAGGCCCCTACGCCATATACGGGTTCGAGGAAACCTTAAAGGAGGGGCGACCGGAGACTCTAGGCCATGGAGCCGATCTCAGAACTGGTCCTGAAGCTCGGAAGCGCAGACTACTTCGAGAGGCAGAGCGCCGCCTGGAGGCTGGTGGAGGCGGGGTCTGGAGCGGCGGACCCGCTCCTCGAGGCCCTGGAAGGAGACGAAAACCCCCAGGTCCGGTTCAAGGCAGCCTGGGCCCTGGGAAAGATGAGGGAGAGAAGGGCCGTCGGTCCCCTATCAACAGCCCTCTCTCTGGATGAAGACCCCTCCGTCAGGGAGTGGGCGGCTTCGGCCCTGGAGGCGATCGGAGACCCCAGGGCCGTCCCTGCCCTCGCCCAGTCACTGGCGACGGACCCGTCCGGGGAGGTGAGGCTCCGATCGTCCCTCGCCCTCGTCGCCTTCGGCGCCGTGGACGCCTTCGAAGAGCTTCTGGGAAGGGGGGACCTGGATGCGAAGAGGATGGCGGTCGTCGCCCTCGGACGCCTCCGGTCTGCCGGATCCCTCCCCTTGGTGGCGCCTTTCGTCGGGGCCGAGGACCCGGAGCTACGGAGGAGGGCAGCCTGGTCCCTGGGAGAGATGGGGACGGAGGAGGCGGCACCCCACCTCGCGCCGGCCCTCTCGGACGATACCCCCGCCGTCAGGATGGAGGCGGCGGGCTCCCTAGGAAAGATCGGTGGCCATGAAGCATGCGGAATGGCAGCGTCCCTCCTCGAGGACCCCGACTCCAGGGTGAGGCTCGCCGCCGTCACCGCCCTGGGGGAGATCGGCCTTCCCGACGGCCTCGACCGGCTGGTGGCGGTCCTCTTCGGCGTGGACGACGAGGAGATCCGGGCCTGGGCCGCCTGGTCCCTGGGGGAGATCGGCGACATGCGGGCGATCGAGCCCCTCCAGGAGGCGTGCGTCCGGTGCTCACCAAAGGTCAGGGAGAAGGCCCTCGACTCTCTGGTGGAGGTCTTCGGTTTCGGCGGTGGGGAGAAGGGCGATGGAGGGATTTAGCCCCAGGGACCTTCGGACACCGTCACCTATTTTTCCAGGGCGGTCGTCTGATGGATGATGAACCTTGAGTCTCTCGCGGCCGAGCTTCGCGGGTTCGTGGGGATAACCCGCAAGAGGGCCATCGGCGATCTCGTCGGCCACTTTCCCGTGGAATCGGACCTGATCATAGCCTCTTTCGGGGAGGATGCGGCGGTCATCGACGACGGCGAAGAGGTGATCCTCCTCGCCGCCGACGGGATCTGGTCGAGGCTTCTGGAGGCCGACGCCGAATGGGCCGGCTACTGCGCCGTCCTCGTCAACGTCCACGACATCGCGGCGATGGGAGGTTGGCCTTTAGCGATGGTGGACGTCTTCTCCGCCGCCTCGGAGGACCTCGCCGAGGAGGTCCTCTCCGGGATGAGGAAGGGGATTGAGAAGTTCAATGTTCCCATAGTCGGCGGCCACTTCCATCCGGACACCCCCTACTCCTCCCTCGACGTCGCCATCCTCGGGAAGGCGAAGAAGGGGGCGGTCATCCTCAGCTCTTCGGCGAGGCCCGGCGACTCCGTCGTCGTCGGGGTCGACCTCGAAGGGAGGGTCCACCCGAAGTTCGCCATCAACTGGGACACCACCAGCTTCAAGGACGGGGAGGTCCTCCTCCGGCAGCTCGGATCGATGAGGGAGCTGGGGGAACGGGCCCTGGTGACGGCAGGAAAGGATATCAGCAACCCTGGGATGCTGGGGACCCTGGGGATGCTCCTGGAGTCGAGCCGGGCTGGGGCGGTCGTCGACATCGACCTCATCCCTCGACCCGAGGGGATGGATATGCTAGACTGGCAGAAGATGTATCCGGGGATGGGCTTCGTAGTGACCGCCCCCCCGGAGAAGGCCGGAGAGGTCACCGGGGTCTTTATCGAACGCGGCCTAGCCTCGGCCGTCATCGGAGAGGTGACGGAAGGGCGCAGGCTCGTGATATCATCGGGATCGGAGACGGCGGTCCTCTTCGACTTCGAGGCCGAGAGTATCACGGGGATCGGGTGATATCGTGGACGGAAGGTTCATCGAGAGGATGGAGCGGGAGGCTAGAGGCCGGAGGGCCAGGATAGGGGTAGGCGCATACGGAGGGAGCCCCGAACTCCTGGCCGGTATGGAGGAGGCGGCAGAGTTCGCCGAGATCGTCCTGGTGGGAGACCCCGGCACCGACGACGACGTCGGAGAGGATCTCGCCGTCGTCAGAACCGACGATCCCGCCTCCCTCCTGGTGGACCTCCTGGATAAGGGGGATATCGACGGGGCGGTGAGGGGAAACCTCTCCGCCACCAGGGTGATGAGGAAGATATCCAGGATCTTCGATCTGAGGGTCAGAAGGCTCTCTCTTCTCGCCCTCCCGGACTGGTCCTTCTTCCTCGCCCCCGTCGGGATAGACGAAGGGGAGTCGCTATCCGATCGCCTCGACCTGGCGTTGATGGGCGCCTGGTACCTCCGGAATATGGGGATCGACCCCCACCTCTCGATCCTCTCCGGGGGTAGGATGGAAGACCTGGGGAGGTCCGACCGGGTCGATCGGACCCTGGCCGAGGGGGAGCTGTTGGCCCGGCTCGCCCGGGACGGAGGCGTCCGGGCGGAGCACCGGAGTATCCTCATCGAGACCTCTCGCGGCGACGACCTCATCGTAGCCCCCGACGGCATATCAGGAAACCTCATCTTCCGGACCCTTATGCTAGTCTCCGGCGCCAGGGGCTACGGCGCTCCCGTCATCATGGACCCCGTCTTCGTCGACTCCAGCCGGGCGAGGAAAAGCTTCGTCGGGCCGATCACCCTCGCCAGCGCTCTCGTCGCGATGAAGGGGCGGTGAGCCCCCAGAGGGGCCACGCCTCCATCGCCCCCATATCTCGCGCCAGGGTCATCAGGGCGATGAAGGGGCGGTGAGTTAGTCGAGGCGAAAGACGGTCCTAGAAGAACAGGAAAAATAATTTCGGGGCGGCATCCCGCCCCGCGATCACTTTGGCTTCAGCCGGACATTACCCCCAGGACCTTCAGGGGGTGGACCCCCGCTCCCTGGAGGGCGAAGAGCTCGTCTTCGTCTGCGAGGCTGAACTCCTTGATGGTGGAGACGAAGGTCTCCGGGGAGTCGACGGCGTCCATCAGGATTATATCCTGCTGTAGCCTTGCGGCCCATCTCGGCCAGCCCTCGGAGTTGCTCATCTCCGTCGCCTTGTCGAAGTCGAAGCCGAGGACGAGGCCGTCACCGGTCTTGGAGGCGGCATCCCACCGGATGAATATCCCCGCGACCCTGGTGCCGAACTTCTCCGTCAGGGCAGACGTCTCGTCTGCTGTCAGCTTTTTGACGAAGAGGCCGCCCTTTCCGGGGGTGCAGTCCCAGGCCACCTGGAAGTAGTCGTCTTTGCACCAGTTGGGGCAGGCTATCACCCTGTAGCTGTGGTTTGTCGCGTCTTCAATGGGGAGCTCTTTCTCCATATATCTCGCCAAGAGCAAGCCGCTGGAGACCCCGGGGCAGAGGTGGTCGTGGAGCTCCACCGCCTTCATGAATATATAGGGGGTCTTCTCGTGGGCCCAGACGTTGACGACGGGGAGCATGTGGTCGAAGACCCCGGGCTTCCAGCCTTCGACGTCGGCGAGGACCGTCTCGGCGTCGATCTTATCCATCTCCTGGACGGCGAAGCCGTTCCCGTCATCGTTCACCTTCATGTAGACCGCCTCACCGGTATTCTTGTCGTAGAACCCAAACCATAGGGGCTTCCAGGGGGGGCTCAAGATGTTGAGGAGGTTTCCCTTTCCCGGAGTGCAGCCGGTGGCCTCCATCACCGCATCGAGGCATTCTTCCGTCGTCTGGCCGTCTATCACGGCGTATCCGGCGTTGGTCAGGGCCAGAACATCGGCGTCGCCCCGCTCAAATCCCATCTCTGCCATGGCGTACTCTGCGGCGTCGGAGCCGAGCTGGTACATATCCACCCCTTCTGCCATGGCCAGACCCGGCGCCAGGGCCAGGAGGAGGAGGGTCGTCGCTATAATTCGATCGATCTTCACATAATCACCTGATTTTCAATACCTTACGCCTGCAATATTCTAATTTATGCTACGCAAGCCGGAAAGAGTTCTACTCAATTATTTATAACATTTTTGGTCGAAATTCATAATAATCAATACTTTGTCCAGAATAGCTCATATTAATTGATGACCTGCTCTGGAGAATATGGCAGAAGAAGGGCGCCGTTTTTGGCTTGGCTTTGCCCCAGATACGGCGCCCGTGGTTGGAGAGAGGGCAATGGCCTTTAGGGGGATGCCATCTCAAGGAGGTCGCAGCATGGCGAGAGTATTGCACCCCAACGGGGAGATAATCTTAATTAGTAATAAATCTTTTGGTTAAATTCATACAAGGTCGGATCCTACCGATGGGAGTCCCAGTTTCATCTCTCTCGAAGCCGTATCTCGATATCTCGCCGATTTCCTATACAAATCAGATCATCCGCAATACAATGGCGGCGTTTGAAGAAGAGGCGTGCTATCTCTCACGGGGGTTCCAGGGATGACCATGGCGATAGAGACTATCGGGCTGATCAATACCTACAACGGACGGACGAGGGCCCTGGACGGGGTGGACCTGCAGGTCCGTCCTGGGGAGGTCTTCGCCTTTCTGGGACCGAGCGGCTCGGGGAAGACGACCCTGATGAGATCCTGACAACCCAGTCTCGGCCGACCTCAGGGGAGGCCTGGGCCTTCGGCCTCGCCCCCGGCCTCCTGCACGGGCCCCTGGACGTCGCGGCGATCCGAAAAGTCGATGCCGGGAAGATGACCGCCAACGAGGCCTTCACCCGGGGCGGGATCCTCCGAAAGCGGGGCCTCACCCTCAAGGGCTGCACGGAAGAAGAGAAGGAGGCGGCCTTCGAATCCCTCGCCCTATACGCCGCCATGGAGATATCCGCCATGGCCGTTCTCCTGCGGGACTGCGGCGCAGCCAAATCGGCGCTCTATCTGGCGGGCGACCCCGCCCCCCGGATCGCGGGGAGGGTCTCGCGGCTTCCGGGGCGCGAGGTTCTGCCGCTCGCAACCTGCGATGCAGCCGTGGGGTGCGCCCTGATTGCGGAGGATGTGAATGGCGGGGCGAGGGAGGTTCTGGGGATCGGGGTGGATGGGAGGGTGTGGGGGTAGTGGAGCCACGTAACTTAACTGGCGAAATCTTGGCGTTTATGGAGAAAAACGCTAAATTTTAGACTGTTAAGAATCGATAACATCATCAATAGCGGGGAGATAACCAGCAGCTTGTCTGCGTGTCAGGTTTTGTTCGTACCAATTCAACGGAATGCAGACACGACCTATTCATCTTAGATCGTCTTCTTTGATCGGAGAATTTGGAAGGCTTTGGGCAGTCTTAGTCCCGGATCATCGACCAAAAAGCTATAATCTTCCCCAGAGTCACAATTTTCCTCAATGGCTGACGGCCGAGAAGGGAGCGGATCATGAACGATCTAAGGCTGAGCTCATCGGAGAAGCTCCAATCGGTCTTTATACTCCTCAGCATAGGGTTCGGGCTGGGTATCAGCCGCTTTCCCCAGATAGCCCAGCATGGGGGGGCTGCGATACTTCCTGCCCTGATGCTGATGCTTTACATCATATTCCTGCAGATGCCCCTGGAGCGGTTGGGCCGGGGGTTTGCCAATCTAAAGGTGGCGGGGCTCAGCCTGACGGTCAATTTCTTATTCACCCCCTTCTTCGCTTTTGGGCTGGGTTATCTCTTCTTGAGGAGTTCTCCGGACCTATGGGTCGGCTTCTTCATGCTCATGCTAACACCCTGTACAGACTGGTATCTCGTCTTCACCAGCATGGCGAAGGGGGACGTGGGGCTCGGAGCGTCTCTATTGCCCTGGAACCTCTTTCTGCAGCTGGCGCTGTTGCCCCTATATCTGGCTCTCCTCGCAGGATATGTCGTTCCTATAGACGTCCTTCTCCTGGGAAAGAGCGTGGTTCTAGTCGTTGTGCTTCCCCTGGGGACCGCGTACTCGACCCGGATCATCCTGACGAGGGCGAAGAGCGGCGAGTTCTTCAGGGAGGTATTCCTCGCCAAAGTGGGAGGCCTCCACTTCCCGTTCCTATTGGTCGCCATAACGGGGATGTTCGTATCTCAGGGGCAGGCGGTCGCTGATAATCCCTTTGTTATGGCCAACCTTTTGGCCCCCATCATGATTTTCTTCACAACTATTTATATAATAAGCCAAATCGTGGCGAAGCTCTTCGGGTTCACATATCCCGAGATGGCATCTTTCACCTGTACCACCATCGCCCGAAACTCGCCGCTGGCGCTGGCGATCGCTGTGACCGCCTTCCCCGACCAGCCTCTGATAGCTCTGACCCTGGTCATAGGACCTCTGATAGAGCTGCCGGTTCTGATTGTGATCACAAGATTGCTTCTGAAAAGAAGAAAATGTTAATTCGCCATCATCAGCCCCCTGATGGCCGATAGGCAATAGACCTCCGCTTTTCGGCGAGGACGACAGGCGTCGGAGACGGGCTTGGGGTCTGCGTAGACCTTGGTGGAGAGATGGATCAAATCAACTGGGGGAGAAAGAGCGGCAAGAACGGCAGAAGCGGTTAGCAGGGCAAGGCCGCCATCAGCTCAGATGCAGATCCGAGTCGTCAACTCCCAGGCCGAGATAGCCACTGTGGATCCAGAGGAGAGGGTGGTCTATCTGGCTATCCATCCTGTCGCCCTTTGAGCGAGCCGAAAAGTGACACCGCATCTTCTCCAGTTCCTTCGTGGAGTATGAGGGCGAGATGGCTCCAATCCCCCAGCCGGACCCTCTCTTTGTCGCAATCGTGATGCAATTTAAAAAAGTGAATGACGGCTTGCATGCCATACAACTCGGCAGATACATGGAATTGTAGCCCCATCCTCGGAAGGCTGCAGCATCCAGGGGGGGGTAAGCGGGCTGATCGTCAGGCAGACGGAACCCGAGCCAGCGACCTCCGAACGAGCAGCAGTGTTACGGCTGCGGAGATCAGGAGCGGGATCCAGAAGGTGACGACGCGTGCCATGATTGCTATCGAGAATGCTTCGGGCAGTATCAGCCCACCGGAGACGAGGACCAGCACCATGCTCCCTTCGAAGGTGAGGAGGCCGCCCGGCAGGAGTGGGATCATGCTGACAAGATATGCCGTATAGGTGGCAATGATGACTAACATCAGGCTGATCTCGTATCCGAGCATGGCGGCGACCAGGTAAACCTTCACCGGATAGAAGGCCCAGACAATGAACCCCAGGAGGAAGAGGTATGCCCCGTTATGAGGATTGGTGATGAGGGTCCTGGAGGTCGCGGATGCATCGCTCAGGAATGCATGTGCAGCCGCCAATTTTCCGAGGATTTTTACCGAGATCGGGTGGTGGTGGGGGGTCCCGATCTTCCGCACCGCCTGAACGAGGCGCCCTCCGCGGACGCGGTGGAGAGAGAAGAAAAGGCCTATCAGGCAGATGATGATGGCAAGCCCGAGAAACGCCGCATACACGACCGGAGGCAGGGTGACGAATAACAGGGCAGACCCAAGAGTGAGCAGGCTGATGATCAGAAACGGAAGCAGAGAGTAGAATTTACTGACGATCATGATCGACGTCAGATCCTGATAGGACAGCGAGCTCTCCCTGCGCATCAGGTATATCTTCATAGTCTCGCCGCCGATCTTTGCGGACGGAGTGACGCTCTCGACAAAGACCCCGGCCATGTTGATCAGGAATACGTTGAAGATCGATACCGCGGCGGTCTTCTGCTTCAGAAGGAAGAACCAGATGTAGGAGGTAAGAAATATTGTGAACAGCTGCAGTGCGGTCAGCAGAGCGAGCTCTAACGGGGTTATCCTGCCGAGAATGCGGCTTATGTCGTCCAAGCCGATGATTACGGCGGCGATCGTTATCAGGAGCGCCCCAGCCCCCAGAAGCGGTCCGCGTTTCATCGCCTGCACCAGAGCATTGCCGGTTCATAACGCCAGACCGGAGATGGCTGGATCCATGGGTGGGAAACGAGGAATGCCACCTCACATCACCCCGAGCAGGATGCCGGCCTGGGCGATCAGGCCGCCCATGATGAAGGCAAAGGCTGTCGTGACCGCCAGCGTCAGAATCGCGTAATATCCGCCGAACTCCCGGTATAAGATGGCCATCATAGCTATGCAGGGGACGTAGTAGAGCGCAACGACCGACCCGACCACGAGCTGTAGCACCGAGAGGTTCATATCCAGGAGGGGAAGCACCGTCAGCTCTCTTCGGAACACTCCGAGGAGGAGCGGCACAGCAGCCTCTTGGGGGAGGTGAAGCCACTCCGTGACGAGCGGGCTCATGAACGCCCCGATCCGGGCCATCCAGCCCGTCTCGAAGAGTGTTGCAGCCACAGCCACCCCGACGATGACCGGAGGCACTGCATCGACTATATAGTGCTGCGTCCGGATCCACATCTTTTTCGCGATCATGTGAGCACGGGGGACCAGGAGATCGGGGATCTCCATCACCATCGGCACACGCCTGCCCGGCAGGATGCGGTTCAGCACCGCGCCGCCGAGCAGCAGCGAGGCAAACGAGAGGAACATGACGAAGGCGAGGGCAAAGGCTGATTGCGCCGCCAGCAGGGATATGAAGGCGCCCGTCTGGGCGATACAGGGAATGCTCAGGGATGCCATCAGCCCCACCATCAGGCGGTTTTTCCGGGAAGGCAGGGTTCGTGTGGATATGATCGCCGGTATCCCGCATCCGTACCCCAGCAGCAGCGGTATGATCGAGGGCCCCGAAAGCCCGATCTTGCCCAGAAGTCCGTCGAGCAGAACCCCCAGCCGGGGGAGGTATCCGGAATCCTCAAGAATACAGAGCGCCAGATAGAACGAGAACACATACGGCATGATCAGCGTGAACGGCCACTCGATTCCCTTGGTGAGGAACCCATACTCACCGACGAGGATGTTCCGGAAGAGCCCGGGCGCAACAAGACCGTCTACCTCGGAGACGATCAGCGGGATGATGTAACCCTGAAACACCGGGAGGAGTACGAATCGGCGAAGCCCCATTCCCAGGCCGAGCACGATCGAAAAGACCGCAAGCATCACCACGATGGCGATAAGGATCCCGGGCCAGGGGCGCATCGATGCATCGCCTATGGTCTCCCGTATGCTTGCCGATGCCCTGCCGGAGCCATGAACCGCTGCCGCACGAATCCTCTCGGCGCATTCCCAGGAGGCTTCGACGATTCCCGAAGGCACCGGCGTGAGATCTCCATTAAGCACATCCCCGATGGCAGCTCTCAGCCCGTACATGCCGTCCCCGTCAAGAGCCACGGCGGTCAGCACGGGAACTCCGAGCTCCCGTGACAGCGCCTCACCGTCAAGGAGGAGCCCTTTCTCCTCCAGGAGATCCATGCGATTCACCGTGACGATCGTGGGAAGCCGGCACTCCAGGATCTGAAGGGCGAGATAGATGCTGGACTCGAGGTTTGAGGCATCAAGGACACAGACGACGAGATCGGGCTTACCCTTGAGCATGGCCACCGCGACCTCCTCGGCATCATTGGTGGCGTCGAGAGTGTATGTCCCGGGCGTGTCGATGATCGTTGCCTTGACACCGCCGAAAACAGCACTTCCTTTGGTATAATCGACGGTCGTCCCGGGATAATTCGCCATTCCCACGTGGAGACCGCTTAGGTGGTTAAAAATGACGCTTTTGCCTACGTTCGGCGGGCCGATGAGCAGTATCAGGCTCTCCTGTTCGCGCCTGGACAATTCAGCCACCCTCCGGCCACCTATGCAACGAGTATCTCCCTGGCAAACTCCCGTGCCAGGGCTACCCTCCGCCCTTCAACCTCCAATACAAGCGGCCCCCCGAAGGGGTGTCGGCATTGGACGGTGACCAGTTTTCCAGGGCGGATTCCCAGGGGCGGGATCACCGGATAATCCGGTACCTGCATAACCCTGGCCGTCTGATCTGCGGCAAGATCGTCTAAGACATACCCCCCGGTGCTGGTGGCCGTCGGTTGCGACACCTCAATTGAGGAGCACCCCTTCTTGATAAGGACGGCCTCCTTCACCCCATCCGTCGGTAAGGTCTTATGGCCGGCGTCATGGCCGATATGCCCGGGCAGCACACGCCGGTACAGACTGCCCAGCATCCGCTTCTCCTGCGGGTTGCGGTAGATGAGCTTTGCGCCGCTGCGCATGCTATCGAGCAGCGAAAAAAGCACCATCTCCTTTGGAGCGACGTTGAGCGAGACCCAGACCGCATCGTAGGATGAAGCGTCGAGCGATGCCCCCTCTGCGATTTGTATGGTGATATCGGCATCTGTCTCATAATAATCGACAAAGCGCTGCGCCGCGTCTACAGCAACGGGATCGTTGTCCACCGCAGTCACAATAAAGCCTTTTTTGGCCAGAAGCAGGGCGGTGAACGGCAGCGATCCGCAGCCTACATGGAGGATCGAACTCCCCACCCTCAGGTCAGCTAGGGCCAGCTCTTTATCGACCACATCGCCATATAACCACTCGCTGTAGATCAGGGCCAGTCGCGGCCACCGGCTGCCCATATCCTCGATAGTCTTGGTAAGCCGGGCGATACGGCAGATCGAGCTTCCCTGTTCCGGTACCCGGTACTCGTCCATTTCGTTCATACCTCACCCCTGAGCCGCTGCCTGATAGAGGAGGGAGCGGTCGAATGTCGCCATGCTCTGCCGGATCGCAGCGTCGTGCAGGAGAGTATCGGGCAGCGAATCGTACCGGTCTTTGAAGGAGGGGCTCGGTGCCCGAAAGATCAACGGGGTCCGCGATCCGCAGCGTTCCTGCAGTTTCTTAAAGATCTCATATTTAGGTTCGGCCTGGAGCGCCACTATCGCTGCATCGAAGTCTTCCGGAACGTTTTCAGAGGCATCGCCAAGCTCCACCTCGATCCGGTCCTCAAGGTTCATTCGCCTTATGCAAGCTCTGGCTGACCGTACCACATCCGGATCGCGATCAAGAGCCAGAACCCTCGCCTGAGTGAGCCGGGCGATGTGTATTGCGGTAAAAGGGACCGCGCCGCATCCCACGTTCAGCACCCGCTCGCCTGACCGTATATTTGCAAGGGATATCTCACGCGCCACCACCTCGCGGTAGGGGAATGCATACATCTCTGAAAGGACTGTACTCCTGCTGGCAATCTTCTCGAATGCAGCCGTAAATCTGGCAAATATTGAGTGGAATGTCATCCGTTTTCTCCCAGCCAATCATCTGAAGCGCACCAATCCACGGCAGCGGTTAGATCGTAAACCTGCATGTGCCCGCTTCCCGGGCGAAATGCTCGGTGCCGTGGGCCTGCCGACAGGAATCGAACCTATCCTGTAAGGTGAGCTCAGATCCGGCCGATCACCCGGGCGCTACCGATCTGTGCCGCTTCTCTGGCCATACCATGAGCTTACGAGGTGTTTCGCTGTATCGGATCGAGTCGCTCCTACCGGTTCACCGATTATACATCTATTGTTAGATTCAAATATATGTAACCCTAAGAGGATTCGGATTGTTCAAAAGAGCCGAATATATTTAGGCTTCCTGGAAGAAACCGAAATTCTGGGTGTGATTGGCATGTGTTTTCGCGGGCCTTTCCCGCAGTGAAAAAGGTCTACAGCCCCGGATGCGATCCGCCGCTCGATGCACATGCGGTTGTGGTTTCCGTCCCTGTCTAATCTGCCGGTCTTCATCTACTGAGGCAGGTGTCCACGCGCTCAAAAATGGATTAAATTAGAACCTTTGAAACCGGCAACACTACTCCGGGCAGCAGCTTCGCCGGGAGGTGGTCGCGATTCGGCTCACCCGTTGAAGTGGTGCCGTTCATAGGTCTGGAGGATGAACCCATGCTTCCGGTGCCTGCTCCCTCAGAGCGGCGGCCGCAGGTACCCGATCTCCGGGGTATGGAGGGCCGGGCAGAATGGGCAAAGGGCGGAATCGACATCTTCTGCCTTCTCACGGACCAAACAGCAGTACACCCCGCCGCTCTCCCGGACCTCGTCCCCGCTGGGAAACGGCATCCTGGCTGGTTGGGTGGGGAGCCCCTGGACGAGCATGCAGAACCCGGTGAGGAGGAACTTCAGGAACCAGAGCCGTACGTGCTCCTCATGGTCCCACCCACACTCCGAACTGGGCCGGGGAGACCATCGAGGCACTTGGGACGAATCGTACACTCATCATGCTTGGCGAGGATTTCCACAGATACATCTTTCGGAGAGGTGACCTGGACTTCTACAAGGCCCATGTTGATCAACCGAGGATCTTAGAGGTATCCCTAAAAGACGTGCGTAAGGCGTTTACTGGTAGCATGAAAGGCGAGATCCGTCTATTCGACAAAAACTTCCACGAGATAGCCAGGGTTTCAGCTGACAACCCAGGGGATGACGTAGTCCTCAAGCAGGATATATCAACACTTGGATGGTACCACCTACCCGGCGCTACCGGTCTGTGCCGCGAGTACGCGACATAGATCGAGGCTCATGGAATGAACCGTACACAATCCTGACGATAGTAAAAATATAGACTGGTTCACTATCTGGTTTGATCAAATCGAGAGACGAGGATGGTGAGACCCGATCGGTGTCGATGGAACCGCTGGAGAAGATCCGGGCGAGGCGGTGATCCTCGCCTCCCTCTATTTTTATTTTAACCAATACCCTGCAGCGTGCTGCGGGGTGCGCCGCCGCAATTTGACTTTAAAACCGTTTAATCGACCTTTCCGAGGCAGTTCGACATCGTCTTACCGTCAGCGATCTGGCCAAGAGGCGTATTGTCACACTCCGACCTGCTTAATGCTGGGGCTCTGGATACCCGAAATCGACTGGCCCACGGCGCTTGAAACTCCTTCAGCCTAAAATTCCTCACAAGTTCTCATTTTTACGACTTTTGACTTATCGCCTCAATCATCCGATCTAATATGATACAGTCCGGCATGGCTCAACCGGAAATCAGCATCAAGCACTGCCTTCAAGCGCGATGCAAATTCTAAGATTAGCCCTCAACTTCCTAAAAGTTAGCGTTTTATGGTAAAAACGCTAACTTTTAATAAGTTCCACGCCCCCTCATCCCCCGTGGTTCCCAAGCTCATCACCCCCACCGAGTTCAAAGCCCTCGTCGACTCCCTCGAGGGCCGGGACCGGCTCATCATCAAGCTCCTGGCGGGCACGGGGATGCGGATATCGGAGCTGACCCGCTTGAAGAAGTCCGACCTGGACCTCGACGACAGGCTCATCCGGCCCCAGGCTCACAAAACGAAGACCCGGAAGTACCGGGACGTCGTGATACCGGCGCCCCTGGTCCCCGAGCTGAAGAGGTGGGTGAAGTCCTTCGACCACTCCGATTACGTCTTCCCCGGCCAGGGTATCTCCGCCCCCATGACATCCTCGAGGGTGAGGCAGATCGTCCACGAGGGGGCGGTGGAGGCCGGCGTCCAGAGGGCTTACGGGCGCGATAAGGACGGCAAGCCCCTCTACGTGGTAACCCCGCACACCCTGAGGCATTTTCATGCGGTCAGGGCCCTTGACCTCGGCATCCCTCTCAATGACCTCCAGGCCCAGCTCGGCCACACCGACCTGAAGACGACCTCGGTCTATCTCAAGGCCGACATCAACCACCGGCGGAAGAGCTACGAGGGTTTCGAGATCTGAAGAATGGCTTTGACGAGGACACTTCATTTGTGCCTTAAAAAACTGGAGGCTATAACGAACATTGCGTGAGACCAGAGCAATGGCGAGACCGAAACTTGAATATCGTTGTCGAATATCTGCTCCGGAAGGTGCCTGCCTGACCTTTCAAAAACCCAGTCGAAATACTTTCTTGCTCTCGTGGCATCGCCCCTCTGGGCCCAGTATATCGAGAGCCAGAAGTTGAGGATCGGCCAGGCTCCAGCTCCTTTTTTTCGGTGCATCCCCTCGAACATCCAGCCATCGTATTCGTCATGCTCGTAGCGGTGCACCCCACCATCGACGACGAGGCATCTTTCGATCTCCTCGACTGTAGAGGTGATTCGGGGGTCATTGGGCTCGCAGATCGCAAATGGATAGACAAGGCCCAAGACCGAAGCATCGATACGTCGGTCGATCAGCTTCCCGTATGAACGAACAAAATGGCCATCTATGAAGTGCTTGTCAAGTCTCGATCTCATCTCTTCAGCTACTTCTCGCCACTTTTCAGACTCTTTGGGTATCATTTCACTTGCGCACTCGAGCCCTCTTATGCAAGCGGCAAGAGAGTATGTGAAGTTCTCTGCAAGATCCGGAAAGGCCAACCTCTCCTCCCAGAGGTCGGTTGCCACAAGATCGAAGCATTTTCCGTTCCAGGAGCGTGCAAGCCCTTCGGCTCCTTTTTTGATGAGGTCTTCGAATTCCATGGCATCTTCAAGGTTGTCTTGATAATGGTGCCATAGGGCGAAAAGGACAGATCCCGTCTGATCGGGCTGGAACCCGTTATGAGCCTTGAGCCCATTTACGTAATACTTTCCAAAAAAAAGTCCTGTGTCGTAGAAACTTTCGGCCCTCTTGAGGCACCAATTAAAAATATTTTCCTGTATGTTTTGAAGCCCCAATATGTCAGAAGCGATTGATACGTACGAGCAGTCCCTGGGCCAAACATAAAAGTAATTTTTGGCTTCCATAGGATAATAGTCCTTGAATGCGTTGGCGGCGACAATCGCTCCATTTTCCAGGCACCCGTCTGCGATTACTTCTGCTGAAATATCTAATAAATTCTTAATCTGAAGCATGTCTGCACATCCCCGATCAGATCAGCTGGAGGGCACGCCTTCACAGCTGAGGGTGGACCCCGAAACACTCGCCGTTTCCATCTCGAACTTGGCCTCTCCTAACGAGAAAATCTTGACTTGTGGGTGGACCAAGAGGAAGAATATAAGTGCTGTGATCAGAATCATATTAATCAGACTCTGTCTGTTATCGGTGGTTGTTGTCTTGGTACTATTAGTTATCGTGATTTGTGGAGTGCCATTTATGACACTTCTATTGATATCTTCTTGGATCGTATTTACCTCTTCGGCCCCGAAGGACAATATACTAACTCCCAAAACGGATATCTCCGATCCAGAAAAAGAGGTGCACATCATATTGCCGACCATAACGAGCAGGGCGAAGACCAGGGCAAATCCCACAATCCCTCGAGATCTTGATGTTCCTGACTTGAACCACCAATCCCACCAATTGGTACCCACTCCAATCAACCGATTTAGATTGGCTTTTGCCGCCTCTGCCTGCGGGTCCAATCGTAAAGCATTTTTGAGGTAGCTCTCTGCTTTTTCGCTCGCACCCTCTTCATGATATGCCACTGCTAAATTGTTATAGATCTCCGGAAGCTCCTCGAATTTCAACGCATTCATATACTCTTTCTTTGCCTCGTCTAGCAACCCCTGTTTATAATGTAAACGCCCTAAATTGTTATGAAGTGCAGCAATGGTTCGATTTTCTTTCGTCTTTGCGCGAGGAGAGAGCGTTTCGATGTGTTCTTGACACTCCTGTTTCTGACAAATGGCCAAGCCTTCAAGAAAAAGTTTCTTTGCTTTTCGGTACTCGCCGTTGTCCATCTCGATCCGGCCCAGGTTGTTCAGAGTGGAAGCCTTCATCAGTTCATAGAAGATATGCTTGGATTTGCTGGCTTTGGGGTCTCGCGCTCTTGCATCAAACTTGCGGATTGCTTCATTTAACTGCTCCTTGGCTCTTAAAAGCGTCCCGGTCTTGATTAGGGCAAGGCCGAGATAGAAATGGGGAAAACCAGAATTATCTCCTTTATAGATAGATATTTCGAACTTATCTATCGCCTCTTTGGGCCTGTTCCACTTGTAGTATAGCCAACCGAGATCGTTTCTAAATATTTCCTTCTCCGCCTTCTCAAAAGCCTTCTGCAGCCATTTCTCTGCAATTTCATAGTTATCCTCTCCCAGATAAGCCATTCCAAGATCGTGATAGACCCACGCCAAATGACCTTCTGGGGTTTCTTCTTCATCGAAACTGTAATCGCACTTAGTCTTAGTTAAAGTGCGGAACTTACTACTCGCCCCCTCTAGATTTGAAATTTTTGATAGTTCTTCGATCGCCTTTTTAAACTCCTCCATCTCAAAATAGACCATACCCAGATATCTACGGGCATTAAGGTATTTTTCTCCGGAATCTTCAATTTTAGCAAGATTTTCTAGAGTTATAGCAGCTTCTCTTAAACGGCCATCGTTAAAATACTTGAAAAAAACACAGTAATCGTTATCAGTTACAGATTTATCTTTCGTATCAGATGCATCGGCACTCATAATTCTAAGCCCCCTACTAGTGCAGATGCAACACCCTTACCACCCTGCTCCGCTTCATTTCCTTCATACATCTCCTCAATACCTATAACAGCGATTATATCCTTAGTTGACTGTATCAGTCCGCTTTTCTTCGGTTCATCCATGTCTCAACAATTTAAAGGTTTGAACAATTTAAAGTTTTCGCTCCCTCAGACCGCAAACAAGCTACCCATCCTATAGTAGGGGGCTTAGAATGTCGCTAAGATGAACAGCTGGGGAGGAAAGCGTCTTCCGATGATGATCATTTCTCGATGCGGGGTTCAGTGAGACGAGCGATTTCGTCGGGTAACCTATGTGGCTTGGTCGCGTACTCGCTCTACTGAAAATCGCCACTCGAATCGAATTCAAGGGGCTTATTTTCCGCTAAATAGCCATTACGTCACACGTTAGCGCTATTCAGTATTCTGGGTGCGCGACCGTAGCTTTGAATGAAGAGAACCGTTAGGTCCGATAAGCTACTTCATAGGCAATGGAGACGCTGGGGGCAAATTGGCCCTTCCCTCCTATGCCCAGCGGTGTGCTGTGAGCTGTGAAGTTCGCGTGCTGAAGTGAGTTCCCCCGCACCAAAGGCTACTGGTATCCTGCTAAAACCCAAAGGTTCTAGGCCCGAGAGTCCGAGGACCCCGTGGCCGCGGCGAAGAAGTTCATCCTCGCAGAGCTGGAGGCGGAAAGGGTGTCGGCGGCGGCGTGGCTCGACAGCATCCACCGCCTACAGGATCGGATAGCGAAAGCGCGACCGGGCGACTATTTCGAGTCGGAGGTCTGGCAACGTCTCGACCGCGAAGCCCAAAAGATATGCAGGGCGGCGGGGTGGTGAGGCCGTGCTTTGCGATTCTGAGATAGAAGCACGCCACGAGCGGGTGAGCATCCGCCGGGATAGATCCCAGGTCGAGAAGAGGGCGCGGGTCGTCGATGGAGAGGACGACCTCGACAACGCGGGCTTCTCTCTGCTGACGGGGATGGAGGAGGGGGACCGATGATCCGGATTCCCGATCCTCCTTATGTCAGCGGCGACGGGGGGCTCTTCCCGCCGGAGGGGGTCGAGGAGGAGGAGATCGACGTCGCCGAGTGGCGGAGGATAGATCAGATAATGGAGATGGAGGCGTGAGGGCGGGGGCGAAGAGGGGAAACCTCTCGCCCCATCAAGTGGTGACGTAGAAACATTTTTCATGGCTGGAGACAGTATCTTTTGCAGGATGGAGACTAAGATGAGACTGAAACTAATTCTCGGGGTTCTGGCGCTGGTGGCGCTGGCGATACCTGTGAACGCGGATAGGGTGGACGACCTGATACTGGACTTAAAATCCGGGACGCCAACTGTTAGAGCCGCGGCTGCTCAGGCTCTCGGCCACATCGGCGATGTTAGAGCAGTTGATCCCCTTATCGAGGCACTCAAAGATGATAATTATACGGTCTGGTCTAATTCACGCGAGGCTCTCGTCCAGATCGGTGAGCCTGCGGTCGACCCTCTCATCGATGTTCTCATCGATGTTCTCATGGACGAAAACTGGTGGAATGTCGGATGGAGGACTGCCTCTGCCCTCGGCGAGATCTGGTGGAATGTCGGATGGAGGGCTGCCTCTGCCCTCGGCGAGATTGGGGATGCCCGGGCGTTCGATCCCCTTATCGAGGCTCTCAAGGATGAAGACGGGGAGGTCCGATCGAGGGCTGCCTCTGCCCTCGGCTGGATCGGCGATGCCAGAGCGGTAGATCCCCTCATCGAGGCGCTCAAAGATGAAGTCGATCCGCCCTTCAAGCCCTGGGTCCTCGCCGACCCGTTTCTCTGGGGGGTCCGATCGGAGGCTGCCTGGGCTCTCGGCAATATAGGCGATGCCAGGGCAGTCGATCCCCTTATCGAGGCTCTCAAGGATGAAAACGAGTATGTCCGGTCGAGTGCTGCCTGGGCTCTCGGCAATATAGGCGATGCCAGGGCAGTCGATCCCCTTATCGATGTGCTCAAGGATGAGGACGGGGAGGTCCGATTTCAGGCTGCCACAGCTCTCGGCCGGATCGGCGAAGCTGCGGTCGATCCTCTCATCGATGCGCTCGAGGATAAAGACGTGAAGGTCCGAGCGGGGGCTGTCGAGGCCCTCGGCTGGATCCACGATGCCAGAGCGGTCGGTCCTCTCATCGCGGCCCTCAAGGATGAGGACGGGGAGGTCCGAGCGGGGGCGGCCACGGCTCTCGGCAACATCGGCGATGCCAGAGCGGTAGATCCTCTCGTCGAGACTCTCAAGGATGAAGACGGCGGGGTCCGATCTCGGGCTGCCATCGCCCTCGGCTGGATCGGCGATGCCCGGGCGGTCGATCCCCTTATCGAGGCTCTCAAGGATGAAGATGAAGAGGTCCGAAGGTGGGCTGCCATCGCCCTCGGCGATATTGGTGATGCCCGGGCTGTCGACCCCCTCATCGAGGCACTCCAGGATGAGGACGGGGATGTCCGATCGGTGGCTGCCTGGGCTCTCGGCAATATCGGCGACATCAGGGCAGTCGATCCCCTTATCGATGCGCTCAAGGATGAAGACGAGGGGGTCCGATCTCGGACTGCCGGGGCTCTCGGCGAGATCGGTGATGCCAGAGCTGTTGATCCCCTCATCGACGCTCTCAAGGATGAAGATCGGGGTGTCAGATGGGGAGCAACCTCGGCTCTCGGCAAGATCGGCGATGCCAGGGCGGTGGATCCCCTCATCACAGCTCTCCAGGATAGCCGTTCGGAGGTCCGAGCGGTGGCTATCGAGGTTCTTGGCCAGATCGGTGATGTCGGGGCGGTTGATCCTCTTATCGAGGCCCTCAAAGATGAGGACCAAACCGTCCGAGCGAGGGCTGCGTGGGCTCTCGGAAAGATCGGGGATCAAAAGGCTATCGAACCGCTAACTTACGCGGCTTCGAGTGACGAGGAGGCTATTGTCCGACGTGAGGCGACTGAAGCGTTGGCGAAGATCCAGATGGGGCGGTGATCCGCCTCACTTCTATTTTTATTCTGTCCCGTTATTCAATCGTCTAATGCGATCCTGGGGGCTATCGTCCTGGGGGTATTGGGATACGGCCGGGCCGGGGATCCGCCACACGCGCCCCTCTGGTGGCTTAGGTATCGGGGCATAACGGGACGATTCCCGTTTTCCTACCCCTCCCCCGGGGCGTCAGGGCGATGACCTCCGAAGATCTCGAGGCGAGTGCCGAGAGGATAGCGGCCAGAAATGCCCGTATCCGAGAGGAGCGGTCCGAAAGGCGGCGGAGGATGCCCTGGCAGCTATCGAGGCGACGGCCTGATCCCCACCCTCACCTCATTTTTATTCAGATAGATAGCCTCCGCTAGAAGGCATTTCGTTTTTTCAGGGTTCGCAATTGGATTAGATCGGCGCCTCCTCTCAGAAGCTTCTCCACCTCCTTGTCGGCAACCTCCCAGCGCAGACGGGGCATTTATCGAAAGGTTTCGTCCGCAGACACCTCCTCTCTCCGTTTTAGGGTATCGCAGACTATGTATATCCTTGAGCCTGAAACCCCCTTTTGCATGAACCGGAGCGTGATCCCCTGACCTGGAAGAAAATCGTCTCCGACCTGGAGCGGGAGTTCTCCTCCCTTCACGGCGACTGGATGCGGTCTGTGGAGCTGAGGGACCGGATCGGCGAGATCGTCACAGGACCCGACTTTTCCGACCTCGACCTCGACCCCGACCTTCAGGGGAGGCTCGACCTCCTCCACGTGGAGCTAGTCGCCCTCACCCGGGAGAACGTCTGCACCAACGAGAGGTGCCCCCACTACAATAAGAGCTGCAAGATGAGATAGATGATCATCTCCGCCAGTTACAGAACGGACATCCCCGCCTTCTACGGCGATTGGTTCGAGAGGAGGCTCGAGGCCGGATACTGCTCCGTCGCCAATCCGTACAACAGCCGCCAGGTCCGCCGCGTCAGCCTCCGCCCGGAGGACGTCGAAGGCTTCGTCTTCTGGACGAGAAACCTCGGCCCCTTCATGGACAGGCTTACGAGGGTGGCGGATCTCGGCCGCCCCTTCGTCGTCCAGCAGACCGTCACCGGCTATTCGCGGGAGCTGGAGCTGTCTCTTATACACGCGGCTGCTACGAGGCCGTCGACATCGGCGAGTACGACACCTGCCCCGCTGGATGCGCCTTCTGCTACGCCGTCCTCCGGCGGGAGATCGCCTTGCGTCGGCGGAAGAGCCACGACCCCGAGGGCGAGTTCCTATGGGGGCCTGGAGAGGAGGCGGCCCCGGAGGCGAAGGGGCAGACGACCCTCTTATGAATCCGCCGCTAGCCCCGGATCAAGACCGCTCCCGAGGCTTAGAGGCATCATATCTCCTGGAGTCACCGCTGATGCTCAGACTACCCACTTCCCCTAACCATCACAACTCCTCCATCCGGGAGGGTCTCAAACCCCAGGAACGATACCTCTCTGCCGGCCCCGTCCCTCAGGGATACGGTTGCAGCGGCGTCGTTGAGGGCGATCCCGGTCTTCATAAAGAGGTCGGCCCCGGAGCTCTCGCCCGCGCCGAAGTGGACTCGAACCATCGCCCCGGGCTCCAGGATGTACTCGGGAAGGACGACGGACTTCGTCTCGTCCCCATCGACGACCAGGGTCCACCCTTGGAGGTTCGCTGCCTCCTCGAGGTGATTTGCGATCACGACGAACTCATCCTCGCCGGTGGCGCTGATCACGGTGATGGCCAGCATTCCTCCAAGAGGCGAGGTGAACCCCAGATCCTCAGCCCTGGAGAAGGCGGCTCTCGCCTCCCTCTCGCGGCCGAGATTCTGGAGGAGATCGCCTTTCAGGTACCACGTGTAGCCATCTTCCGAATCAAGATCTATCGCCTCCTCCAAGGCCGCCAGAGCCTCTTCGTCCCTTCCCAGGTTCATGAGGATGAGGCCCTTAAACCGCCAGGTGGCGGGATCTTCGGGATCGATATCTGTGGCGTTATTCAGCTCATCCAGGGCTTCCTCATAATATCCAGCCCTCTGGAGCTCCCGGGCCATGGCAAAGGAGATCTCCGCCTCTGAGCCTCGGGCCATGGCCTCCAGAGCTAGCCCCTCCTTATGCCAGAACCTTCCCTTCAGCGGTCCAGATATCGGCTCCATCTTCGGAGCGTTGTCCACCACCCCCTCTTCTGCCACCGCCACCGGCTCCCGGGGATAGGGGGCCGAGACCACGATATGGGGCACGTCGCCCACGCCGTCGCCGTCTTCGTCCATGCCCCGGTACGACGTCCAGAAGTTTCCATCCCAGGTGTTATTGGCGAAGCTCACCGTCTTCCAGGCGATGGTGCTCCTCTGCTGGGCGTCGATCCCGTTGTAGATGAAGTTGTTCTGAGCTATCTCGTTGTGATCGTCGGAAGCTCTGAGGCCTATGGCGTTGTTGGCTATCGTATTTCCGATGATGGTGTTCTTTCTTCCAACGTCGAGGCCGACCCCGGCGTCCATGATAACATTGCCGAAGATGGCATGGCCTCCATCCGATAGCGTGGTGTCAACGCCCAAAGACGCCAGGAAATCGGGGCCGACCTTCTTGGCCCTCTTTACGAAGTTGTCTTGCAGGGTGTTGTTATGGCAGCCATAACCGAGGGCTATTCCTCCGGTTCTCGCGCTCGAGTTGATCAGGGTGTTGTTGGAGATCGTCGAGTCGCTGGAGAACGCCAGGTAGATGCCTCCCTGGTGTATTACAGAATCTTCCAATATGAGGCGGCTGGAGTTTATCGCGGAGATGCCGTAGGCCTTGACGCCTTTCAACCTGGCCTCTGGACAGTCCATCAGCCATAGGTATCCCAACTCGAGACCTTCGAGCTTAAGCCCTTCTTCATCCTTGAAGGATGAGATCTCCTTCCCGTCGACGGTGCTGTTGGAAAAGTCGATGGAATCCTCAGAGCTCAGCCCTGAGAGGTACAATCCTGAGAGGTCTATATCTGATCTTACAAGCTTCAGATCGTCGAAGATCACGCTCACCGGGTCTGGCGACGTTCGGTGAAGCCCCAAAATACCGCCCACCACCGTAACGTTTCGGAAGGTGATCTTTCTGGGGTCGAAGATCCACAATCCACCTCCTTCGACGCTATCTCCTATGATGCAGTCCTCAACGACGCAATCCATCGAATCGAAGAATATGATCTCCTGCTCAGCTATGCACCCTCTAATCCGAATATTTTGAGATGGTTTCCTGGTCAGTTCCAAGGGAGAGGTATCAGAAAAGTCAGAGAAGAATATGGGAGCCCCCCCGGCTTGAACTATGATGTGGTCGATGGAACTTCCTTCGATAGTCCCGTTCAGGACGCCGTCAAAGGTCAGGCCCCTCCCTTCGACCCCTTTGATTCGAACGTTCTCGGCTCCGGTGAACCGGATATCGCTATCTGACACCCTGGAATCTTCGATCCGAACGTTCTTTGCTCCGTCGATATATATTCCCACAGGAAGGAGGGCATCATATCCTCCGTTCAAGTTCTCCATGGTGCAGTTTCGTATCAGCAGATGAGCATCGGTGTTCTTTATCACGATCCCATTTCCGACGTGGTCCTCGAGGCTTATCCCCTCGATGATGTAGGGATCATCGGCGGTGCCGCTACCTCTGTAATTTATAAGGTCGGCGTTGCTGGTGATGCTGATGTAGTCGCTCGCCAGAGGGAAGGTCATCGAGGAGACCGTAAACTCTGTCCCTTGCGAGCCTGCCGCTAGCGCCGTGAGGATGCACAGCATCATCAAACCAAAATATACTTTCACCACACCCCACTCCTACCTTTCTTTTTCAAAGCTCCAGACCTCTCAGAGCCTTTGTAGCCTGCTATAGACAGATCTACCATCGCCCCCAGACCGATGATGGCATAGGACCATAGATCAGAGTTCATCATTTATATCAGTTTTGATTAAAATAAACTTCAGCTTTATCTTGAAGGTCGTGAAGCCTCCAGAATTTAGCGCCCCGGCGACTAAATCGCACACCTCCGAAAGGCATTATAGCCATGGAGGTCCAATTGTAAAAAGAGACCTCTCCATCTCAAGGGGTAGAGCAGGCCGGAGAATTTTAATGATCCGAGTTCTTATGGTGGACGACGACCCCGCGGTCCTGGAGATCACGAAGGTATTCCTCGAGAGGTCCGGGGATATCGAGGTCGACGGCGTCGTCTCGGCTTTGGAGGCGACAGAGAGGCTGCAAGATGGCGGCTACGACGTCATAGTCTCCGACTACGTGATGCCGGAGATGGACGGGATATCCTTTCTCAAGCAGATCCGGTCCCGAGGGTCAGAGATCCCCTTCATCCTCTTTACGGGGAAGGGGCGCGAAGAGGTGGTGATCGAGGCGCTGAACAACGGTGCCGACTACTACCTCCAGAAGGACGCAAACCCTAGGGTCCTCTACGCGGAGCTGACCCACCAGATCCGGCAGGCGGCAGAGAGGCAGAAGGCCAAGAAGGCGGTCATCGAGAGCGAGGAGAGGTATCGGGCCCTCTTCGAGAACATGAACGACGGGCTCGTCCTATGCGAGTTCGTCCTGGACGTTGAGGGGAGGATCCCCGTCGACTACGTCATAAAGGACGCCAACCCCCAGTTCGAGGAGATCGCCGGGGTGGGGCCGGATGAGGCGATAGGAAAGAGGGGGTCGGAGATCTTCGGGTCGATCGTCCCCCCCTTTCTTGAGACGTACCGCCAGGTAGACGAGACCGGATCTCCTGCCAAGTTCGATGGGCGGATCCCGGAGACGGGCAGGCAGTTCAGCATATCCGCCTACTCCATGGGTAGGGGAGAGTTTGCGGCTATATTCTCCGACGTCACCGAGGAGAAGAGGGTCAATGAGGAGCTCTGCCGGGCTCACCACCAGCTCCAGGAGATAATAGACTTCCTCCCCGACGCCACCTTCGTCGTCGATGAGGATAGAAGGATCATAGCCTGGAACCGGGCCGTCGAGGAGATGACCGGCGTCTCCAAGGATCAGATCGTAGGAAAAGGAGCCTACAACTACGGCGAGCCCTTCTACGGGTTCAAGAGACCTGTCCTCATCGACGCCATCTTCTCAGAGGATTCGGGGATCGAGAAGGATTACGACTACCTCCGCCGGCGGGGAAACGCCATCTTCGCCGAGGTTTACGTCCCCCACCTCTATGGTGGGAGGGGGGCTTACATCTGGGCGATCGCCTCGCCCCTATTCGACGACGACGGGAGGGTGGTCGGAGCCATCGAATCGATCCGGGACATCACCGACAGAAAGGGGGCGGAGGTCGCCCTCCGGGAGACGAGGGACTACCTGGAGAGCCTCCTGGATCGCGCCAACGCCCCCATAGCGGTCTGGGGGCCGAAGATGAAGATCATCCGCTTCAACCGCGCCTTCGAGCGGCTGACGGGGTATGCCGCCGGGGATGTGATCGGAAGAGAGGCGACGATCCTCCTCCCCGACGAAGGAAGGGAGGAGGCGCTGGCGAAGATAGCCTACACCCTGGAAGGGGAGTGCTGGGAGTCGGTGGAGATCCCCGTCCGGTGCAAGGACGGCGGGGTCAGGATCGTCCTCTGGAACTCGGCGAACATCCTCTCGGAGAAGGACGGCGCCGTCGTCGCGACGATCATCCAGGGGCAGGATATCACCGAGAGGAAGCGGGCGGAAGAGGAACTCAAGGAGACGAGGGACTACCTGGAGAGCCTCCTCGAGCGCGCCAACGCCCCCATCGCAGTCTGGGGTCCCGACATGAAATTCATCCGCTTCAACCGCGCCTTCGAGAGGCTGACGGGGTATGCCGCCGGGGAGGTGATCGGAAGAGAGGCGACGATCCTCCTCCCCGACGAAGGAAGGGAGGAGGCGCTGGCGAAGATAGCCTACACCCTGGAAGGGGAGTGCTGGGAGTCGGTGGAGATCCCCGTCCGATGCAAGGACGGCGGGGTCAGGATCGTCCTCTGGAACTCGGCGAACATCCTCTCGGAGAAGGACGGGGGCGTCGTCGCGACGATCATCCAGGGGCAGGATATCACCGAGAGGAAGCGGGCGGAAGAGGAACTCATCATCGCTCACAAGCAGCTCCTGGAGATCATCGACTTTTTGCCGGACCCGACCTTCGTCATCGACGCGGAGAGGAAGGTGATAGCCTGGAACCGGGCGATCGAGGAGATGACCGGGGTCGGGAAGGACGAGATAGTGGGCAAAGGCGATTACGCTTACGGCGAGGTCTTCTACGGAGAGAGACGTCCGGTTCTTATAGATATGATCTTCTCCTGGGACAAAGAGCAGGAGGCGCTCTACCGTTACGTCAAGAAGGAGGGGCAGACCCTATTTGCCGAGGCCTTTGTCGTACCGCCCCAGACCGGCAAGGGTTCCTACGTCTGGGGGACGGCCTCGCCCCTCTTCGATAAGGACGGTAATATCACCGGGGCGATCGAGTCGATCCGGGACGTCACCGAGATCAAGGAAACGGAGATGGCCCTCCAGGAGAACGAGGAGCGGCTGAAGCTCGTCATCGAAGGGGCGAGCTTGGGTATCTGGGACAGGAACGTGGTGACTGGAGAGGTAGTCAGGAACAGGAGGCTCGTCGAGATCTTTGGATGCCCGGATGGGGAGCTTGCCGGCCACGTCCGGGAGAGGGAGAAGATGATCCATCCCGACGACTTCGATAAGGTGATGGCAGCCCTGGAGGATCACTTCCTGGGAAGAAGCCCCCACTACGAGATCGACTACCGGCTGAGGAGAAGAGATGGGCGCCTGATATGGGTCCACGACTGCGGCGAGGTGATGTCCAGGGACGAGGCGGGCCGGCCCCTGAGGATGGTGGGGATCACCCAGGAGATCACCGATATCCGGAGGTACCAGGAGGCGCTGAAGGAGGCTAACAGGAAGCTGAACCTTCTCAGCAGCGTCACCAGGCACGACATCCTAAACCAGATCACGGCCCTCTCGGGCTACGTCCACCTCCTCCGGGAGATGGTGCCCCAGGATCAGGCCGCCGAGAAGTACATCGACCTGATCGGAGAGCTGGCAAAGACCATTCATGAACAGCTCGTCTTCACCCGGGACTACCAGGCGATGGGTGTAAAGGCCCCGGAGTGGCAGAGGGTCAGCGACGTCCTCCGCCGGTCCAAGGCCGCGGCTCCCGCCGAGATCGCCGCAGGAGAGATCGGCTTTGATGTATCGACGGAAAACCTCGAGGTATTCGCCGACCCGATGCTGGAGAAGGTCTTTAGCAACCTCCTGGAGAACGCCGCAAGGCACGGGGGCTCCGTCTCAGAGATCCAGGTCTTCTTCATCGAGAGGGCGAAGGGCGGTGAGGAGGGGGTCATCGTCGTCGAGGACGACGGCGCCGGGATACCGACGGAGGTGAAGCCCCGGATCTTCGACCAGGCCTTCGGGAGGCATACCGGCTACGGCCTATTCCTCAGCCGGGAGATCCTGGGGATCACGGGGATGATGATATCCGAGACCGGCGAGGAAGGGAAGGGGGCGAGGTTCGAGATATCCGTCCCGAGGGAGAATTATCGTTGGGGGTAGTTCGAAGACGAGAGCCTGAGCTGCGCTGCCCGGACCATCACCCAGACGGTCATCGCCTCTCACTCCCGCTCCCATCTCTTTGTGCCGGAAGGCCTGAGGATCTCCCCCGCATCTGCCCGCAGGAGCATGTTGGTGAGGGCGCTGAGGGAGCAGAGGGTCCCCCGCCCTTCGATCACCTCCCCCCCGGACCCTGGTATGCGGGCGACTATGCCTCCCTCGGCGGTGATCTCTATCTCCGTCCCGATCTCGCTGAGGCGGTGGAGGATGACGTTCCCGGTCGCCCCCATCGACTTCTCCATCCAGCAGTGCTTGAAGGGGCATAGATCGCAGTAGGCCCGGAAGAGCTCGGCGCTCGCCCCAAAGACGAGCCCTGCCACGATCTCGGCCTTGGCGGTCCCGTAGGCGATGCAGCATCCCCGGACGTTCCTGGCCAGGATCTCGTCGCCCCTGGCCAGGGTGACCCTCACCCCCCCGCCCCGGACCTCATACCTGTTCTCAACCCCCAGGTCGAACTTCTTCTTGCCGGTGTTCTCCGCCCCCCAGAGGGCAGCCCTGATCTTCTCGGCTATCTCCGGCTCCCGGGCCGCTCC
The DNA here is from genome assembly GCA_029167045.1 of Candidatus Methanocrinis natronophilus. Taxonomy (GTDB): domain Archaea; phylum Halobacteriota; class Methanosarcinia; order Methanotrichales; family Methanotrichaceae; genus Methanocrinis; species Methanocrinis natronophilus. The sequence continues at coordinate 51,213 of JARFPK010000003.1, forward strand.
TATCGCCACGGCGCAGGTGGGGCAGTAGGCGGGCGGCGACTCGACTATCACCTTCCCCTCCCCGTCATAGAAGGTGGCCACAACCCCTAATCCCTTCCTCCTGATGAGGGTCCTTCCCCCCACCTCCCGGACGGCGAGGAGGGCGAGGGCGGCGGCGGTGAGAACCCTCCCGTACCCCTGGAGGGTGGCCGCCTTCTCCATATCCTCGGGGGTGTTGACCCCCTCCCGCCTCAGCTCCTCGGAGAGATCCGGAGGAAGGAGGCCCGCCTCGATCTCGGCCGCCAGGACCGCCGGGGACCATACCACCCCCAACCCCTCGCCGATGACGTTCCCCTCATCATCGAAGATCCGGGCAACGATCCCCTCCGGCCTCTCGTAGGCGACGATCCTCCCCCCGGCCCGGCAGATCTCCTCGGCGACGGCGTGGCAGATGCCGCACGCCCCCTCCCTCGGCCTCGCCACCTCCCTGACCCTCTCTGATACCTCCTCTTTGAAGCTGCCGCCAGCGCTCATGATCGATATGAAGACTTTCGAGACTATATTATTTTCTGGTGATGACGGTCTCCATCACCTCATATATCATAATCGAGATAATTTATCGGCATGACGGAAGAGATCAGGGTCGGATACCTCAGCACCCTCTATCACACCAGCCTCATCATGAAGGGATCTGACCTAGCCGGGGAGCTGGGGGTCGAGGTCTCCTGGCGGCTCTTTCCTACCGGGCCCGAGATGATCGACGCCTTCGGGAGGGGGGAGGTGGATCTGGGGTATGTCGGCCTTCCCCCCGCCATCATCGGGATCGGTAGGGGCCTAAAGATAAAATGCGTCGCTGGCGACGGCGCGCCCCGCAGCAAGATGCGGGGTTTTCGCTAAAAAAATGGTCACCCCTTCCGAACCGCAGCCTTATTCAGATAGTCCTCGAGGGCCATGTGGAGGGCGTCGGCGGCCAGGTTCGAGCAATGCATCTTGTTCGGTGGCAGGCCCCCAAGCTCCCTGCCAACTTCGTCCCTCGTGATCTTCAACCCCTCCTCCACCGTCTTGCCCAACGCCATCTCCGTCGTCATGCTGCTCGTTGCTATGGCAGCGCCGCACCCGAAGGTCCGAAACTTGATCTCCTCTATCCGGTCGTCCTTCACCCGGATGAACATCTCCATGACGTCCCCGCAGGTCGGGTTTCCCACCTTCCCGTAACCGTCGGGATCTTCGATGACGCCGACGTTTCGCGGGTTCATGAAGTGGTCCATCACCTTATCGCTGTAGCCTGGCTGTGACATAACGAACCTCTGACCAAATCTGTCGATATCCCCACGGGCCTCAGCCGGGCCTCAGGGCGGACATCTCCCTCAGCCTCGCCACCGATTCCGAGATGGCCCGGCAGGCGTAGTCTACGTCCTCTTCCGTATTCTCCATCCCTAGAGTTATCCGCAGGGACCCGTGAGACTCGACGGGCTCAAGGCCTATGGCAGAGAGGACGTGGCTTGCGGCCAGCTTCTTCGAGGAGCAGGCCGATCCCGTCGATGCAGCGACCCCTTTCGCGTCGAGGTATAAGAGGAGGGATTCTCCTTCGATATACCTAAATCCGAAGTTCAGGTTTGAAGGAAGCCTCTTAACCGGGTGGCCGTTCAGCCAGGAGTCTTCGATCTCCTTGAGGACCCAGCCGCTCATCCGGTCCCGCAGAGACCGCATCCTCTCCGACTCCTCCTCCATCTTCTCCTCTGCCAACATCGCCGCCCTTCCCAGACCTACGATCCCCGGGACGTTCTCCGTCCCCGACCTCATCCCCCTCTCATGGCCTCCGCCCTGCTGGATGCTCTCGATCCTGACGCCCTTTCTGATGTAGAGGGCTCCTGCCCCCTTGGGGCCGTAGAGCTTGTGGCCCGAGAGGGAGAAGGCGTCTACCCCCAGAGACCTCACGTCCACGGGGATCTTTCCGGCGGTCTGGACCCCGTCGGTGTGGAAGTAAATCTCCTTCTCCCCGGCAAGCCTTCCGATCTCCTCCAGGGGCTGGATCGTCCCGATCTCGTTGTTGGCGTGCATCACCGATATGAGGATCGTATCCTCCCGGACCGCCTCCTCGACCGCCCCAACCTCCACCAGCCCTTCCCTAGTTACCGGGAGGTAGGTCACCTCAAACCCCTCCCCCGCCAGGGCTTTGCAGACCTCCAGGACGGCGGGGTGCTCTATCGAGGATGTGATGATGTGGCGCCCCTTCTTTTTATTCTTACGGGCGATCCCCCTAAGGGCGAGGTTGTCCGACTCGGTGCCGCCGCTGGTGAAGTATATCTCCGAAGGTTCGGCGTTCAGGAGGGCAGCGACCTCGGTCCGGGCATCATCCACCGCCTCCCTCGCCTCCCTCCCGAAGCTGTGGAGGCTGGAGGGGTTTCCGTACCGCTCCGAAAAGTAGGGGATCATCGCCTCGAGGACCTCGGGAGCGAGGGGCGTGGTGGCGGCGTGATCCATATATATCCGTCTCATCTCGATCTCTCCTCTATCCATCTGATCATCGAGGGACTATATATTAACAGAGGATTTATTTACGAAGGATTTTAGGCCTTCTTCCGTATTCATCGATCTATCCGGAGAGGTATGATCTACCCGAGGCCTCCGCAGTCCCGGCAGCGGGGGTCTCTTGCCACCTCCATCGTCTCGAGGGTGGGGGCGAGCCCGTCCCAGAGGAGGAGCCTTCCGGCGAGGAGCTCGCCGGTCCCCGTGATGTACTTGATCGCCTCCGTCGCCTGGATCAGACCGATGATCCCAGGAGTGACCCCCACCACTGGAAACTTGGCGGGAGGGGGGGCCTGCGGGAAGATGCACCGCAGGCACGCCGACTCCCCCGGGATCACCGTCGTCGCCTGGCCGTAGAAGCCGGAGATCGCCCCGTGGATGAAAGGTATCCTCTTTCTTATGGCCGTCTCGTTTAGGAGATACCGCACTGTAAAGTTGTCCATGGCGTCGATGACGAGGTCGGCGTCGCCGACGAGGCGGGAGACGTTCTCCTCGCAGATCGTCTCCACCGTCGTCTCGACGACGATATCGGAGTTCATCTCGCAGAGCTTCTCCCTGGCCGAGACAGCCTTCTTCCTCCCTATGTCCCTCTCCCAGTGGAGTATCTGGCGGTTGAGGTTGGAGAGCTCCACCTCGTCGTCGTCGACGATCACCATCTCTCCGACCCCGGCGGCCGCCAGGTAGACGGATATGGGAGAGCCCAGACCCCCCGCCCCGGCGATGAAGACCTTCGATCCGGCTATCTTCTCCTGACCCTCGACTCCGAAGAGGCGGATCTGCCGGTCATACCTATCCAGGAACCTTTCGACGTTCATCGATGTACCTCTCATTAGATGGAACTGTTCTCCCCCAAAACCTGGCGGCGAGGGGTCTCCCAGGTATAAAGGAGAAGCTCCAACATATCATTTTGTCGCACCAAGATCTCCATTAACAATTGTTATCCCATAAAAGGGTTTCTGAAGGGGGAAGTATAGGACCGCTGAGATGAAGCCGGCCAAGATCCATCATCTCGGCCACCCTGATGCCCCCCGTCGCGAAGCGATGAGATGCCATTGAGATGTCTCTCCGCCGATGGCTCCCCCTGACAGATGATGGAGGTTGAGATCTATTCTTGGCGTTGGATCCCTGTAAAAAATGGAGGAAGGCTACCCGACGCCCTCCAGGGCCCTTCGGACCAGGAGCTGAAGCAACACCGCTATATCCTCCGTGGTGAAGATATGCGCCAGACTCCGGTCGAAGAGGATGGTGGCTTGGGACGGTATCTCCTCATCTCCTTTCCAGAATACGATTCTGACGAGCACCTCGGGGAAGGGGGCGATCTGTACTCCGACGTCGCCACATTCTACAGTTCTACCGCCGAACCGATGGAGCAGGTTTCGGATCACTCCCTCGGGGCCTCGGTCAAAGCCTCCGACCAGTGGTTTGATGACGGTCTCCTCGAAGGCGGGGAGAAAGGATATCCCTCCTTCGATCTCTCGAAACGAGATCCATTCCTCCTTCTCGACGGGCCTCTCCTTCCGGATGCCGATAAGGTAGTGGAGGACGAGGATGGAGATGTCGTCCCGGGGGGGTTCTCCAAGGGTTGACGATATCGTTCTCTCTTCCAGGTTCACCAGATAGACTTCGGTAAGAAAGGGGACTGCATATTCGGAGGTCGAGGGCGCCTCTTCCAGGGCTTTCCATGCCCTCTCCATGGCGATCTCATATCCCATGACCATACACCGGTCTATCCCGCTTCGAGGCCGTCTCGCTCCTCATGGGACCTCTCTTCCCCTGGCCGAGCCTGAGCTGGATCTCCCCCGACCTCAAGCCACCTCTCCCCTGCCGGACCCACCTCCTTCTTCCAGATGGAAGCCCTCCTCTTCAGCTCTTCGAGGATGTATCTGCATCCATCGAAGGCCTCTCTCCTATGAGCTGCAGAGCAGGCCACGATGACGATCTCATCCCCTATACGGAGGCGACCGGAGCGGTGGATCACGACGGCCTCCAGGAGTCCGAACCTCGCCAGCGCCTCTTCCCTGATGGCCAGAAGCTCCTCCTCGGCCGCCTCTTTATACGTCTCGAGATGGAGGCTGTCTATGCCGTCGTCCCTGACGGTCCCGATGAAGGCGACGACAGCCCCCGCATCATCTCTTTTGACGGCCTCGATCGCCTCATCCATCGAGAACCCCTCCTCGGCGATCAAGACCTGCCGTCTGGGAGGATATGGATCCTCGCCGGTCATCCTCCCGCCACCGGTGGGAGGATCGCCACCTCGTCCCCCTCTTCCAGGACCGTTGCCAGCCCCTCCAGGGAGTCGATCCGCTCTCTATTCCTCAAGATTATGACATACTCCCTCACCCGGCCGTCCTCCTCGAAGACGGCGGGGCCCAGCCCCTGGTGGGATGAAGCGAGGATATCCAGGAGATCTCCCACCGTCGATCCTCCATCAACGTCCATATCCTTCTCCTTTCCCAGGATCTCCCTGAAGCTGGCAAAGGCCCTGACATGTATCAACATTTTTCCTCCAATATTTCCGCTATGCAGCATTCTACCGACAGGCCCCAAACAGCCTGCTGATCCCATCGCTGGTGACCATCCCCTGGACCCTTCCCTCACCGTCAAGGACGGGGAGGGCGGATATGTCGTGATCCTTCATCCTTCTGGCGGCCGTCTCGATGGAGTCCCCCTCGAGGATCGTCAGGACGTTATGGGTCATGATCTCCCGCAGCCTGGTATACTTCATGGCCACCGCCTTGGATATATCCCAGGCGGTGACGATCCCCGCGAGCCTTCCGTCCTCTGAGATCACCGGGAGGTGGGTCACCTCCCGGTCCACCATGACCCTGGCGGCGTCCTCTATGCTTGCCCCAAGGCCGATGGTCACCACCCCCTGGTCCATGACGTCCCCCACCGAGCTATGGGATAAGAAGTCGCTCAGGATGTAGTTCATCTGCCCCGCCTCCAGGAGGAAGGCGTCGTGGCCGTAGTTCGACCTGATCTCGCAGTGGGTCACATCCAGATCGTTGGAGGCCAGGGCCTCTGCTATCTCCCGAGACTGATAGGGGGGGTAGAGCCAGTCGGAGCTGATGGAGATGACGAGAAACTTGGCCTTTGCTTCCCTAAAGGCCTCGGCGAGGGTCCCCTCCCCGGCGAGGTCGAAGTAGTCTATCGCCTTTGTGATGTAGAGGTAAGAGTTGGCGTCGAACCTCTTGACGAAGCTATCTCCATGATAGCGCAGGTAGCTCTCCACCTGGAAGTCCAGGTCCATCTGGAAGCTGTACTCGGTCTTCTCCTGGAGCCGCCGGCCGAACTTCTCGTGCATCGACTGATCGCTCAGATACGTTATATGGCCGACCATCCTCGCCAGGGAGAGCCCCCGGGCCGGCGGAGCTCTGCCGTAGTAATCTCCCCCGTTCCAGTCGGGATCGGAGGTGATCGCCCTCCTCCCTACCTCATTGAAGGCGATCTGCTGGGGGGAAGAGGAGCCGCTCGTCGCTATCGCCACTGCCATCCGGACCATCTCGGGGTGGGATACGGACCACTGGAGGACCTGCATCCCTCCGAAGGACCCCCCTACCACGGCAAAGAGCCTCTCAATTCCGAGGTGAAGAAGGAGCCTCTTCTGGACCTCGACCATATCCCTGACGGTGATGACGGGAAGATCGAGGCCGTAGGGCCTCTCGGTCTTCGGATTCGTCGAGGAGGGGCCCGTAGTCCCCTTGCACCCGGCGAGGACGTTGGAGCAGATGACGAAGTATCTGCGGGTGTCAAGCCCTTTCCCCGGGCCAATGACGGCGTCCCACCACCCCGGCTTCTCCTCTCCGTCTCTGTAGCCGGCGGCATGGGCGTCCCCGGAGAGGGCGTGGCAGACGAGGATGGCGTTGCTCCTATCCCGGTTCAACCGCCCATAGGTCTCGTAAGCGACCGTTACCTCGGTGAGCCGGTCGCCGTGCTCCAAAACGACCTCTCCGGGGATTCTATAGATCTGGGTCCGGACGAGCCCCACCGATTCTCTCTTCATTCCACCGCCCTGGCGAGCGCCTGATCCAGGTCTGCTATGATGTCTTCGATATCCTCGATCCCCACCGAGAGGCGGACGAAGTCGGGGGTGACCCCGCAGGCCTCCTGCTCCTCGGAAGTAAGCTGCTGGTGGGTCGTCGAGGCGGGGTGGATCACCAGGCTCTTACTGTCGCCGATGTTGGCGAGATGGGAGAAGAGCTCGACGGACTCGATGAACCTCTTGCCTGCCTCCATCCCCCCCTTGATCCCGAAGCCGAGGATGGCGCCGTACCTCCCCCCGAGGTATCTCCTGGCGAGGTCGTGGCTCGGATGATCTTCAAGCCCCGGATAGTTCACCCAGGATACGGCGGGATGATCCTTCAGGTGTTCTGCCACCGTCAGGGCGTTCTGCGAGTGCCTCTCCATCCTGAGGGCGAGGGTCTCCAGCCCCTGGAGGGAGAGGAAGGCGTTGAAGGGGCTGAGGCAGGGGCCCAGGTCCCGGAGGAGCTGGACCCGGACCTTGATGATGAAGGCGACGTTCCCAAGCCCGGGAAAGTCGCCGAAGGTCTCCCAGAACCGCAGGCCGTGGTAGCTGGGGTCGGGGTCGGTGAACTCCGGAAACTTCCCCCTCGACCAGTCGAATTTCCCCGAGTCTACTATGACGCCTCCGATGGAGTTTCCGTGGCCGTTGATGAACTTGGTCGCCGAAAGGACGACGATGTCGGCTCCGTAGTCGATGGGCCGGGTTAAGCCCGCTGCGGCGGTGTTGTCGACGACGAAGGGTACCTGGGAACGATGGGCGATCTCTCCAATCTTTTCAAATTCGGGGACGTCGAGCTTCGGATTTCCGATCGTCTCGGCGTAAACAGCCCTGGTCTTATCCGTTATGGCATCCTCGAACTTCTCCGGATCGGTGGAGTCGACGAACCTCACCATCCTGCCCAGCTTCGGAAAGGTGTAGTTGAAGAGCTGATAGGTCCCTCCGTAGAGGTTGTCGGCGGAGACGATCTCGTCTCCCACCCCGGTTATGGCCAGGAGGGCTAGGGAGATCGCCGACATCCCGGAGGAGACGGCCAGCGCCCCCGTCCCTCCCTCGAGGGCTGCGATCCGCCTCTCGAAGACGTCGCAGGTGGGGTTCATCATCCGGGAGTAGATGTTGCCAAACTCCTTTAAGGCAAATAAGTTGGCCGCGTGATCTGCGCTCTTGAATACATACGAGGAGGTCTGGTAGATGGGCACAGCCCTCGCCCCCGTCGTCGGATCAGGATCTTCCTGGCCAGCGTGGACGGCCAGAGTCCCTATCCCCAGCTTCTTCTCTGTCATCTCATCTCTCCTTCAGCTGATCTTCAAACCATATCCTTCGGCGATCTCCAGAAACGACCCTGCGGCGTAGTCCACCTGGTCAGAAGTGAGGCCGTAGGTGTTCAGCTTCCATACCCTGGTGGCGCCGGCAAATTCGCCAATGATCCCCCTCTCCTTCAGCTCGTCGCTGAGGAAGTAGCCCCGCCTCTTGTGAGTCTTTGCCACCGTGTCGAAAGAATCGGTGGTGTCGACCTTGGAGAGGGTATGCCTCCTGGGAAGCTCGCTCAAGACCCTCGTCCCATCGATCCGGGAGAGCTCCCTTAGGAATCGGTTCGACTTGGCCACCTCCTCATCCCAGGCCGCCGTCCTCGCCTTCACCCTGGGAAAGGAGGCGATCATGGATATGAGGGTCGCCCCCATGAGGGTGCACCCCATATTCTCCACCTCCTTGATCCCGAACCTCCTATTGGTGACGTCGCCGGTCATCTCCGTAGTCCGAAATACCCTCTCGGCCCACTCCTCGGTGGTGGCGAGGACCCCAGAGGGGGCCACCGCTGCCATGCTCTTGTGGCCTGAGCCTACGACGAAGTCCGCGCCGATCTCTTTGCCGTCGACGGGCATCACCCCCACGGTGTAGGCTCCGTTGTAGAGGAAGGGTATGCCGTAATCCTTTGCCACCTTCCCGATGCCCCGGACTTCGTGCTCGTTTCCGAACTGGTAGTCGAAGTGGTCGATCATCATCAGTCTGGGAAGGGATCCCGTCTCAGCCTTTACCTTCTCGATCTTCTCGGCCACGGCCTCGGCGGTCACCTTATTATCCTCGTCGAGGGGCACCTCCCGGACGACCCCTCCAGCGACCTCGACGGCGAGAAACTCGGTGTAGTGGGCTAGAGACGATACGATGACAAAGTCCCCCTTCTCCAGGAGGGACTGGGTCACCGCCTGAAAGCCCCGCCTCGCTCCCGGGACGACCCTGGCCACGTCCATGGAGAGAAACTCCGCCAGCTCCCGGTGGAACGCCTCCACGGGAGGCCGGCCGATCTTGTCGAGGCGGAAGGGCTTTCGGCAGTGGTCGCAGGTGGAGTAGCCATCACCGTAGGATATGATCGCCTTCCTGGCCTCGGGGGTGAGCCTGCCTGCCGCCTGGATCGGGTTGATGTTTATGTAATCCTCTTCGCGGCTGCGAACCTCTATCCCGTCGCAGACCCGCCCTGAGGGCAGCTCGCCGCCGCCATCCTCGATCCCGTCTATGATCCCCCGGACCCTCGCCAGAGCCTCGGAAAACTCCCTCTCCTCGCCTCCGTCGAGGCCTGTGGGGAGGGAACGTCTGAAGATCTCCCTGACGTCTTCCAGGGCGAAAAGTGCCTCATAAGTCTTCTGTATCCTGGTCCTTCTCGAAACGTTCATCTCGTCTTCCTCTAAAGCCGAGGGTGAGAATCGAACTCACGTAGATCCGGTCTGCAGCCGAATGCATAGCCACTCTGCCACCTCGGCCCACAGTTCACAATCGTGAACACGGCGTTAACGATTGTTATCTATATAAAGCTTGTGATCCCGGCGACCGGTATGGGGGACGTCCTGGGAAGCCCCAGGTCCTGATATCATCCCGACGGATCCGTCACCGCCTCGAAGAATACCGGCCAGAAGGGGTCCTGCTCCGGGATCTCCAGGGGGACCGTCCTCCCGTCCGACCTCTTCATCACCCTCTCCTCCTGATCGGCGGTGACGGTCCCAATCACCGAGGCTCTTATTCCGGCAGAATGAAGCCTTCTGATGATCTCTTCCGAAGAACCCGGCTTTGCCGTGATGATGAGGGAGCCCTCGGCGATGGCCGCCACCGGATCTATACCGAAGAAGTCGCAGACCATCTTCACCTCCTCAGGGCAGATGAAGGAGGTCTCGTCGACGATCATACCGACACCGCTGGCGTTCGCTACCTCGAAGAGCCCTCCTATGACCCCGCCCTCGGTGGCGTCGTGCATAGATGTGACCCCCCCCGCCTCCACCGCCACCAGGGCGTCCTTCACCACCGTCATTTCCCTCGTCAGGGCCTTCGCCCTCTCGACGAGCTCCGGCGGATGGATCTTCAGGAGGTCCTCCTCCCTCACCGTCGCCAGGATCCCCGCCGCCTCTATCGCCGGCCCCTTGGTGAGGATCACATCGTCTCCGGGCCTCGCCCCCCTGGGGGTGACATATCCGTCCTTATCCGCCACCGCGAAGACGGTGACCCCTCCGATGAGGGGGGCGGCGAGCCCCGGATAGCGACCGGTATGCCCCCCGACTATGGCGATGCCCAGCTCCAGGGCCGCCTCGTGGATGGCGTCTATTATCGTCTCGAGGTCGGCGTCTGAGGTCTTGGGGGGGAGGAGGAGGGTGTATGTCATGTACCTCGGCTTCACCCCCATCACCGCCACGTCGCTGGCGCCTATATGTACCGTATACCACCCGAAGATCTCCAGGGGCTGGCCCGGGATCGCGAGGATGGGATCCTCAGCGACTATTAGGACCTTTCCATCCCCCAGGTCCACCACCCCCGCATCGACCCCGGTGAAGGGGGGGACTATCACCGAGCCGTCGGGGGCCCCGAGCCTGGTCAGAACGGTGGCGGAGAAGGTCTCGAGGTCGATCTTACCTATCCTCGGCTCAGGGGGAGGCATGATAGGACCTCGCGATCTCGCAGACCTCTCCTGCCACCTCCAGGGGGTCTCTCCCGATCAGGACCGTCACCGGCTCTTTTCCCACCGCCCCGGTCTCGTAGAATAGCTTGGGGATCCGGCCCCCGGCAGCCTCTATCGCCTCCGAGACCTTCCAGGGCATGGAGCCGCCCTCCCTCTCTTTAATCTCGTCCGGCTCCTTCCTCCTGTCGATGACGCTATAGGTCCAGCCCTTCTCCCCGGCGTACCCCTCCAGCCAGAGGGCGAGCCCTGGGTCGCTGGCGAAGTTCACCCCGGCCCGATAGGCCGGGTCCCTCTTCATGACCTCTATAATCAGCCTCGCCATATGGCTGGAGGCTCCAAACCGGGGCCTTCCGGCGGCGTGGGGCATCCCCCTCACCATCGTGATCCTCCCGTCCACCGCCAGGACGTCCTCCGGCGACCCCGGATTCGGCCTCGCGTAGACTAGGTTGGTCCTCACCTCTGGCAACAGATGCCCAAATTCCTCGCAGCCCTCGATCTCTTCGAGGGCCATGAGAACCCTTCCGTACATCTCCACATCCTCTTCGATGGTCATAGCTTCACCCGACAACTGGTCAATTTGATCGGATCCGGCAAGATCGACACCCCTTCCGGGATCCCGGCGGCCCCCCTGGGCCCTCATGGATACGCTCCAGATCCAGAGCCCCTCCATCTGATGGGGCGATAGGAGCTGATCTGCCACACCACAAGATAGAGCTTCTCTGATGGCAGCTGCGAGGGGCGGATTTGGAGAGGACGGTTCTTCTGGAAGAGAGCGGCACCGAGGAGGAGCAGCAGTAAGCCCACCAAAGGACGTTCAAGGACCCTCAGATCTAACCCCGGACCGACCCGCGCAGTTCACAATTGCGAATAACGGAGACATAGCTGTCGATATTTCATATAGATTATGGTTGCCCATACCGCAACATTTATAGCTTCAGATCCCTCAAAAGCCCTCATTCACAATCGTGAATCAAGTCGAAGCCGGGGCCGTATCCATCTTCGGGGGGTTGAAAGGGGAGGTCCGCCGGCTGGTAGCTGGAGAGAGGTATAGACTTGGAGAGACCCTCTGGCGCTCTGATCGCCGATCTGCGGGCCACCCCCGAGCTGCGGGATCGCAAACGAGGTGATAGGATGAGATGCCTAAGAAAGCCGATAAAGGCTGTTGTTTCGATTGGTCTTTTGATGGTGGCAGCCCTCGCCTGCCTGGCGGTAGCTGCAGATCCGGAAGAGCTGGAAGGCGAAGTCGTGGAGATCCAGGATATAATAGAAGACCCGTCCTCCTTTGAGGGGAAGATGGTGGTTATTCAGGGCAGGATCGAGAGGATATGCCCGGCAGGATGCTGGTTTATCATAGACGATAAGACGGGAAACCTCTATGTCGACCTCTTCCCGAACGACTTCGCCCTCCCCCAGAATAAGAGGGGATCAGAGGCCGTCGTTTACGGCAAGGTCTCGATAAGGGACGGCGACCCATACATGATCGGCGAGATCGTCAAGATCGGGAAGGAGATCTATCGATGAACTTCATCACCCTGGCCGTGAAGAACCTGATGAGACGGAAGGGAAGGACGGGGCTGACCATCCTCGGCGTCGCGATAGCCATATCGGTCCTCTTCAGCCTCATAGCCCTGAACACCGGCTATGAGATCGAGCTCAACCGGGAGATGGACAGCTTCGGAGCCCACATCCTGGCGGTTCCGAAGGGCTGCCCCTACGAGGCCGCATCCCTGATGATCCACGGCGGGGTGATACCCAAGTACCTGAACATCTCCGACCTCGAGGCGGTCAGAAGTATCGATGGGGTCGAGGTGGCGTCCCCCCTCCTGATGTACCAGTTCTACAAGAGGGACGAGGCGACAGGCCAGAACAACCCTCACATCGTCTACGGGATCAAGATCGACGATATGAGGGAGATCAAGCCCTGGTGGAGGGTTGAGGGGAGGTTCTTCGAAGATGACGAGAAGAAGGTCAAGGTGGTGGGAAGAGAGCTCGCCGAGAAGGAGAACCTGACCGTCGGCCAGGTTATGCCCTTCGGCCCCCACCGGGAGGATTTCACCGTCGTCGGCATCCTGGAGCGGACCGGCGACCAGGACGACCTCCTCCACTTCCTCCCCCTGGAGGAGGCCCAGAGGCTTTCTAATAAGGAGGGGAAGATCACGACGATATCCGTCAAGGTCGGCGACCTCGGCAGGGTCGGGGCCGTGGCCGTGGAGATGGAGAAGATCCCCGACATCCAGGCGGTGACGATGACCCAGATCATGGGGACGATAACGAACCTCACCGGTTCGGCCAGGTCTCTACTGATGACGGTCATATCGATAGCCATGGTGATAAGCGCCTTCGGGATCCTCAACACCCTCCTGATGTCGGTGAACGAGAGGACCCGGGAGTTTGGGATGCTCAAGGCGATAGGGGCCTCGGGGCTTGACATAGGCAAGATGATCATGGCTGAGACCCTGATCATCACCGCCCTGGGCGGCCTTTTAGGGACCGTCATGGCGGTGGCCGGGTCGACGATCATCGAGGGTTTCGTCAAGGGGATGCTCCCCTACGCTCCTCTGGGAAGCTTCATCCACATAACCCCGGAGCTCGTCGCCTTCAGCCTCCTCTTCTCTGTGGGCCTCGGCATCGTATGTGGGATATACCCCGCCTTCAAGTCATCGCAGCTTACTCCTATGGAGGCGATCAGGGGGGGTCTTGAATGACGGCGATATTGGAGGCCAGCGGCCTCACCAAGATCTACAGGCGCGGCCGGGAGGAGATCCGCGCCCTGAAGGAGGTCGACTTCACCGTGGAGGAGGGGGAGTTCGTCTCCATCATCGGCCCCTCAGGCTCCGGAAAGACCGCCCTTCTCAACGTCATCGGATGCCTCGACACCCCCTCCAAAGGGAGGGTGATCCTGGACGGGACCGAGACGACGAAGATGAAGGAGCGGGATCTGGTGAGGCTCCGCCGGGAGAAGATCGGCTTCGTCTTCCAGCAGTTCTACCTGATACCGACCCTCACGGCCCGGGAGAACATAGAGCTTCCCCTCCTCTTCAGCCGCAAGGGCGAAAGGGGACGGATCGAGGAGATCCTGGATATGGTGGGGCTTTCAGATCGGGGCGACCACCTACCAGGCCAGCTCTCCGGGGGCGAGATGCAGAGGGTCGCCATCGGCCGGGCCCTCATCAACGACCCCAAGATCATCCTCGCCGACGAGCCGACGGGAAACCTCGACTCGGCGACATCAAGGATGATCTTCGAGCTCTTCAGGGATCTGAACAGGAACGGTCTCACCCTGGTGATAGTCACCCACAACCTGGATCTGGCAAGGCAGGCTGAGAAGATGTACACCCTCCGGGACGGCCAGATGGCTGGATGCGAAAGGCCGGATCTTCCGGGAAACGGCCGTGATGGGAGGAGATGACTTACATCGAATTATCATACGGGGCATTTGGGAGACGGTCCCGCGCCCCGGAGACAAAATTATCAGGAAGCCTTCTATGATACTGATGAGCTCTTGCAGAGGTAAAAGAATATGAGATTTCGAAGTAGCAGGAGATCAACCCCAATTTTGGCTTTGATTATATTGGCGGTCGGGGTTGTAGGGACGGATACCGCCGCAGCGGCCCCATACTGCTGCACCGTCGGAGGTTACGGCGGATGGTCAGGGGCGGATTTTCTAAAAGATACGCCGCCCATAAGCCCAGTCACCGGGAGCATATCCGCCCCCGCCTCGGCGGAGGCAGCCTCTGAAACCATAGGAAGAAATGTGGAGACTTCGGGGATGGTGCTGAACGTCTTCAACGATCCAGAGAGCCGGATCCCTGAGGCGGTCCAGATCGATTACCGCGACCTTATGGACGGGTCGGGGATGCCCAGGTCGATCTGCGAGCTATCGGAGATCCTGGGGAAGGCCGGATTATCCCGAGACGACTCGGTCTCGGTATATAGCGATGATCCCTTTGTCGCCACCTTCGTCTATCTGATCCTCGATTACCTCGGTCAGGAGAGGATCGAGATTCTGGAGGATGCCAACGAGATCAAAGAGAGCGGGCCGATGGCCAAATCCCCGACGGACTACAATCCCGCCCCACGAAGGGATCTGATCGTGAATTTTGAATCTTTTGATGGCGATGGGACCCAGGTGGTGGATGCAAGGCCTTCAGAGGAGCAGTCGGCTGAACCCCTGCCGGGATCCAGGAAGATCCCCTACGTGGCGGTCCTGGCGGATGGAAGGATCAAGGGCAAAGCCGAGCTGGCAGATCTATTCTCGGAAATTGAGATCGACGAGCCGGTGGCGGTATATTCGGATGACGCCTTTCACGCATCGGCGGTCTGGTACGCTCTGAAGCGGGAGGGTTACGATCCCAGGATCTTCACGGGAGACGACTGGTCCACAAACCTGGCAAATAATTAGGATCCGCACAGGATCCCAAAGGAAAGAATTGCCCTGGAGAGGGGACGGTCGCCCCGCCTGTCGGTCGCCCTCCCATCAGGATAATTTTTCTCAGCCCCTATATCAGAATCCTAAATTATATTTTTGCTTTCTTTGGAGCATCGAAGCTAAACTCTTGCCGATTGAGGGGTGGCTCCCGCCTCCACCCCGGCCCCTTCGTCAGAGAGATCCGAATAAAGCTGCGAGATCCCCTGGCGGCGATGCCCGCGGGTGCAGCCACCAAATGCAAAGCAGGAGATTGTGAGCTGACGGCCGCAGACTCCGGAAAGGTCCTGAAGGAGACGGACTTTCCCTTCAAGAGCGCAAGAGAGGTCGCCGACGTCATCGTCGAGAGGGCGGGGCTCTGAAGGCCGCCCCGAATCTCCCTTCGGGCCTATCCCTCATTTTTTCATAACTTGCCGGCGCATCGAGAAGGTTTATATCCCATAGATTCACGATCGTTATCCAGAAGAGCTTTAGACCGAGATAGATCTTTGGTGAAATATGAAGCTTCCATGTGAATCCGCCGTCTGGGATACCCTCCCGAGCATAAGGGCCGCCGTCGCCAAAGAGCTGGTAGACCGGGGGCTATCTCAGAAGGAGGTCTCCCAGCTCTTGAAGATCAGCCCTCCCGCCGTCTCCCAGTACGTCTCCAAGAAGAGAGGGTACAGCATCACCTTTAGCGATGAGGTCAACCAGGCGATAACGAGGCTGGCCGACGAGATGGTTCATAGCGACGCCTTCGACCCTACCGACAAGATCTGCGAGATCTGCAGGATGCTGAGGGAGGGCGAAGAGGTCGAGGCCCGGGATGAATGTGAAGGCTGCAGGTGATACGAGCCGAGGGATATGAAAGGCGGAGAAGAACTGACGGTGAGGCTCGAAGAGAGGGCGGAGAAGCTGGATCGGCTCAAGGAGATCCTCCAGGAAGATGAAAGGATACTGATCGCCTTCTCCGGCGGCCTGGACAGCTCCTTTCTCGCCTCGGTGGCCGCCGAGGTCCTCGGGGATGGGGCGCTTCTCGTCACCCTCGACTCTGAGGCGATCCCCCGAAGCGAACTTCTGGAGGCGGAGGAGATGGCCCGATCCTTGGACTTTCGCCACCGGATCGTCGGCTACAGGATCCTCGAATCTGAAGATATCGCCAAAAACCCCCCCGACAGGTGCGCCCTCTGCAAACGGAGGATCGCAAAAGCCCTCCAGGAGATCGCAGAAGAAGAGGGTATCGGACGGGTCGCCGACGGGGTGAACCTCTCCGACTACGCGGACTTCCGCCCCGGGATCAGAGCCTCCGACGAGGAGGGGATCATCCACCCCCTCGCCGAGGCAGGGCTCACCAAACCGGATATCAGGGACCTGGCGAAGGAGATGGGCCTTCCCTTCTGGGATAAGCCCTCCATGGCCTGCCTCGCCTCCAGGATCCCCTACGGCGAGAGGATCACCCCCGATAAGCTGAGGATGGCCGAGGAGGCCGAAGAGTTCCTGATGGGCCGGGGGTTTCGGACCGTCAGGGTGAGGGTCTCCGGGAGGTCGGCCAGGATCGAGGTGGAAAAAACCGATCTCGAGAAGATCCTGGGGATGAGGGAAGAGGTCGTAAGAGAGCTACGGAGGGTAGGCTTTCTATACGTATCCCTGGACCTGGAGGGGTACAGAACGGGAAGCGCAAACGAGGTCCTATGAACCCCGATGAGATAAGACGGGACTTTCCCCTCCTGAAAGACGTCATCTACATGGACAGCGCCTCGACGAGCCTCACCCCCGAGCCTGTCCTCGCCTCGATCCTCGAATACTACAGGGGATATCGGGCGAACGTGGGCCGCGGGGTCTACAGACTCTCCCGCCTCGCGGACGATATCTACAGAAACGCCCACCGGAAGGTCGCAGGCTTCATCGGCGCCGAAGGAGGGGTGGTCTTCACGAGGAACACCACCGAGGCGATAAACGCCGTCGCCTACGGCATAAAATGGCGGCGGGGGGACGTGGTGGTGACGACGGCAGCAGAGCACCACTCCAACCTCCTCCCCTGGATGAGGCTTAAGGATAGGGGCATCGGCCTGAAGATCGTGGAGCCGGACCGGGATGGATCCTTCGATCCCGCCAGCTTCGAAGCCGCCATAGGCGACGATACGAAGCTCGTCGCCATGACGGTCGCATCCAACGTCCTGGGGACCGCCCTTCCGGCGAGGGAGGTATCGCAGATCTGCCGGGAGAGGGGAGCCCTCCTCCTCCTCGACGGGGCCCAGGCCGTCCCCCACGTCCCGACGGACGTCGGCGACCTCGGCTGCGACTACCTCTGCTTCTCCGGCCACAAGATGCTCGGCCCCTCGGGGACGGGGGCCCTCTGGATGAGGGAGTACGATCTCCTTCCCCTCCTCGTCGGCGGAGGGGCCGTCGAGGAGCTCGACCTTGAGGGCTACACCCTGAAAGGGGGCTACGAAGGGTATGAGGCGGGATCTCCCGACGTGGCGGGGGGGATCGGCCTCGGGGCTGCCGTCGACTACCTCCGGCACGCCGGCATGGAGGAGATCGCCCTCCACGAGGGCCGGCTCACAAGACGGCTTCTTGCAGGTCTTCTCGATATCGAGGGGGTCGACGTCTACGGCTCCGTCGATTCGAGAGAGAGGGTCGGTATCATTTCGTTCAACGTGGCGGGCGTGAGCCCCACCGAGGTCGCCCACCTCCTGGACGAGGGGTCGGATATCATGGTCAGGTCGGGCCACCACTGCTGCATCCCTCTCATGAGACACCTCGGCCTTCCGGCGGGGACCGTCCGGGCGTCGTTATACTTATACAACACCGCCGAAGAGGTGGAGGAGCTCCTCGCAGCCGTCGAGGAGATATCTAAGATCGCTTAGGTCAGAATGACGTTCCGATATGAGAGTTTCATATGAGGGTTCCATATGACGGTTCCAGATTACGGTTCCATAACCTGTTGCACTGAGAAGGTCTCCATATCTCGGGGTGGTCTTCATTGATGAGGATCTTTTCATGCCTCAAGCTGGACGGAGACGGGGCCGTCGAAGGCGTCCACCCGGTCGTCGAGGAGACGCCCCTCTCGATATTCATAAACGGGAGGCATTTCGCCACGGCCATGACGAGCCCTGCCATGGCAGAGGAGTTCGTTGCAGGCCACCTCTACTCCGAAGGGATCGTCGGGGGGCTTGAAGAGATCGAGTCCCTGGTGGTGGAGGAGAAGGTTGTAAAGGTCGTCCTGACCAATCCGATCAGGGCGATCAGGTCAAAGAGGCCGATCTTGAGCGGATGCGGTGGAGCCTCTTCCTTCCTGGACGAGTCGAAGCTTGGGAAGGTGGCATCAGACCTGAGGGTCGATAGAGGAGACCTTCGAGCGGCCCTGAAGGAGATCTCCATCTCGAAGCTTCATAAGGCGACGGGAGGCGTCCACTCCGTGGGGCTCTTCTATAATGGTGGTGTCATATGCAAAGTCGAGGACATAGGAAGGCACAGCGCCCTGGACAAGGTGATAGGCCGCGCCCTCCTGGACGGTATCAGGTTCGAAGAGACCTTCGTCGCCACCACCGGGAGGATATCCTCGGATATGGCCCTCAAATGCTCCCGGGCCGGGGTTGCCATCATAGCCTCCAGGGGGGCGACCACGAGCCTCGCCATCGAGATCGCCGAACATACCGGCCTCTCCATCGTCGGCTTCGTCAGAGGGGAGAAGATGAACGTCTACACCGGCCGGGAGAGGATAAGGGGCTGGTGAGCCGGATCCCTTCTATAGGTAGAGCATCCTCTCTATCGACCTCCTCGCGAGCCTCGCCGCCTTCACCTCTTCGGGGGTGAACCGGTCGTGGACGTAGCAGTAACCGTCCCATTTGATGATCTTCTTCTCCGTCCATCTGGAGACGTAGTCCGCGAGGTCTCGATCCGGGACGAAGATCGGTTGCGGCGGCTATTTAACAATTGTTATCACTCATACCCCCAGGGTCAGCCTGATGGTATTTCTCAGGGCTGGAGCAAGCCCCAGGGTGAGGAGGGCGAGGAGGGTCAGGTTTCGCAGGGATGGGTCTTCCCTAAGGCCGCCCTCTATGAGGGCCAGGACGGGTATGATGATCAGAAGCTTCAGGGGGAACATCACCAGGGCCGTCCCTGAAAGGTCGATCAAGAAGTTAGGCAGAACGTGCTTTTCGTGATAGCCGAACCAGTCCACACCGACGTAGGTGGAGGTGGCGTCCATCATGTGAGCCCAGAGGATGAGCAGGTTCAGCCGATCCGAGAGGAGTTGGAAGTTAAGCCTGCTGCCGACGGCCCACGCCGCCAGGGCGGCCGCCGATCCCATCAGGATGATGACGGCAGGTATCCCCAGGCTCCCGCCTCCCTGAGAGGCCAGTAGGATGAGGTTAGCCCCGGTCCAGCAAAGGCCGACGGCGGCATAGCCAGAAAGGTACCTCTCCTTCATCGCCGCCTTGAAGAAGATGAGAGCAGAAAGGGCCACCGCCGCCACCAGGAAGTATATCAGGGGCGTTATGAGCAGATACTTCAGCGGGGCCGCCAGGAGGTCGGCGTCCTCGACGACCCGGAGGGTTGAGCCCGCCAGAATGTAGGGGACGGTGGAGAGGACGAAGGGCTCGTCGATCCTGATATCGAGCCGCCGGAAGAGCCTCATGACCCCAATCAGCATCAACCCCAGGACCAGGGCCCAGGTGACGGTGTTCACCGGGTTGTATCCGGTGTCGTAGACGATGGGGTCTATGTAGTATTCGTATATCCAGGGGTGCAAAGGGCCCATCTCCTCTCCGCCATCTCATCGATCTTGAGATGGCCAGATCTGGTGGCGTCATCGTATTTAAGGATCTTTCCGCGGGCTTTGACGGAAGGGGTAGGAGATCGGGATCTAAGTCTCCCGCAGCCACTTCTCGTCCCCTGGAAGGTGAAAGGCGCGGAAGATTTATATAGTGATGGTGGTGAAGAGAACCCGTCCGTTTTCTGATTTTAATCCGAGGTATTTAGATGGTCGAGGTGTTCAAAGGCACAACTACGGTGGGGATCGTCTGCAAAGATGGTGTCGTCCTAGCTTCGGAGAGCAGGGCGACGATGGGCAACTTCATAGCTAGCTCCACTGCAAAGAAGATATACCAGATCGCCGACCGCGTCGGCTTGACCACCGCCGGCGTGGTGGGGGACGCTCAGTCCATCGTCAGGATGATCCAGGTGGAGTCGAAGCTCTATAATATGCAGAGGGGCGAGCCGATGACGGTCCGGGGGACGACGTCTCTCCTCTCCAACGTCCTAGCTTCTAGGCGATACTTCCCCTTCATGGTACAGCTCCTCCTGGGGGGCGTCGACAAGAAGGGGCCCCAGATCTTCTCCCTCGACGCCCTGGGGGGGCAGATCGAGGAGCAGAAGGTGGTGGCCACGGGGTCCGGCTCCCCGACCGCATACGGCGTCCTGGAGGCGCTCTATGACCCGGAGATGACGATAGAGGAGGGGGCGACGCTCGCCGTGAGGGCTATCCACAACGCCATGAAGAGAGACTCGGGCTCCGGCGACGTAATTCAGCTGGTCAAGATCACCGCCGAGAAGTATGAGGTGGTAGATGAATCTGTTGTGGAGAAGATCCGGCAGACCCTCTAACTAAATAAACTTTTTTTTGGATGTGTTTCATTGTCTGTTGAGGAAGTCCTACTTGAGCTCAAGCGGAGAGTGCAGAGCAAGCTCCCTGCGAATATAAACGTCACCGGCATAGAATTCGAAGGGCCTGAACTGGTGATATACACCGACGACCCCCGAAAGCTGGCAGATGATGGAGAGATAGTCCGCTCCCTCGCAAAAGATTTGAGAAAGAGGGTGGTGGTGAGGCCTGACCTGAAGGTCCTCGCCGACCCCGAAGGAGCGGTGAAGAAGATCCAGCAGGTAGTTCCCCCCGAGGCGGGGCTGAGCAACTATTACTTCGACGGCGAGACCGGAGAGGTGGTGATCGAGGCAGAGAAGCCCGGCCTGGTCATAGGAAGGCACGGAGCCACCTTAAGGGAGATAACAAAGCTCATCGGCTGGACCCCAAAGGTGGTGAGGACGCCGCCGGTGAGGTCTTCCACCATAGCCAACACCAAAGATTACCTCCGGTCGGTCCAGTCCGAAAGAAAAGAGATCCTGAAGACGATAGGAAAGAGGATTCATAGAGACGTCGCCTCGAAGGACCAGTGGGTGAGGATATCCACCTTAGGTGGGTGCCGGGAGGTGGGAAGAAGCTGCATGCTCCTATCGACCCCTGAGTCGAAGATCATCGTCGACTGCGGCGTCAACGTCGGCTCCGACGACAGCGCCACCCCCTACCTCTACATCCCCGAGGTCTACCCGTTGAACCAGATCGACGCCGTCGTCCTCACCCACGCCCACCTCGACCACGCCGGCCTCGTTCCGATGCTATATAAGTACGGATACGAGGGGCCGATATACTGCACCCAGCCGACGAGAGACCTCTTCGTCCTCCTCCAGCTCGACTACATAGACGTCGCCGGAAGAGAGGGGAAGAGGACCCCCTACGATTCGGCGATGATCAGGGAGGCTCTGAAGCACACCATAACCCTGAACTACGGCGACGTCACCGACATAGCCCCGGATACGAAGCTGACGATGCATAACGCAGGCCACATCCTGGGGTCTGCCATATGCCACTTCCACGTCGGAGACGGCCTCTACAACGTCGCCTTCACTGGAGACTTCAAGTTCGAGAAGACGAGGCTCTTCGACCCCGCAGTCCACACCTTCCCGAGACTGGAGACCCTGGTGATGGAGGCTACCTATGGAGGGTCGTCGAGCACCCAGCCATCCCGGAAAGAGGCCGAGGTGAGGCTCCTCAAGGTGGTCCGGGATACAATAAGGCGGGGCGGGAAGGTGATCATACCTGCCTTTGCCGTCGGAAGGAGCCAGGAGGTGATGATCGCCCTGGAGGAGGCTATAAGGAAGAAGTCCCTGGAGGAGATCAGCGTCTACCTCGACGGCATGATCTACGAGGCTACGGCGATCCATACATCCTACCCCGAGTACCTGAACAATGAACTGCGGGACCTCATATTCCACAAGGGGATCAACCCCTTCCTCTCGGAATGCTTCGTCCAGGTCGAGGGCGCAAGCAAGAGGGCGGGGATCATGGACGGGGACCCCTGCGTCATCCTGGCGACGAGCGGCATGATGAACGGCGGCCCGATCCTGGAGTACCTGAAGGGTCTGGGCCCCGGTGAGAAGAACACCCTCGTCATCGTCGGATATCAGGCCGAGGGGACCCTCGGCCGGAGGATCCAGAAGGGCTGGAACGAGGTCCCCCTCTCCTCCGAGGGCAAGACCCAGACCGTCAAGATCAACCTGGAGGTGGTGACCGTTGACGGCTTCTCCGGCCACTCGGACCGAAACCAGCTGATGGACTACGTCAGGAGGGTCTACCCCAAGCCCTCCAGGGTGATCACAAACCACGGCGACGAGAGCAACTGCCTCGACCTCGCCAGCTCCATCTACAAGAAGCAGCGGATTCCGACGATGGCCCCCATGAACCTGGAGACGGTGAGGCTGATCTGACCCCGTCGATATCCATGAGGTCGCATAGACGCTTCATAGGGGAAATTAGGGGCGAAGGGCGGGGATGGGACTTTCGCCGTCTCTCTGCCCTCGATCTTACAGCACCAACGTCTACCAGATATCCTTTCATCCCCTCTCAGGGCTTGGACGGATTCTTCAAAAGATTTATCAAATTTGAGCGTCAATTGGCCGGTGAGGTTTAGCGCGATGGGAAAGAGAACCCGGATCATCAACGATCCATCAGATCTTGTTCCTCTGCTCCTGGCTTTCGGTTCGGAAGTTCACAAACGGGTCTTCGAAGAGCTCAGCTCCGAATGGCGTACGGAGACGGAGCTCTCCAGCCTTCTAGGCGACGAAAAGGGGGTTCATAGGAGCCTGGAGCTTCTGAAGACGAGCGGGCTCGTCGAGACTAAGTGGAAGATGCCAAACCCCGGAGAGAGCCCGGAGAAGGAGTACCATTCCAGCTATTCCAGGATCCAGGCGAACTTCGTATGCACCCTGGAGGATCTCAGCGAGCTAATATACCTGACATCCATGTCTGATGATGAGCTCCGAGAGACGACAGAGAAGATTGAGTATATAGTCGCCAAGGGTAACACCTCTCTATCCAACCTCTCTCGAGAGCTCGACCTCAGCCAGGCCTTCATAAGAGGCGCTGCCAAAAGGGCGGAGAGTCTCGCCGTCAGAGGACAGAGGATAGAGCTCTCCAAGGAAGAGGTTTAGAAGATGGTCGACGTTTTACAGAGCAAGAGAGAGAGCTCCCGGTTCCAGATCCTGGTGGAGATCGCTGCAAACCAGCCGAACGTCCGGCAGAAAGAGGTGGCAGAGAAGCTCGGCGTCACCCCCCAGGCGATCTCAGAGTACATCAAGGACCTGGTGGCCGACGGGCTTGTGATATCCGACGGGAGGATGAGGTACAGGATCACAAAAGAGGGGGTGGAGATGCTCCTGGAGTCCGCCGCCGAGCTGAAACGGTACGCACGGTTCGTCATGGAGGAGATCATAAGCCACGTCTCGGTCTGGGGGGCCATCGCTGACGAGGACCTCCAGGAGGGAGAGACGGTCTCCCTGGAGATGAGGGGCGGCCTCCTTTACGTCGGCAGGAAGCAAGGAGATGGAGCGACCGGCGTCACCATCTCCGACGCCAAGGCCGGCGAAGACGTGGGGATATCAAACCTCAAAGGGCTCATCAGCCTCAAGGAGGGGACTATCACCGTCTGCAAAGTTCCCAGGGTCCAGATGGGAGGATCCAGGAGCGTGGACCTCGCCGCCCTAAGAGAGATCGTAGGAGAGGGTAAGATGGTGGGGGCCCTGGGGATAGAGCCCCTCGTCGCCCTCAGGAAGATCGGCCGGGAGCCGGATGTCTTCTTCGGGGCGAAGGAGTCGGCGGTGGAGTCGGCCTTCCACGGCGTCTCTTCGGTCATCGTCTGCGTCGACGAACAGGTCCCAAACCTCATGGGAAGGCTCGAGGCCGAGGGGCTGAAGTACGAACTCGTCGACCTCTCGACCTCCTGACCGGGTCGAGATGCCGATACAGGTTCTAGCGAGGGCGGAGAAGGGCAGAGTCCTCATCCTCCCCCTTCGGGGCGCTGAGACGCTCTTCGAAGGGTATCTCCGCCTC
The DNA here is from genome assembly GCA_029167045.1 of Candidatus Methanocrinis natronophilus. Taxonomy (GTDB): domain Archaea; phylum Halobacteriota; class Methanosarcinia; order Methanotrichales; family Methanotrichaceae; genus Methanocrinis; species Methanocrinis natronophilus. The sequence goes on from JARFPK010000003.1 coordinate 75,256, forward strand.
CAGGAGACGCCGAAAGGCCCCCGCCCCAAGAAGTTCCTCATCAACAAAGACGGGGACGAGAGGTACCTGCAGCCCGAGGATCTGGTGAGGCTCCTGCGCAAGGCGTCCGCCATCTACGTCGCCAGGGGCGAACCTGTCAGCGAAGGGCAATTTATAAAGTTTCTCGAAGGCTACCAGCTCCCTCACCGTAAGGTCTCAATATGCCAGCTCTGCATCTCCGAGAAGAGGAAGTTCACCCCCCTGGATGGAAAGGCGATCCGCTTCAAGGGGGGGGTGATCTGCCAGCGGTGCGCCGCCGAGGAGCTGCAGAGGGAGGCGGATTTCAGGCATCTGGGTCGAGCGGCGAAGCTCCACCTGGCGAGGACGCTCCTCAAGAGGAGAAACCTCGACGACGTCCTCGCCCTCCTCGCCCTGGAGAGGCTCGACTCTGACCTGACCAAGTTCGACGAGATCCCGGCGGCCAAAGAGGAGGATCCTATGGCCGTCGAGACCCTCGACCTCCCGCCGGATCTGAAGGCGTCTCTATTGAACCGGACGGAGAGCCTCCTGCCCGTCCAGGCCAAGGCCGTCAGGGGGGGGCTGCTGGAGGGACAGAACCTCCTGGTGGTATCGGCCACCGCCACCGGAAAGAGCCTCGTGGGGGAGATGGCCGGGATCAAAAACTTCCTTTTGGGCAAGGGCAAGCTCCTCTTTCTCGTCCCCCTGGTGGCCCTGGCGAACCAGAAGTACGACCAGCTATCCTTATATCGGGACCTGGGAGCGAAGACCTCCATCAGGGTTGGAGTGAGCAGAATCAAGCTCGGCAAGGGAAAGAGGATGAACCAGGATCTGAACTCGGAGATCATCGTCGGAACCTACGAGGGGATAGACCAGATCCTCAGGACGGGAAGGGACCTGGGGAAGGTGGGGACGGTGGTCATCGACGAGGTCCACATGCTCGAGGAGAAGGAGCGGGGCCACAGGCTCTCGGGGCTGATCGGAAGGCTCAGGTTCTCGTACCCGCAAGCCCAGTTCATCTACCTCTCGGCGACGGTGGGAAACCCCACCACCCTTGCTGAGCAGCTGGGGACCGACCTCATCGACTACCAGGTGAGGCCGGTTCCGATAGAACGCCACCTAATCTTCGCCGAACCCCGGGATAAGAAGGGGCTATTGAGGAGGCTGGTGAAGGAGGCGGCTGCGATGACCTCCTCCACAGGGTATCGGGGCCAGACGATCATCTTCACCAACTCGCGGAAGAACTGCAACAGCCTCTCCATGGCCATACCCAACTCCGCCGCCTACCACGCCGGGATGCAGTACGACCAGAGGAGGAAGGTGGAGCTCCTCTTCGGCCGGGCCGATATAGATGCCGTGGTGACCACCGCCGCCCTGGCGGCAGGCGTCGATTTTCCCGCCTCCCAGGTGATCTTCGACTCCCTCGCCATGGGGATAGAGTGGCTGTCTGTCCACGAGTTCAACCAGATGCTGGGCAGGGCCGGAAGGCCAGGCTATCACGACCGCGGGGTCGTCTACCTCCTCCCCGAGCCGGGGAAGAAGTACCAGGGAGGGAAGGGCGAATCCGAGGATGAGGTCGCCCTCCGCCTCCTCCGGGGGACGATGGAGGACGTCCTCCCCGAGTACGGAGAGGAAGAGCAGCAGGAGGAGGTCCTGGCCAACGCCGTGGTGGCGGGGTCTAAGGAAGACCTCATCCGGCTCCACAAGCTGACGATAGGCCTCGATGATTTGAGATCGAGCCTTTCAGCCCTGCAAGATGCAAATCTCGTCAAAGGGATCGTCCCGACCAGGATGGGGCGGGCGGCGGCGGCCCACTTCCTCACCCCCGGAGAGGTGGTGGTGATCAGAAGAGGGCTCGCCGGTGATAAAGAGCCCCTGGAGGTGGCCATCGACCTTGAGAAGTTTGAAGACCTCTACCTCAAGGCCGCCGACAGGATCTCGACGACGCTGCGGATGCAGGTCTCCTCTAGGGCGCTCCACGGCTCTGTTATGGACCTACTCAGCAGCGAGGATCTCACCAGGCTCGACCCGAAGGTGAGAGAGGAGCTTTTAAACTTCGCCAAGGAGTTCACCCGCTGCGGCTGCCCCGACTCCCCCTACTGCGGCTGCCCTGATAGGAAGGCATCCCTCAAGATCCTAAATCTCCGAGCCGAAGGGATGAGCCCGGGCCGGATCATCCAGGAGTTCTCCGACAATTACGGCATATATGCGTATACCGGCGACCTGATCAACTACCTCGACTCCGTCGTCCGCCGTCTGGAGGCGATAGAAGAGATCGCCCGGGTCCTAGGCAAGAAAGAGACGGCGAAAGAGGCCAAGAGGCTCCGGGAGAGGATCGAGGGCTGAACCGTCGACGAGGTCTCATGCCCCGGATCTGGTCGATCCCACGGTGATAGATCGATGTCCAGCTCGAGGTGTCCCCGAGGATCATCGCTGCCCCAGCCTTCGACCGGGAGATCGCATCTTCGACCCCCTCGACAACATCTGCCGCACGATACAGATTTTATATTTGACGACACTATGTGGTTCTTATCTTTGGGCGACTACGATTGATCAGCACTACTAAATTTTTATATTATTCAATTTTTATATCTTTGATGCCCTGATAACATTCTTTATTAAATGAAAGATGATTTCCTCCATCCTCCCCACCATACTCGAAGGAGTTCTGCGGCTATATTATCCGCTTTACAGATGCTTTCTTGGCGATATAAGTATCAATAGGAGAATTGTAATCTGAGGATAAGATGAAATTTCTGCAGAGAAACATACAGAATTAATATCTTCTAATATTCCATAAAACACGAAATAACTAATAAAAAAAAATCGTAAAGCTTAACTACAACCTCTCCCTAAACAATATTGATAGATCTGAAGACTGGGTTGTAGATATCTTCAAAGATCTATTGATAAATCGCTATCAGATCTCGGCCGGAGTAGGATGATCTCTGATACGGAGAAACGATTTCGTATCCATCAAGCTCGCGATCTTGATCTGGTATACCATATAAAAGGAGTTGAAAGAAGATGCCTTTAGAGGAGCTAAAGACGATAAGAGGAGAGATCAGCAAGAAGGGACTGCAGTGGTCTGCAGGAAAGACCGAAGTGAGCGAACTCTCCGATGGGAAGAGGAAGACTTACCTGGGCCTCGCCGCAGATGAGAAAGAGATGGAGATGCTGAAGACCGCCATCGTCGAGGAAGACGCGATGATGGCGAGCGAAGGCCTCCGCTTCGCTTACCTCACCAGCTGGGACTGGAGGAACGTAGGCGGCGTCGACTGGACGACCCCCGTCAAAGATCAGAAGGGGTGCGGCTCTTGCGTCGCCTTCGCCACCAGCGCCGTCGTCGAGTCGAACCTGGAGATCTTCAGGCGGACCTCTTCTTCTGCGGCTGCGGCAAATGCTGCCCGAGCGGATGGAACTTCCCTCCCGCCCTCGACTACGTCAAGAGCAAGGGGATCCCCGACGAAGCCTGTTACCTCTACACTGACAAGGACCAGGCGTGCAAGCCCTGCCCCGACAGGGCCAAGAGGATAATCAAGATCCAGGGATGGAGGTCCCTTAACACACCCTCCCAGGCGAAAGAGTGGATATGCAGACACGGCCCGGTGATCACGGGGATGGCGGTCTACGGTGACTTCTTCAGCTACAGGGGCGGAGTATACAGACATGCCAACGGAGACCTTGCCGGATATCACGCCATAGCCGTCGTCGGCTACAGCGAAAAGGATCAGTGCTGGATATGTAAGAACAGCTGGGGAACGGGCTGGGGCGAGAAGGGGTGGTTCAGGATAAAGTACGGCGGGTGCGGGATCGGGAGCACTTTCGCCTTCTACACCGCGGAGTTCCCGGCCCTCAACGACGACATAATTATGCCCAAGACCGGGAAGGTCGTCGCCAAATTCAAGAGCAAGTCTGCGGCGTACGAAAGCGAGTTTCGGCTCAGCTCTCCCGCGAACAAGCTGATATTCAAGGCCTCCGACTCCCAGGTGGGCAAGACCTTCGACGTGGGGACCTTCAGCGCCGGCCAGAAGCTGATATTCGCCCTGAAGACCCCCGACGGGAACATCTACTATACAACCCACGCCTGGAACAAGGACGCCTGCGACCACGTCATAAAGGTCCAGAAGGGAACGTACAAGTGGGAGCTGAGGTGGGAGGACCTCTACGGCCTCGGTGACCAGGACTACAACGACGTCGTCGCCGAGATCGAGATCAAGTGATATATATGAGGAAGAGGGGTGAATATGAGGAAGAGGGGTGATGGCTTATATCCCTCTCTTCATCATTAATCTGATTATATCGATGGTGACCCTGGATATGAGATCTCTTGAATTGAACGTAAAGGTGAACGAGGAGTTCACCCTCTCCATGGAGTCGGTCCCCACCACCGGATACGTCTGGGATGCGAAGTTCGATGGCGGTATGATAAGGCTGAAGGATAAAAGCTTCGACGCGAGCCAGCCTCTCACGATAGGCGGCGGTGGAATAGAGACGTTCACATTCGTCCCCATAGCCGCCGGGGAGACGGAGATCACTATGATCCTCAAAAGGTCCTGGGAGAGGGAGGCGGCCGAGGAGCAGAGTTACCTGATCAGAATACGATAAGCCACCCTTTTAGCCCTTGACAGACGATCCTCCTACCTGAAATGGGCCTTCCGATCCCTTCGGCCCTTCATCCCCGGATTTTCGATGACCTCTGCCCACCTAGAGGCTCCAGGTCCCGGTCCGTATCATCGCCCATGGCAGGGGGCGGAGGTGCCGGAGCCGATCGGGCATCCGGGTCCCCGGGAGGACGGCATGACGACTACCTGGGAACCCTTTGAGACCCCCCCCCAGATGGAGACCTCGACACCCCTCCAGCCCCAGGAGGGAGATGCCGGCCTGCCCAGATGGTCCCGGGCCCCCGGACCGTCAAATCCCCACCCCGACCGGACCAAATCGCCGCCCGGGGAGGTATGAGGACCTTGCCCCCTTCCTCCGACCGCCGGAGGGTCCAGGAGGACGACGTAGCTTCCGGCGAGGGGGCCGGAGAGGATGATGAGGCTTCCAACGCTGATAGCAGAGCCTTCATGGTCACGGGAATCGATGCTGATCGTCCCCCCCTTCTTCAAGCCCCGGGCAGGGGGGACCAGGATCTCTCCCCATGCCGGCTCCAGCAACTCCGCCTCCAGAGAGGTCTTCTCCCCATCGACGCCGACCTTCACCCCCTCGAGGATGTAATGGGCTCGCCCCAGGCGGAGGTTTCCGCGATAGCCGTAGGCCCCATCGTCCCCTCCTATCTCCGCCCTGATCTCCCCCAGAGTCTTGTTCTCTTCCAGGAGCCTGCGGACCTGGGATGGATCTATCCACCTCACCTTCTCCACCCGGAGCCTCAAGGGGAGGGTCTCGCCTCCGGGACCCAGGGCGACGCCCCTCCCGGAGAGGAGGATGGATATGAGAGCAGGATCGTTTTCTTCGCAGCGTATCGGCCCTCCTGATTCGCAGAAGGCCGTCCCCGGCGGCCTGCCCTGAAGGCCTTCTTCATATCCGGCCTCGAACTGCGGCGGGAATTCCGCCACCGCCCCAGCAAAGCTCAAGATGAGGAGCGCCGCAGCTGCCCCCAGAAACCTGCTGATCGTCCTCATCTTCCTCCTCCGGTGAGCCGGTCTGATAGCTCGATGACGTTCGTCCTCCCGCGCTCCTTCTTTGTAATGATATTTCTCCTTTCGAGGGAGATTATGATCCCCGTGAGAGAGGACTTGGGGATCCCCGTCTCGTACCTGATCTCCGCCTGGGTCATCCTCCCTTGGTGGTTCATCAGCGCCTCCAGCACCGACCTCTCCCTTCCTGTAAGGGTCTCCATCACCGCCGTCATCTCCGGAGATATCGGGGATCCGGGGACGGGTCCTTCCGGGTGGGGCCTGTCGTCTTTCGGGATCTGATCGATTTCGACCAGATCAACCTGGATATCGTCCGCCTCCTGGATGGGGGGACGGGACGTCGAAGGACCCTCGCGGGCTTTGGGGGAGGTTTCCGCGGCGGGACCCCTGGATCTCGCTGCTGCGAAGACGGCGACCAGGGCGATGAGAAGGAGGAGGGCGCCGACGAGGATTCGATGGGCGGTGGTCCTGGCCGGCGCTTGAAAGCCCATCGGATCCGACGGCTCTGCCCTGCCGTTCTTCAAAGGCTGCCGGTACCTGACAGCGGCGATGGGGCTCGTTACGTCGTAGCCATGAAACTCCACGACAAAGGAGTCGCTGGAAGATGAGACGAGGTAATCGAGACCATCTGTTCCTGTGATATCGCTTATCTGGACGTTCTCCGAGAGGTAAAACGTGACATGATACTCGGAGTAGCCGCCCGTAGCCGGGAGGCTGATCGTCCAGTCGTCCCCGTCCTTTGTGGTGAGGGAGTTGGTTACTGCGTAAAGCTGGAGGGCGTCTTCATCGTACTGGTACTCGGAGCTCTTCAAAAATGGCAGCCCCTCTATCCCCCTGGCGTATCCGGTCAAGAGGGCCTTCCCGGCATCGTCTGCATAGATGTCGAGGACGAGGCTCCTCGAATCTCCGGCCTCGTCGCCGAGGGCCCAGGAGGCGGAGCTGAGGACGATGGCAGCATAGATCAGTATTCTCAACGCCGATCGGCCCTCCGATCGGCTCATGACATCAATATCCCTCATCTCTTCCCTTCTGGGCGCCGTTCTTCTCCGGGGTTTGATCTCGAATATAATTAAGATTTCGGCGCCCTGGGATGGGCCGAAGCCCCCCGATGAGACGTATGATTCATAAATGATAAAGTCAAACTCGATATGTTCTATATGAGCGGCAGATCTTCCCGTAATGATATCCCATCATCGGCGGCCTTCTCCGTTATAGCTCTCATCCTCATAATATCGATCCCGGCGTCGGCGACCTCCGGTCTCGAGGCGAACCTCTACGGCGAGGTCGTTATGAAGAAGGCGGCGTCTGAACCGGCTCCACCGGAAGGGGTCCCAGGCGCGGCCGCAGCCTCCGGAGAGGTGGCGTCCCCTGGGACGGGGGCTTCAGAGGTCTCGGCCTCTGAGGACGCAGGTCCAGAGGATCCCGGCGAGGTCTCCACGGAGCCGGAGCCGCCCGGGACAAAGATCGGGGAGGCGGTCGTCTACGTCTTCAACCGGGACGATAAAACCCTCAGCGTATCTCTCTTCATAGGCTCGGAGCTGAAGGGTACCGAGAATATCTTAAGGGATAGGGAGACGAAGTTCGGACACTACCCTCTCGAGGCTGGCGCTCACACCTTCAGGATCACGTGGTGGGACGATCTCACCAAGAAGGTCCAACAGGAGGAGGTCGTCGCCGTGGTGGACGGGATAACGCCGGTCACCCTATATACAACCCGAAGTACGGGGCCGGCGAAGTTCGACATAACCGTGATGCTCAGAAACGACAACAAAGAGGACCTGGAGGCCTACCTCTTCATCAACGACGAATACGACCGGATGAGGACCGCCAGGAAGGAGAGCACCACCGACTTGGGGAGGATCAACATCGAAGAGGGGATCCACGTCCTGGCGGTGAGGTGGCAGGACCCCGAGACGAAGATCGAGTACGAGAACAGGAGGACCGTCAGGGTCGATGGGAGGACCGTCGTCACCTTCTACGCCCCCAGGGGGATGGCCTTCGAGACGGAAGAGAAAGCAGATCCGAAGACCGTCGCCCCTAGGGCAGCCACCGCCGCTGCGGCTCAAACCCCGGCATCGCCCCCGGAGAAAGAGGTGACCGACGAGCGGATACCGGCCCGGGCGGCGGCGACGGATCCTAAGGATCCGCCGCCAGAGGCCGACCTGAAGGACGGGGGAGACCTTGAGGACGGACCATCCGACGGCGGAAGGAGGATCCTGTATTTATCGACGATAGGGGCGATCCTTGTCATCTACATCATATTCTTCAGGCGTTGATCCCATGATGAGACTCATCGCAATCGTCCTCCTCGTCTCGACGATCGGCTCTGGAGTCGAGTGGGGGGGCCGGGCCGAGGGGGAGCTGCGGTGGGGGGAGGCCCTCTCGGCAGGCGGATACTCCCTGATGGTGGCGGACTTCACTCCCGAGGAGGTGACGGCGAGGATGGTGATGCTGGAGCTATCCAGGGGCGGAGAGCTGGTCGCCACGAGGGCCCTCGGTTCTGGGGAGAGCTTCTCCCTGGATGATGAGGTGATGGTCGTAGCCCAGGAGGTCTGGATGAGGGACCGGCTCGTCGACGGCCTGGTGGAGCCCCGGGCCAGGGTGGTCCTCCTCGCCCGCGCCGTCCCGGAGATTCGGATCCTGGTGGTCTCGGAGGAGGAGACCTTTGAGGCTGGAGAGGTGGTGAAGCTCAAAGTCGAGGTCGAGAACGTCGGGGTGGTAGAAGCGGAAGATGTGGTGGTGGAGGTGACGACGGACCCGCCGATCTTCTCCTCGATATACAGAAAGTCGGGCCTCCTCCCCGGGGAGGCCTGGGACGAGGATCGAAAGACCGCTGAGATCGACCCCATAAAGGTGAGGTTCACAGCGCCCCCGATGGACGGACCTCAGGACGTCTCGGTGAAGGTCAGGGCCCGGTACCTCGACGACAGGGGTGTCGCCCACGAATCCTGGGGTGGGACGAGCTTTAGGATCTTTGGCCTCCTCAAGCTGAACAAATACGCAGAGGAGGCGATGAAGCTCGAAGATGAGAGCATAGTCCGCCTCTCCGTCAGCAACCGGGGTGAGAGGCCCCTGGTGGTCGATCTAACCGACTCCGCAGGCCGGGACTTTGAGACGGGCACTCCTCTCAATTGGAAGATCTCCATACCTCCAGGGGAGATGGAGTCGAAGAGCTACACCATCCGGGCGAAGAAGCCTGGGGTGGGGCAGGTCCTGCCGCCGGCAGTTGCCACCTATTCCATCGACGGCGTCACCTACAGGGTCACCTCCAGAAGCCCGGTGATCGATGTCATAGGCCCCCTGGTGGAGGTGGATAAGAAGGCCGCCCCCACCACGGTCCGGGTGGGGGAGGACGTAACGGTGACCCTCACGGCGACGAACGTAGGCAACCGCAGGACGATGGTCACGGCGGAGGTGACGGTCCCCGCCTGGGGAAGCCTCGCCTCCGGGGAGACGGACTCAACCCGCCTCCTCCTCCCCGGGGAGACAGCCGCCCTGATATATACCATATCGTGCCCCGTCGCCGGAAGGTTTGAGATCCCGCCGACGATCGTCTGTTACCGCGACGAGGACGGGACCGCCTGCACCGTCGAATCCCGGCGGATCAGGATCGTAGTCGAAGAGGAAGGGGGAGAAGAGCTGAATATCACCACCGATGCGCTGGTTGTGGTACCACCCTCGACGGTGGGGCCATCTCCGGCCGAGGAGGGTGGCGCCGTCATAGCGAAGAGATCTGACGGCGATGGAGACGTAAGAGAGAGGGAAGATGGGCAAGAGGGCCAGGCTCCAGCGAGAAGGTCTCCATTATGGGCCCTGGCGGCCCTGATACTGACTATATTCATCGCCCTCGATAGGTTCCTTTAGAGATCGATGGAGAATGAAAATGGTGGGCTATAGACCGATGACGATGGATGCCGCCGGATCCCGGATGAAAAGAGGCATCGTCCGAAGGTCTCTATTCCCCATCTTATCCGTGATCGGAGCCGCTCTCCTCATCTCGACGATGGTCCAGACCGCCCTCGGCCAGCCACCAGAGCTGAAGTGGGAGAAGACCTTCGGAGGGGCCGGGGACGAAAGGGGGCTCTCCCTGCTGGAGGGGAGAGACTCCGGCCTCATCGTCGCGGGCTACACCGGATCTAAGGGGGCCGGGGAGAGGGACGTCTTCCTCATAAAGACCGATAAAGAGGGGGAGGTGGTGTGGGAGAGGACGATCGGCGGCCCGGGCCGGGACGAGGGGTGGGCTCTGGTTGAGACGAGCGACGGGTTTGCCATCGCCGGAGTCACCGACTCTGGGGGTTCCGGCAAAAAAGACCTCTTGCTGGTCAAGACCGACGCCGAAGGCTACGAGAAGTGGAAGAAGACTTACGGGGGGGCTGGCGACGACTGGGGTGTCGCCCTCCTGTATACGAGGGACGGGTTCATCGTCGCCGGGGTCACCACCTCCGGCGAGTCCGGCGGCTCCGACGGTTGGATCGTAAAGACCGATCCCGATGGGAACGGGGAGTGGGAGGTCGTCATCGGAGGGTCGAAGGATGACGGCTTCTCATCGATGGTGGAGGTTGAGGGCGGCTACGTCCTGGCGGGGACGACGGAATCTTACGGCGCAGGCGGAAAGGACGTCTGGCTGGTGAAGACGGACCTCCAAGGGGAGAGGATCTGGGAGAAGACCTTCGGGAAAGGCTCTGACGAGAGGGGCAACTCGATCATCGACCTGGGAGATGGTCTCCTGGTGGTGGGGGTCACCGAGGACCTCGCCTCCGGGGGAAGGGACCTCTTCCTCGTCAAGACCGATTATGAAGGGGAGAAGCTCTGGGAGAAGACCCTGGGCGGGACCGGAGACGACGGCGGGATGGGGGCCGTTGTGGTGGCCGGAGGGATCGTCATCCTGGGTCACACCGACTCCCAGGGGATGGGAAGCCAGGATCTGTGGCTATTGAAGGTGAGCTTCGAGGGCGATGAGCTCTGGGAGAAGACCTTCGCAGGGACCGGCTTCGACCTGGGCAGGTCGATCGTCTCGACGAAAGACGGCAAAATGGCGGTAGCGGGATGGACGAAATCTGGGGGGTCGGGAGGTGAGGACCTGTGGCTGTTGAAGACCCAGAAGCCGAAGTGAAGCCACCCCATCGGATAGGCGGCCATTTCGATCCGCTCTCGGCGGACCCGGTGGATCCCAACGGGCCGGATCAGGAAGAGGTCTATGAGGCAGCCGAGGATACCTACCTCCTCCTCAGAGCAGCCTTAGAGGAGGTCCGCCCCGACGACTTCGTCCTGGAGCTGGGATGCGGAAGAGGGGCCATATCTAAAACCATCGCGCCCCTGGTCCGGAGGGTCATCGCCACAGACATAAACCCCATCGCCGTCGATCTCCTCCGACGGGAGGGGATCGAGACCGTCCGGGCCGACCTCTTCTCCGGGATAGGCTCGCGCTTCGATCTAATCCTCTTCAACCCACCTTACCTTCCAACGGGGGAGGAGGAAGTTCTGGAGGGGTGGCTGAACAGCGCCTTCGACGGCGGGGCTACGGGGAGAATGACGATAAACAGGTTCCTGGAAGCCCTTGGAGACCATCTGGAGGTTGGGGGGGGCCGCGCCCTCCTCCTCATATCAAGCCTCTGTGGGACTTCAGAGGTTATGGAGAAGGCGCTTCGCGAGGGGCTGACAGCGGAGGTGGTGGCGAGGGAGAGATACTTCTTCGAGGAGCTCCTGGTCCTGAGGCTCGCCCTTCCCCGGTGGGGGGACTCTTCGCCTCCTGCGATGAAGTCGTCGCAGGAGGCGACCGTCCGCAGGCGTATTTAAATATGCATTATATATCCAGAGTGGGGCCGATCTTCAGGCGATGCCAACTGATGGGCCCGGATCGTTCAAAGCCCCACTGATCGGAGGGCTCTGATCCTCATAATCGACCCGATCTCAGGATATGATCGGGATGATATCTCGGCGATATTGTCCTCGAATAATTTTGCCTTATCAGAGCAAAACTGTTTGATTCCAATAAACTTATATCCGATGCACAAAAACCCATTATATCAGAGGTGATTTGATGATGAAGATCAGAGTTGTAAGTTCGAAGAAGGAGATAGAAGAGCTCAACAGAAACGAGCAGATGATACACCTGGCCTTCAGAGCCTCCAATACGGACATATTCAGGCTCCTCCAGTCCTGCCCCAGGCTCAGAGCCATCCAGGTCCCCTCGTCCTACTACAAGACGATGTCCCACGCCGGCCAGATGTTCCTGGAGATGCAGGGGGTCGAGATCATCGAAGGGGACGTATGGGGCCACAGGAAGGATATCGACGAATATTACACCGTCGATGACAAGGTGATCGATAGGATAAACAACCTCCAGTCCGACGGGATCAACGTCGACGAGATCGCTGGAAGGATCTCCAGGGAGTCGAAGCTATCTGCGTCGATGGTCAGGTACATGATAAAACAGACGGCTTGAGGATATCCAACCTCTCCGGGCGACCGTCTATGCAGCCGAGATCGGCCCCGATCAGATCCCCGGTTTGGCGGGGGGCGGGGCTTAAGGGGGTTATCCGTCTGAAGAGACGACGTAGCGGCGATTCGGTGGTGGTTCTATGATGAAGATAAGGATAATCAGCTCCAAGGACGACATAAAAAGCCTCACGAGGAACGATCTTACGGTCCACCTCGCCTACAGGGCATCCAGCACCGACATGTTCAGGCTTCTCCAGGCGAGCCCCAGGCTCAGGGTAGTGCAGGTTCCGCCTTCATACTATAAGAATATGCCCAACACCGGCAGGGCTTTCCTGGAGACCCAGGGGGTCCAGATAATCGAGGGGGACGTATGGGGCCACAGAAAGGATATCGACGAGTACTACGTCATCAACGACGATATGATAGCGAGGATTAAAGAGCTCCAGTCCGACGGACTTGACGCCGGAGAGATCTCCTCAAGGATATCCTGGCAGATGAAGCTATCTCCGTCGATGGTGAACTACATCATAAAACAGTCCGCGTCAACTACCCCGCCCTGAAGGACGGGGCTTGTAGCTGTCCTTGACGCTACGATTGGCTGGTTGACGACAGCCTGCTACGATCAGATCTACTGAAGGTAGCGATGTTCCTGGACGCGTTCAAATCCG